>WRMQ01000001.1 GCA_009777055.1 Oscillospiraceae bacterium
TTTCTCCCGGCGCGACCTGCACCCTAACGGCTATCTCACCCGCCGGATACTCCAGCGGTAGGGAGCGACCGTCCGTTGGGCGCGGTTGCTGCTCCTCTATTGGTTGACTGCCATTGGCATACCGTCGCACAGTCCCCCACCAAACAGGGTTTACCCTCTTTTTTTATATCCCGCTAGTATTGCGGCTGCCGTTATAAAACTGAAATCTGGGTAAAAGGCGTTTGATTGCCCGGTTGACTGTTGACTTACATCAAGACGCTTGATATAATACAAACAATCTATGTAGATTTGAAGTTTTAGCGAACATAAATCTACCACACCGCAAATAAAAAGGGAAGCCCCAATTTCGATTTGGGGCTTTTCTGTGCTGTCTGGTAGTTTATAAAATATCGTATGAAATATTTTATATAACATTTTATAAAAGCTCATATATGATGTTATGCAAAACAGCATATAAAACATTAGTTTGAGGCTTAACTGTCAAACAAAAATAGCTTGTCATATTCCCGGCCAAGCCCGCATAGCCTGTACAAAATCTATTTTTGAGGTAAACGCTGTGGAGAAGAAAAAAATCGTTACTATCGTGGTGTCTGTTGGCGCGGTGATTCTTATTGCCGCCGCTGCCCTTATCTTCATCGGGATATTTGCCAACCAGCAGCCTGACCCGGTAACACCGACCCAGCCGCCGTATTCAAACGATGACTGGGATTGGCAGCCGGAGGAAACCTACACAGTGGCCCCTGCACCCACGGCGGCACAAACCAATCCGCCGCCACTGGCCCCGGCCACCCAACCACCCGCGCCAAACAACACCCTGCCATCTGACGCGGAGGTAATGACCCTGTTCAAGGCCACCAGCATCTCCAAAACAACGCAGGGCAAGCAGCTCAACCCCGATGAATGGCTGGTCTATCTGCCTCTCAACACGACCATCACCATCCCGGCGGACTGGATTGCCAACACCGCCCCCAGCCGCTGGCACATCACCGGCGCACCGGCGGGCTTCCGGGGAACCGATGGCGAAATCCTCCCGGCTGGCACGCAATTAACCGCTCTCATCAGCAATGATGAGCTATATGTCAGGTTTTTACGCTAAATTGTGCCTTACCAAAAATCAAAATTTGAGGTGAACGCTTTGGAGAAGAAGAAAATCGTAACCATCGTGGCATCCATTGGCGCGGTGATTCTCGTGGCCGCTGCTGCCATCATCTTCATCGGGATTTTTGCCGACCGGCAGCCCGGCCCGGCAGAACCGACCCAACCGCCGTTTTCATCCGATGACTGGCAGCCGGAAAGCTACGCCGACCCGCCGACATTGGCACTGACTACTTCCGCGCCGGTTACTGCGCCAGAGTCGGATATCACGGGTTTGGCTGAAATCACTATCAACCCTTCGGCGGCCACTGCGACCATCAAATTGACGAACGGCAGCACCATCACCGGCAACCGGCACGTGGAGAATAATACGACCTTTTTCACCTTCTACACGGACGGCAGCACCGTCACCATCCGGCTAAAAGTGCCGGACAACATGGTGTTGGTCTGCACCGATGACGCGGTCATTGAGCAAATGGATGCGCGCGGCAAAAGCTTTATCCAGTCGCGGCAAACAAATCCGGCTGAATATTTCACCAAAGCTTACAGCGGGGCCGTTGTCAGCCTTGCCAATCATCCCAACGGAAAAGTGGATGTTTGGTGCGCCGCCGATTGATTTGACCCCTAACAATCAAAGGAGAAACATATCATGGACATTGCCTTTGCCAAGCAAAACAACGAACGCACGGTCAAGACCTACCACTGCACCCGGTGGAATTTCCCCAAGCTGGACGGCCATTTGACCGTCACCACTGAGCGCGTGATTTTCCACGGCGCGGATAAAGCCAAAACGCCCGACCAGAAACCCGGCAACCGCATTGTGGAGGAAGCCGAAATCAAGAGCGTGTCGGGCCTGAGCAGCTTCTATGGCACCAAGTTCAACCTGATGTGGTTTATCATTGGGCTGGCCGTGATGATCGGCGGCATAGTTGGGGCCAGGGTTTGTGTGGCCGGGCTAGGAAGCCGTTATGTGCCAGCGCAAATCATGGTACTGGCCGGGCTAGGTGTGCTGCTGGGGCTGGCGGCCATCATCGCGGGCGTGTTGATTATCCTCCTGCTGGCCTTTCAAAAAGCGTTTTTCCTCAACGTGTATTCCAGCCAGAGCGCGGGAACGCCAATCAGCATTGGCAACGCTGACAAAGCCAACCATGTCCTGCTCTCCCTGTGCGGCAAGCCCACGGAGGAAACCGACCTGATGATGACCGAGTTAGGAGCCATGCTGATTGACCTGAAAACCGATAAGAAGCAAGCCTATGAGGCATGGAAAGTATGAATATCAAAGAAATCCGCGATTTACCCGGCGGTGTGTTCGAGGGTGGGCGGTTGCATAATACGCAACCGCCCTATCCCAATAAAGAGCCGATTTTGTGCCGTTTGCCGGGCCGGGATGGGGCGACCATCGACCTTGACACGGACATTTTCAGCAAGCATCTGTGTTTCATCGGCGGCATCGGCACCGGCAAGAGCAATGCCATTTTTCACGTGGTGAGCCAATTGCGCCGGTCATTGGGCCGGGATGATGTGATGGTGCTGTTTGATACGAAGGGCGATTTTCACGAGAAATTTTATATGCCCGGCGATGTGGTTATTTCCAATGACAACGAGATAGAGGGCGTGGCCGACAACTGGAACATCTTTGCCGAAATCGACACCACCAACGAGGGCCGGAGGCGCGAGAGTGTGATTGAGATAGCCGAAACCCTGTTTTACGAGAAGATTCACGGGTCAAAAGAGCCGTTCTTCCCCAACGCCGCCAAAGACCTGTTTGCCGCCCTGCTGCTACATTTTGGCCGCTCGGAGCTGCCCCGTAACAATGCCGGGCTGAAGGACTACATGGACAGCTCGCCGATTGAAACATGGCAGGAAATGCTTGACCTGTATGACGATTTGCGCGCCATGAAAACGTATTTATCCGGCAGCGGGCCGCAGTCCACCGGGGTATTTTCCGAGCTGCAGCAGCTTTCCCGCAAAACATTTTTAAGCAATTTCGCCCGCGCGGGCAGTTTGTCCATGCGCCAGCTGGTCAGGGAGAAAGGGGGCCGGGTGGTGTTTGTGGAGTACGACATCGGCGTGGCGAATATGCTCACGCCGATTTACCGGCTGCTGTTTGACATGGCTATCAAGGAGAGCTTGAGCCGAGGCCGGAGCAAAGGCAATGTCTGGTTTATGATAGATGAATTTAGGCTGCTACCGCATCTGCAATATCTTGAGAATGCCGTCAATTTGGGCCGGGGACTGGGCGTCAAGTTCATCATTGGGGTACAAAATGTGACCCAGATTGACGAGGCGTATTCTGGGCTGGCAGCCAGCATCTTATCTGGCTTTAGCTCTAATTTTGTCTTTCGGCTGGGCGACCGGGCGAGCAAAAATTATGTGCAGGGCATTTTTGATCATAACCGCAAGGCTGAGATTTACAAGTCGGGTGGGAACAATATTGTTGAGCATATCCGCGAGGGCAATGTCGTGGAGGATTGGGATATTTCCGGGCTGGGGCTGGGGGAGGCGATTGTCGGGCTGCCGGGCAGTGAGCCGTTTAGGTTTCAGGTTGAAAGGTTTGAGAGTTAGGGGTCAAGGAGATAGATTGAGATTGATGGGATTAAGCCGTGGCGTAAATGGATTCGCTTGATTAATCTCAATTCTGCGTTCAACTAAACGAGTAAGCATAAACCCTCCTAATATTCCAACCAGAAATAAAATTGTTATGACTAAAATAATCGAAAAGCAGCAAAGCATTTTTCGTTTTTCTTTTTCCATTGTTGGTATTATAACTCTCTTACATTAGTCGAATGAATATAAAAAGCGGCGAGTATTCCTGCAACTAAAATCGCAATAATCATAATGAGAAAGATCAGTATTTTCTGTTTTTTCACTACTGGTTTCATCAGGCTAAAATCATATCATATTTCCCACAGTTTACCCCAGCTGAATAATTCCCCACGCGCCATCCTTCATCACAAAAGCCTTGCCTTTATAAAAAGGTCTTGCCGCTTCAAATTCAAAGGGAATTGCTATCGCCCCGGATTTGTCGAGATAGCCCCATGCTCCGTTTTTCTTGATGGGCACAAGCCCATCAGTAAAGGCATACATACAAGTATATTCATTGCGATAATCGTTATAAAGCCAGTTGGCCTCATATTCGATGGGGATCACAACCGTTCCCTGCTCATTCACATAACCCCATTTGCCGTTTTTCTTGACGGCGCACATGCCATCGGAAAAGGAACCGGCGTCATCATAGATGAAGTCTGTCATTTTCTTGCTGTTATTGAATATCGCGTAGCCACCACTTGCATTGAGCCACTGATCGCCCCAATCATCTGTGCTGACAGTTGCTGCTTGTGCTGCGAGGGTAAGCGGCTTATCAACATACTCATACAGTATTGCTTCCGCGCCGTCATTCGCGGCGAAGCGATTTTGACTGGAAATCCAAAATATTCCTGGTTGGGGCGCGGTGCCAGCTACCTCAATCCATGTGCTGTTGCGGCGCAAGCCCTTTGCTTTATCATAGATGAAATCATCGACATCGCCGTCCGGCTCGCTCAACCAATACATTCCATCGTATCCGCAGCCAACATCGGTATAATCATTTCGAACCAACTCATTCCCCTCTTGATCAAACAATCCATAGCCACCTTGCCGGTGATAAGAATATATGCCATCATAGCGATGTTTAAAGGAGTACATTTGATAATAGCCGCCTCTTTCATCTGGCAGAACATCAATCTCAAATAAAGCGCTTAAGTAGGGTTCTTTAAACCAAGTATAGGAGATGGCGGCGGGTTTGGTTGACGGCTCGGTTTGGGTTTTTGGTTCTGTTGATTGTGGTGTTTCTTTGGGCAGAGTTTCTATTGCGGCCATGACTGCCTTTTGCGCATTTAGCAACGGGTAGCTATACGTGTTGCCATCTGGTGCCGTATGTGTTATAAGGCGATCTTTCGCTGTGCTAAGTAGTAGGCCTTTAATTGCTGCTGGCATGAGATCGTAATTGACCTCAAGAATGAGGGCCGCAACGCCCGTGACAAATGGTGCGGCTGTGGACGTGCCGTCATTAAGGCCGTATGTGTTGCCGGGTACGGTGCTTAAAACACCATCGGCTTGAACTATTTCAAATTCGTCTCCCTCGGCATATACTGTTGTAAATGCAAAGCTGCGCATTGTCTGGCCTTGATATTCAATGATTGAGTCACCGCCAGGAGCCGCAATGTCTACATTGTTGCCATAATTGGAATAGGAGGCATAAACTGATTTGGAATCCACGGCACCAACAACAATAATTTGGTCGGTCAGATTTGCGCGCCGCGCAATAGCAGCAAAGCCATAAGAATCCTTCCCGCTAATACAATCGTTGCCAGCGCTGTTGATAATCAAGACCTTTGGATTCTTTTCACAATATTTCACCAAGTACGTTTCGGCAAAGGCTAAAATCTCATTTGCCGTTGCCTTTGGTGTTTTATCCGGAACGATGTAAGAACTGATGTTAATGACACGGCACTCTTTATCGGCCAGCCATTTTAGACCATAGAGAAATGAAGAGACAAAGCCCCAACTGTTTCCCGTGATATCTAAACTATATTTTTTATACATCAATTCCGCGTCCCAATCAAAAAAATCCGCATCCAACCCTGTGAAAAACACATTTGAATTCGTGGCAACGCCCCTGATCCCAAGATCATTGCCATTGATTGCGGCAATAATACCTGTTACATGGGTGCCGTGCGTTCGACCATCTTCTGTTAGCTGCTTGTTGCGCACATTTTCTTCTGGAATCCGCAAATCAATATGGTTGTAATTCAAGCAAGAATCTAACACTCCAATGTTCACCTGTGAGGTTTGTTGGTTTTCGAGCAATTGGTGAGCTTCATACATACGAATAAGATTTTGCCCCCATGAGTTGGGAGAAGTGCTGTCAATTTCCGATTGATTCATTTCATTCGTCACCCAATTCGCCTGCTTGGCACCTTCATGAAAATAATTGGGGATAGCGGCTATTACGCCAGAAGCGTTTTTTAGATTTGCAACCACAGCCTCCAATGCCTGATAATCTTCTGCATTGAACTTTCCGTGATAAAATCCCAATTTCTCATGATAGCCCACAAGCCTCCCGCCATTGTTGAAAACCAGTCGCTCTATTTCCTCAAAGCGGGCGGTATCCTTGGCCATCAACAATATTTCACCTTTCAGGGCAAATAGTCCCTCAGAGGGTGTTGCAATGATATCCTCCATCGAACGCGCTTCTTCCGGATAAAGAACACGATTGCCGTTGCCATTGTTGTCCGGCGCACACGCAAATAGCGGCAGCATGAATAACGTGACCGACAAAACCGCCAGTAATCGCTTAAACCAGTTTGCCATGAGAAGAGCCTCCTTAAATATAGTGGTTAGGCCAATTCTGACCGGCGTATCATGTTTAGTACAGAAGCCATGCCGGAAGTGCTGACCTGATAGCAAAATACCCAGCCATTTACAATGCAAATGCGGCTGACATCTGAGGCGGTTAGCAGCTTTTCACCTTCTCCGGCTTCAATACCGCGAATCTCTCGGCCAGCGTATTGACTGGTATCAACCAAATACACACCAAACCCATCCGAGTAAGCTACGCGATTTTTATAATAGTTGTAAACGTATGAGCTTTTGCGCGATTCAATTCCAAAGAAATACTTGTCCCAGTCAAACTGTTGCGGGTATTCACCAAAGAATAGAATGTTTCCACGATCAGCGGTTACACCTATACGCTCCACACAATCCCAACTAGAGTAGTCATGCAACACTTGCTCGTAGGCTTTCTGAACATTGCCGCCGTTTGTGTCCATCTTCCATAAAAAATCACCTGATTTGAAATAGATGCTTCCTTCGTTCGTAATCTGAAAATCGCTGACAGCGGTTTGATTATATATTTCTTGTTTGCCTGTAACCCCACTGGTAGACACCTTGCATATAACACCTCCCACAACATAACTGCCGCTTTGCATAAAATACAAATTACCGCTATGGAGTTGGAGCATCGTTCCGCTTTCATTCAAGATATCGCGCAGCTCGCCAGTCCGCAGATTGTAGGCACAAATTTTTTGACCAACACCATAACTGGTGTAGCTGCTGAAATAAACCATCTCCCCGCTCACAGCAATATCCCGCGCATTTGACACGGCGCATAATAGTGTGGATTCGCTGCCATCTGCATTCATGCGATAAAGAAAGCCATTGTCATTTGGATTGTTGTATAAAATCCAGTTGCCAGCCGCAGCCGCCAAGCCATTATTAAAGAGATTAAAGCGAGAGGAAATCCTTGCGTTATCGCTGTCCGATGTTTCCTGCCATGAGCTTCCTATGCTTTTTGTAGAATCAGTTGCGCCCGCCGTTTCGCCATTGACATCATTTGCGCTGTAGTCATTGCCGTTGCCGGATGTATAACCGCCGCCACACCCAAACAATGTAGTTGTCATCACAAAAATCATAAAAACGGAAATCCAACGCTTACCCAGCTTGTCCATAAAAATTACCCCCATTAATTTGGTTTACAGGAAAAATCCTTGTCATCAAGCTAATTTCAAGTATAGCACCGCCGTTGTGAAAAAGCAAGAAAAATGTTGATAGACCAAGAAATTTGCCTCCGACAATTAGGCCGGAGGCACAACAGTCAATATCCTCTGGTATTCAGCGGTGCGCCGCCACGCACATCAAAGCTGTTGATGTAATTCATGATGGCATCGAAATTGTATTCGCGGGTTCGCTTCATGGCGGTGAACATATCCACAATCCACCATACACATACACCGCCGAAAGTAATTGCCTTGATAAAGCCGAACCAATACTCCCGCAGATACCAGCGGTCAAGGAACCAACCCACATAGGGGATGATGGCGATAATCAGGCAGACAATCGGGCTTTTCAGGCCAAGCCCTGAAATCGCCGCGACTTTTTCTTCGCTGCCCATTTCCATCATCCGCAGTCGCAACATCGGTATTTTTTCTTCCGGGAAGTTCTTCGCGTTTGCTACCAAGTAATTGTCAATGCTAGTTTCCAAGCTCATTATATTGTCCTCCGTAAAAATTATTAGTTTTGGGTATTGTTCGCGTTTGACCCTTAACTATCAGCCCCGGCCTCCCGCGCTTTCATGGCTGCGATGATGCGGCTGACGGTTGAGCGGCCCACGCCTGTTTGGGCGGCGATGTCGTCAATTTTTGTCCCGGCCTGGCGCAGGGCTTCGACTGCCGCCACCTGTTCCGGCTTCGTGGCGGGTCGGCCGCCCTTGCGCCCTCGAGCGGCGGCAGCTTTCAAGCCCGACTTGGTGCGCTCGGCGGTTAAATCCCGCTCGAACTGGCACAGGCCCGCAAAGATAGTGAAAATGAGCTGTCCCTGCGGGGTGGTAGTATCGAGCCACGTTTCATTGAGGCTGCGGAAGTGCGCCCCCTTGCGGTGAATCAAATCCACAATTTCCAGCAAGTCTTTGGTGCTGCGGCTCACGCGCGATAACTCCACCGTGATGACCGTGTCGCCCGCTTGCAGCGCGGCCAATAGCCGGTTCAGTTCCGGCCTATCGCGCTTGGTGCCGGTGATTTTCTCCTGATAGAGGTGGCCGGGGCTAACCCCGGCGGCGGCCAGCTCGTCAAGCTGGCGGTCAATCGCTTGTTTCTCAAGGCTTGCGCGGGCATACCCCTTTAGCATTATCAACCTCTCCTTGCTTCAAATTATGAAACAAGGGGGCTTGGCTATGCGTAATTTGGGCTATGCTGTCGCAGGTAGTACCAAAAACGGTCGTTAATGAGCCTCGCGATTTCGCCCGTTTGTTTCTCGCTGATTATAGCAAGTTAGAGCTTTGATTTTGTTTAATCTTCTAAAAAGAGGTGGTAGGAAAACTGATTTATTCGGCAAAATTCCGATTGTGGAAGGGAGGCCCGATAAAACGACAAAAATGCCCAAAAACGACCGTTTTTGGGCATCTCAAACCATCTCACAGTATATCATGTCCAGAGGGGAAAGGCAAGAAAAAGTTTTGAGTTGACCCTTAACCATCAATAAACACCCGCTTCAACACCTCGTCAACCAGCTTGCTTTTATTTATCCCGCGCCGTTTGGCCTCGCGCTCCACAGCCTGTGCGGTGGTTTTGTCTATGTAGTAGGTGCTGGCGACCCCTCGCTTTTTTGCTGGGATTTTCGTCACAATATCGGTCAAGAGCCGGGTTTCCTGCGCTGGTGCTGGCGCGGCGGCTGCTTGGGCCTCTGGCTCGCCTTGCTCGAAAATAGCCATTCCTGCCTTAAAAAAGTTATTTTTGCTCACAAAATCCCCCTTTCTTTCAGGTCTGCGATAACATCGAAAAACACCGCCTTGGCCTCCCTGACGGCTTTTTTCCCACCCAAAAGATTGATTGGACGGCGGCGCGTTTCGGTTCTTTTGATTTCCGCGCTGGTGGGAATGATGGTCTTTAATAGAATGTCGCGCAAATCCTCTTTTTCATCAATGTATTCGAGCAGCTCTTTTAAGTCCTTTTTGGCCCGCCCATCATAGTTATTGAGTGCCAAAGCGGCTACATTATCCAGCTTACGCAACCGCTGGCGGATACCTGTCCACAGCGCGATAAATAATTCTGCGCCCATAATACTGTTAAGCGATATTGAAGAGACTAATATCACATGGTCAGAAGAAAACAGGACATTTTGATTTATCATTCCTAAATTCGGATTGGTGTCGATTATAATGTACTTGTATCGCTTCAAATACTCCCAATTATCCAAGATAAAATTATTGAAAATATGCTCTCGCCCGGCCAAGTTAACGATATTTAGCTCTGTGGCGATTAATTCAATGGAAGATGGGATAATGTCAAGGTTCGGCAACTCGGGAATAGGACTTTTATAGATCACTTCCTCGGCGGTATAACCACCTTCAAAGACATTTTTGATTGTTTTGATGCCTTTCCCCATCACGTTCACCCTCATATTTGCGGTTAAATTAAACTGCGGGTCTGCATCTACCGCTAAAACGGGGTGTTTTTCAGCTAAAAGCGCACTGAGGTTAAAGACCTCGGTTGTCTTTCCGGGGCCGCCTTTGAGTGTGCCGATGGTGATAATGATTGGTTTTTCTGCCATAGGGCTAATATATCACCTTTTATGTAATGTGCAATACGTTGTTTTATATAATGTCATATATGATGTTTTATAAAATGTTATATAAATCTTGACACTTAACTGTCAGGCCTCACCTTCCCCGCCCGGAAATACCCCCACGGCGTGAGCAGCACCACATCCTTTAGTGTGGCAAACTCATGTGGCTGGATAATCCGCCGGTCAACCGTGTGTTGGCTGACGGTGTGCCCGCGCTCCTCGTCCCCATCGGCGGCGTAGCTGGTGCTTTGGCCCTGCCGCGTGGCCTCCACCGTGCCGACCAATCGGCTGAAATACTCCTGCGTTTCCGCGTCAGAAGCCCCCAAAATCGCCTTGTAGCTGCAATTATCCAGTATCACCCGCCGCTGGGCCGGGCCGTAGAGCAAATCCAGCTGGGCCAGCGATTGAATAATCAGCGCGATGGTGATTTTCTTGCTCCGCAGCGTGGTCAGGCCCGTCACCACCGGCTCAATCCTCCCCAGCCGGGGGAACTCATCCAGCAAAAACAGGATGGGCCGGGCATTGTTTTCGTCCCGCCGCTCAAAATGTTTTAAGAATTGATTGGTTATGAGGGTAAACAACGGCTTCCATTGGTCGAGCTTGTCCTCTGGAATGCTCAAAAATATATCAATGCCCTGCTCCAAATCTGCCGGGCTGATGTTGTTTTCTTTGGATAGCGCGGCGATGACATGCCTATCGGTGGCAAAGAGCCGGATGGCATTACCCACCTCGGCAAAAATGCCGGCGAGGGTCTTGTTTTCGAGAGTGTAAAACTGGCTCATGTGCAGCCGGGCCGCTTCATTTTGGGTTGTTTCAAAAACATATTTGACATGTAAATCAACCGGCTTACTCAAAATCTCTTTGATGGTTTCGACAAAAGACAGCCCGGCAGCGTGATAATGCAGCAGCAAGGCGGTTAATAGGTTTTGGGCCGACTGTATCCAAAACGGGTCTTTGACATTGGCTGGCTCTGGTACCAACGCGGCGGCGATTTCGTGGGCCTCTTGGGCTGCGTTGTCGCTGTTGTTGAGCAGATAAAACGGGTCAAAGCCCCATGTTTCATAGCTCATGGGGTTGAAGATTTTTCGCTCCCCCGGTTTGTCTGCCGTGGCCGCCGACAGCTCCCCCTTGATGTCGATGGCAAAAATGGCGCTCTGCCACGCCAGCAGGGACGGAATAGCCAAGCTCGAACTCTTGCCGCTGCCCGCCCCGCCGCAGATTAAAATATGGCCGTCCGAGCTCTCGCTCTTGATGAAATATTTGCTCTTATATGTGCCAAAAATGAAGCCTTGAGGCTTAACATTCAAAAGCTCTCTAGGTGGCTTGGGACTTTGGCGCTGGTCAAGGTGCAGCAGCAAGCCCGCGCCAAATATTATGGTCAGCAGCAGGGAGGCCGGTATCATCGGCCCCTTTCCCGGCCCCGCGACTGCTCCCGCTGGGTGTAGTTGCGCTCATCCAGATTACGCACATGCCGCCCGTGTTCTCGCCGGGCGTTGCGGGCTTCGATTTCGCGGTTTTGGTCGCCCAGATAGGACGGGCGGCCCTCTTTCTCCATCTGTGAGGCCGTGGGGCCGAGGTGCTGGGTCGGCTCCAAGTCAAGGCCCTGCCGCTGAAAGCTGCGATGGTCAACGGGTTCGAGGCCGTGGCGTTCTAGCTCGCGGTTAACGATTTTCGCCCATGCTTCCCGCCAGAGTTCGGCGTTTTCGCCTTTGTCCCAATCCACCGTTGGCACCTTGCGGCTTTTCCATTCGCCGCTGGGCAGCATGACGCGCTGGCCCTGCCGGTCAAGGATATATTCTTTGGCTGCTTTCGCCGCCCACGTGCCGTCCGGGTTCATGGGCCGGGTAGTCAACAGGATGTGCGCATGGGGGTTGCCATCCCCTTTGTCATGGATATTCAGGTCGGCGCACATCCCCCGGTTGACAAATTGCCCCACATATTCACGTGCCAGCTTGACATGTTCCTCTCGGTCAAGTTCGGCGGGCAGGGCGATTTCGACCTCGCGGGCAGTGCGGGCGTTCTTCTGCTTCTCGGCGTGTTCCACGCTGTTCCAGAGGATAGCCCGGTCTTGGTAATGCTCCGGGGCGTGTTCCGGTAGCAGGATTTCAGAATGGACAACCCCGCCTTTTTTCTCGAAGTCGAAGGTCAAGCCGGTGCGATGGTCATAAATTTTTTCGGCGGCACGATAGGCAGCGGCGGCCACAGATGACCGCCCGCTTCCCCGGCCAATGGTCTTGATACTCATGTGATAGATCGCCACGCTCCCTGCCTCCTTTTTTCTCTGTCCCGCAACGTCTCCCAGCCGCACCCGGGGTCCCCGCGAAGTCCGCAGACTTCGTGGGGTGGGCGTATGCGGCCCGCCATTTTATACAAATCACGGCGCGGAATAAAGCGGCGGCGGGATGTATAAAATGGAATGCGCGCAGCGCAAAAGCGCCGCAGGCCGCACGTACACCGTGAGCGGTGTGTAAGTGCGCACTTCGTGATTTGGCGGACTACTACAACATATGCGAGAATAAAAGGATGAGTAGCCAAATCACGCTGTTCGCAGCGCGAACAGGAATAGCCGGGAGGTGGAGGCCAGTGACAAAACCAGATTTTGTGGGGGCCTATACCAAGGAGCAACAGAAAAAGAACCGCGAAATTAGGGCGGCGGGTCTGCAAAAATCAGCCCAACGCTCAAGAGATACCCGGCGTAAAATCATCCTCGGCGGGATATTGCTAAAGTATTTCCCAGAGCTAAAAGAGCTTGACCCAGCGGTGGAATCGGACTTTAAGGCTGTGGTCGGGATATTCGCTGCCCTTGCCAGCGACCCGGAATTTTTGAAATGGTGGGCAGGGATGATGAAAAAGGGCCAGCGGGAAAGTCCCGCCAGCCCAGATTGAAAGTTAAGCATCACCACACTTCGTTAAATTCTTCATGAAACATCATGGTATAGCGGTCATCCTCATCGACAACATAAATTGCGCAGGAGGGTACGGCTATGGTCATCCGAATCGTGCGATGGTATTCCGGCAGGTGTTGCTTTTGTGTGATGCTCACGCCTCCTTCCTCTGGAAACAGCCAGTAAGCGATGAGGCAATCTGGCTCCACAGGCAACATTTCCAGCATAAGCCACATGCCGTTTTGCACTTTCTGCGGGATTTCCTGTTTAACTCGTGCGGAAACAAAGCGCGCAGCGATGTATCTCCTGTGGGTTTTGCCCTTAGCTCTTGCCGAGGGTTGGGTGGGGTATGTGTTTTTCATAATGCCCCTATCGCTACAGATAACGGTTGATTGGTCAAGGGCGCGGCAGCGGCTTGCGAACCCTTGAACGTCAGCCGTTATCTGTTATCTTGAAGGGAATAGAAAAACACATATCCCACCCAAGAAAAAGGGCCAGCGGGAAAACCCCGCCAGCCCAGATTGAAAGTTAAGCGTCAAGTGTCATAATTTTGTCGCAATGGTCGCATTTTAGTGTGGCGTCGCGGGTCGTGCGGGCAATCAGCCCGCAGCCGGGACAGACATATTTACGGTAGCTCTGCCGGGTGCGCGTCACGGTTTTTTCCTTGCCGTCCTCGCCGGGCTTGGTGACTTTGGGCGTGCCGTCCCGGTAGGTTTTCATGCGCTCCAGCTTGAAGCAACCGGCCCGGCAGTGTTTCTTGACCAACGCAGTGAATTCCGGCCCAGGTTCAGTGATACACCAGCCGTGGGTTTGGTGCTGCTTGACAATCAGCCCCGCCATCTCTGCTGCCGCCTTAAAATTGGCGTTGTGATACTGCCCTTTTCGGCTGGTGTCCTGTATGCCCTGCTGCATGTTCCACAGGTGGCTCATCTCATGGCCGAGGGTGGTAATGACCAGTTCTGGCGGGCGGTTCAGGTATTCAGCGCACAGATTGATTTCGCGGTAATACTGCTGGTCTTTGTCGCTCCACACCTTGCCCACGGTAATCCAGCCATAGGCCCCGCCGGTGTGATCGGTCAAGATGGTGATGACGGGCCGTTCCAATTCATTGTTGAAATATGTCGCGTTGAGGAGCCTAAACATTCTCTGCAATTCGTCAATTGCGCTTTGGATTGTGACTTGGCCTTTGATTTCCTCACCCCCTAATATTCATCTGCCAGAAGCATGGTTGAATGGTCGCCATCATCAATGACATAGACTTTGGCAGTGACCGGCACAGCGTCAGGCAACAGCAGCGGCGCATATACCTCGCAAGTATACTCCGGCTGCTCTTGATTGTGGGTGATTCGCTGTACACAGCCGCCCAGCGGGGCAAGGTCAAAGAACTGATAGCGGTCTTTGGGTTCGGGCATAAGCTCAATGGCTATCCACATAGCCGCTATCGCCTCCATCGGGATTTCGGCCTCAATGCCGCAGGTAAGATAACGCTGGTTAGTAAACAATTCGTATAATTCCCCTTTCTGTTGACACCTAACTTTCAAGGGGATTTTACAGCAACTAAAGCTCCTGTGCAAATTTCATGCATTGCAGCTTGCCTTGCCTAACGATAAGGACTGTATCGGTGATGGGCCAATCCAGGCAAAAGTAATATGTGCGCCGGTATCTGGGCCATTTGACTGTATGCACGATTTTTTGCAAGCCATTTGGTGTAACGGAAAGGCGAAATGCTTGTGTCTTGCTCAGACAATGTCTGTCTGTCTGGTGCAGGTGAGCCAGCAAAAACAAGGTCGCCTGAAACTCTGGAGATAAATTTTCCTCAATCCAATCGGTTGCGCGGTGGTCGCAAAATCGGAAAACATGGCCTTGAGCGATAGCGTTCAAAGCCTTGGTAACAGCCGCTATTGCCCCGGCGGCGCGGGGGGTCTGTTTGGTATTTTTCATAATGCCCGCCTCAAAGCAGGCAGGAACTGTCTGCTATACTGCGAGCAGGTGAAAAATACAAGGCAGGCGCTCCAAGCAGCCGAGGCAATGGCGGCCTTTCGCCGTGAGAAAAAGGGTGAGGGTTTGGGTGGGGAAAAAATCGATTATCAGGACAAGGGCTAGCTTGAAATTTCTTTTAGGCAGCCATTGGTTTTTCTTCTTCTGGATTTCGAAAGCTTTCAGATAGTTGGGCCATTTTCCTTTGTGCGATTTGCTCAAGTTTGCTGCCTGGGCGGGCACGCCGAAAAACGGTACGCCAGGCATCATAAGTCTGGGTCTGTTCAAACACTTTTGCCAGCGCGATTTGCGAAGGTCTGCTGTCTTCGGGGGCATAGTCATAAGCAGTGAGCCAGTCATCGGACGTTTTGGCCTGTTCGGACATTTTCTCCAACGCGGATTCCCTTAGAAGGCTGCCATAGGGGGCGCGGTCAAAAACCGTGCGCCACTCGTCAAAGGTTCGCGCCTGCTCGGCCAAGCTTTCCGGCGTTTCCTTTTTAATGTCATTGTTTTCAGGGGCTGCGGCAGTTTCATTTGACGCCGGAGCCCGGAAGCTTTCGGCTTCTGGCGGGATATATGACTGTCCTTCAAATGGCATGATGACGCTTTCTGTTTGCAATATTAACTAGACCTAAATATAACCTGTCCCATAGTTTTGTCAACAGGCGGTTATTCTCCATTTCTTGCAAAACAGAAAAGCAAAAAACCGCCTGACGGCGGCCAAAATGTTTGCGGGGTAGAGAAAAAAAGGGTGCGTGGTTTGGGTGGGGTTGTCAAGTGAAATGCTACTCCCAGCGGGAGAGCAGGAGCGCGCCGTTTTTGGTGACGATTTCGAGGCGGCGGCTTTCGTGGGTGCAGCGACCCCAGCGGTCAAACTTGCCACATTCCTCCCAGGCACACCTTAGCGTGTCAACGTATTGGCGCGGGTAGATTTGATCTGGGTGTGTGTGATGTTTTTTCATAGTGCCGTCATCCGCTGGGGCGGCCAGCAGGGTCAAGGGCGTGAACACGGCTTGCGAACCCTTGACAATGCTGGGCGGCTCTGCCACTCTCGGCACACTGAAAAAACGAACACGCGGCCAGACAAATCACCCGCAGCAAAGACGGCTACTGCGATTGCCGCGACCTGAGAGCTACGAGCCAGTCGTTCCAATCCTTGAACCCGGCAGCGGGTTGACGAATCTTCACGCCAGCGTTGACCGATTGGACGCTGCGCACGAAAGCAGTTCCCGCCTCGTCATTATCGACACACAAAACAGGCCGCGCCTGCTCCCCGAGGGAGTGCATGGTGTGGTCGAAGATATTTTGCTTCAGGCCCGCGAGGGAGGTCAACCGGCACCCGGCCAGGTCTTTCCCTCTCATGCGGGAAATGTCAACGAAGGACAGCAAATCAATGGCGCTTTCAAAGAACAGAGCGTAGGCGGTTTGCTCACCGAAAGACAGATTGTACCCGCAGCCATATTTGGAGCCGGTTTTGATGCCTTTGAAACGCTGCTGGGGCATGGTTCCATTGAGTTCCGCGCCGACAATCGCGCCGCCGTCATACATGGGAAAAACGGCGTTGTGATATTCTTTGCCGTCATGGTGTTGGATTTCTTCAAAAAGCTGGCGGCGGCGGATGAGCTGGGTGATGAGTTCTGCCGATAGCCCGCGCTGGTGGTGCAGATAATCAATCACGCGGCCCATGTTGGGCGCAAGCTCTAACTTGGCAAAGTCAAAGCGTTCCGGGGCTGCTGGCGGTTGAATAATGGGTTTTTTCTCTACCCCGCCAGCCGTCAAAGCCTCCACCGCTTCCCGAAAATCCATGCCGTAGTAGCTGCGAAGGAAATCAATCGCGTTACCGCTTTCGCCCCGGCTGTTCCATACGTATTTATTGCCTGTGATAAACAGGCTGTTATGCTCGGCCATGCGGAAGCTACCCTGATTACCGGCTGGGATGAGTTTTACACCCTGCGCCATCAGGTAGGCGGGGAGGTCGGCTTGGCGGGCCGCTAATAGCTGCTCGCGGGGGATGGGTTCAAAATGGGGAGCTTCTTTCATTTGCGACCTTTCAGGGATATTTTATCCTGTCTGGCCCCATTGCCCAAGTAGTTATCCAGCGGGTTGAAATTATCGAAGTTGTTTTGCAAGTCATCGTTGTACATGTTGACATATTTACGCACCATCTCAAGGCTGGAATGCCCTAAAATCTTTTGGAGCCGGAACATGTCCCCGCCGTTCAATATCCACTGCTTGGCGAAGGTGTGCCGGAACATGTGCAGTGACGTTTTTTCAACACCGCGTTTGCGATTGTACCGGGCAATTTCCTTCTCCAAAACGTCTGTGGTCATGGGCTTGCCGTAGGCGGTGCAAAACAGGCTTTCCCCCGGTTCTCCTTTGCGATAGCCCAAATATTCTCGCAGCACTACCGCCAATGAGCTTGAAATAGGGATGATATACTGTTTGCGGGCCTTGAGCTTCTTGAGGATGATGGTGTTGTTCTCCAAGTCCACATCCTCAAGGTGAATGCTGACGATTGTCCCGGCCCGGTTGCCTGTGGCAAGCATGTAATTTATCAGCACCCAATTGCGGTATTCTCCAAAGCGGGCCGTTTTCATGTCGGGTTTCTTGAGCAGCAGCTTGATTTCCGCGTCTGTGTAGGTTTCCTTGACCACCTCGTCAACCTTTGGCAATTGGATGATAAACTCCTTGATATAGCCCTTCCTCATGCCGTAGTACAGGATGGCGCGTAAGCCCGTTAAGTAAGACCGCTCCGTGGCCGGGCTTAAATTCGGCTTGTTGTCGTGCAAAAACTCAATGTAATCATAGTAGGTGTCCTCGGTGATTTGGTCGCACATGGCGGCTTCGCTGAAAAAGTCGGCAAAGAACCGCCCGCAGTCATTGTAATACTTGATTGTCTGCTCGGACAGGTTGCGCAGCTTCTTAAATCGGATGAACTCGGCTTGGAGTTCCGCGTAGCTGGCCGCGCTCGGCTCCGCTTGCAGGGTGATGGGGCGGGCGCTTGGTTTTCTCGGCATGGTGATGTCCTCCCTCTCTTGCGCTATTATAGCGTATTCAGGAAGAACAGAGCCTATGCGGTTTTGTCCGACAGATTCGTCTGTTGAGCGGGTAAAAATCTGTCGTCAAACTGTCCAATATTTGCCGTTCCGGTCGGTTTGCTCTTGAAAAAGAGAAACCGGACAAGCCTTGTGCTACAAGGACTTGCCCGGATTTTCTGGTGGGAGAGAGTGGATTCGAACCACTGAAGTCACTGACGGCAGATTTACAGTCTGCTCCCTTTGGCCGCTCGGGAACTCTCCCATAACTACCGTAACATTATAGCATAGCTGCAAAAAAAGTCAAGCATTTTTTCATTTGGGCGCCGCTCTGGCGTCAACTGCGCCTGTTGACGTCTTTTTAGCGTCTTTTGGGCCAAATTTTTTCTTGCTTTTTCATGATATCTATGCTATACTCCAATTATACAGCTTTTATTTTATATATCGCCAATTTGTAAGCTTCTAGCAAGGGGGACGTCATTTATGTTGCAGCGTATCATCGGTTGGATTTTATCCGCCCTGTTGTCGTTTTTGCCGCTGTTCGGCCTTTCCGGCGCGCCCGCGGGGCGGCCCGAGGCCATCAGCTCCGTGCACCGCCTGCGCGCGGCGGCCATCCACGAGACGGCCAAGGCGAAAACAGGCAGAGCCTTTCAGATTCAGGCGGAGGATCCCATCCTGATCTCTACGCCGCAGCAGCTGGATGATATCCGCGGCAACCTCAGCGGAAGCTACCGGCTCACTAAGAATATCAGCCTGAAGCTCTTTGGGGACTTCGAGCCCATCGGTACCCCGGAGCAGCCCTTTACCGGTACCCTGGACGGCAACGGCTTTGCCATCCAGAGCCTTGCGGTGAATATCACCGCGGACTATCTGGGCCTGGACGACGTGGTATGCGCGGGCCTTTTCGGCGTGAACGAGGGCACACTGACCGATATCTGGCTGGAAAACTGCGAGATCACCGTGGAGGTGCTCGACGCGGCTCTGCCCGGCATGGAGGAAACGGCCGCCAGCGTATACGCGGGCGGGGTGACGGGCTTCAACGGGGGCACCATCGACGGCTGCTATGTCAGCGGCAGCGTGACGGTCCTGGATGCCGGCACGGGCGCCCATTCCGGCGAATACTTCGCGGGGGGCGTTGTGGGATACCAGTATAACCATATGGGCACCGGCATCTGGAACGCCTATAACGCGGCGGCGGTGGTTATAGAGGGCACGAGGGCGAACAACAGCTGCGGCGGCGGCATCGCTGGCTATGTCACCAACGGCACCGACATCGTCGGAAGCAGCTACCACTTCCGCGGGTGCGTCAACGCCGGCGGGGTGTCGGTGCGCTCCCACAGCGCCGAAGCCTCCGCGGTGGGCGCTCTGGCGGGCGGCATTGCCGGCTTCAACGAAACCGGCGGCGGCATGGAGCAGTGCGCGAACTTCGGCCCTGTGTTTTCTGTGTCCGCCCTGGGCAGCGCCTATTCCGGCGGCATCGCCGGCTATCTGGTGAGCGCGCCCTTCTTCAATGACTGCGTGAATTTCGGCGGGATCACCGCCGAATCCAGCGCCGTGAACGCTTCCCGCGCCGCTAACGCGGGCGGCCTCATCGGCAGTTGTTTTGAGATCGCCTCCATCGCCTCCTGTTACTCCACCGGCCCGGTGAGCGGCTCCGGCGCGGGTACGGCGCGCGTCGGCGGCGGAATCGGCCGTGTCGGCGCCTTCTCCTCTATTTTCGACTGTTACTACCTGGAAAGCGCCGCCGCCGAGGGCATCGGCTCCATTCCCTTGTCCAGCACCGGCACCGTTGACCCCGTCGCCCTGGGCGACCTGGAAAGCATCGGTACCTTCCTGGGCTTCGATATGCTGATGGTCTGGGAGATGAAGCTCGTTCAGGGCGCGGAGGGTCTGGGAATCACGGCCTATCTCCGCCATATGCCGCAGCCGCGGGGCGAGGCCGGGCCCGAGCCAAGCGGGCAGCCCAAATTGTATGGCAACAACGTTGTGGGCGTCCATATTGACCATGCCAGAAAGCTGCTCCTCGGCGTGCCGGACCGAACGGAGGAGGCGGGGCTTTACGCGGCGGACTTCTCCCTCACGGCGGGCAAATGCCTGTGGATCGACGACGTGGGCTCGCTGGAGGTCACGCTCAACGAGAACGCCGATTATGTGGGCACGGGCGCGGTGGTCACCCTGCTGGCCTACGACGGCACCCCGCTGGGGGAATATACCGTCGTCGTTTTTGGCGACTGCACGGGCGACGGCCTCATCAACGAGGACGACGCCGACCTGTGCGGGGAAAACCTCTATCGCCGCTTTATGATGGAGGAGGTGGAGATAGAGCCCTGGATGTACGCGCTGATGCTCAACGGCGACCCCTATTCCTTCATCAGCCGGGAATACCGCTACAGCATCCTGCGGCACTTCCACGATACCGGCAGAATCCACAACGGGGCGCTGGCCTACACGCTCAGCGAGTGGCTGCGGGTTATCCCGGTCCAGGCCTGAAGCGAGATTCGTTTTTCAAATTAAAACAAAAAATCAGGAGGCGGCGCTTGTCCGGCTCCTGATTTTTTCGTTTGCGTTGGTGTTTCGCAGGGCTTACCCAACGGGCAGCACCGCGAACAGATCACTGAAAAAGTTGATCACGAAGGCAAAGGCGCTGATAATCGGCGCCAGAAGATCGTAGACAAAGGTGTTTTTCTCGGTGATCCAGCCAAAGGTCGCGAAAAGATCGCTGAAGATGCCAAGTACTACTTGAATCAGTTCCATATCCGGGCTCCTTTCATTTGTTGTTTGTTCTTTTAGATTTTCTTGCGAAATGGGTGCTTTTTACCAGCGGGCGCACACAGTGCGCCCCTACTATGAATTCTGCCTCAATTCGATATCAGCCCATCGCGAAGGATCATCGTAGGGGCGCACTGTGTGCGCCCGTTGGCAACCAATATCAATTTCGCAAGAGATCTTTTGTTTTCTTTTATTTTGCTGTGTTTTTATGATCTTATAAATTATAGCAAGCCCGGCGAAAAAGTCAATAGGGAAACGCCAAATTTGCCAAATATTCCTGAAACTGCCAGGATCAGCCCGAAAAAAGACCAGATTCTACTTTTTAGCCGATTATTCTCTTGACATTGCCCCGGAAGCTTGCTATGCTATAATAGAATAATGTGTACATAACGAAAGGTGCGAAATATGGTATTGGAATGCTTCCGGTCCGCCAACAGCGACGCCTGTGCCCTCACGCTGCGCGACAGGCTCGGCGAGGCGGATATCCAATGGAATGTGCAGCTGAAAAGTCCGGCCCATATGGTGCTGGCGTTTATGAACGAGGATTGCGGCGAGCTGCTGGCCGAGGAGGAGGACCTGCGGCGGGTGCAGCAGCTCTATTGGCGCGAAAGCTTTGGAAAGGCGAGCCTGCGCCCGCTGCGGGAGCTCGTGGAGCATGTGCTGCTGTGCAAGCAGGAGAAGGGCTTTGACCCGATTGTGCGCCTGGCGGCCTACACCTTCGCTGAGGGCCTCTTCGACGTGGACCGGCTGACCCGCTACACGGAAAAAGCCACCCTGGAGACCTCGGTGCGGGGCGCCGCCGCCATGGAGAGCATGATGGGCTCCTGGTCGGCGCTGCTGGAGGCCCGCAGCGCCGCCGCCTTGCCGGGGGACCGCGCCGGGCTCTTCGAAGCCCTGCTGGCCGACGCCGCGGAAAAGCTTTACCCCTTCGAGCTGAGCTTTTGCCAGGAATACTCCTCCCTGACGCACCTGCTCAAGGCCTTTGTTATCGAGATGATACGTGGCCGCGTGCTGCTCAAGCGCTGCCTGAGCTGTGGGCGCTGTTTTCTTTCCGCCGAAAGCGTGGAGGGCTACTGCGGCGGGCCCTGTCCCGCGCATCCGGAGATCAGCTGCCGGGAGGCCTGCGGCGCCCCCGCCGCGCCCCTGGTTGAGCTCAGCGACGAGATCGCGCGGCTCTATAAGCAGATATACAACGTAAAGGCCAACCGCGCCAAGCGAAGCCGCGAAGCGGTGTTCCAGAAGGAGCTGGCGGAATTCAAGGAGGACGCGCAGCGGTGGCGGCTGCGCCTGCGCAGCGGCGCCGCTACCCAGCGGGAATATCACGACTGGCTGAAGGCAAAGCGATAAATCACAAATCAAATAAATCAAATAAATAAATCAAAGAACTCAAATAAATCAAATAGCCCAAATAAATCAATCCTTGACATAGCCGCGTTTTCGCGGTAGAATAGCTATGTCCAAAATATCAAATACAAAAAAACGGAGGCTGCTATGGTAATCGCTGCGGTTGGCAAAAACGGAACCGGCAAGGACTTCTTTCTGGAGTATATCGCGAAAAAATATGATCTGCCCATGACGTCTATCGGCGACATTGTGCGGGAGCTGGCGGCCGGGGACGGCCTGGAGCTCAGCCGCGAAAATCTGCACAAGACCTCGCGGAAATATATGGACGCGTTTGGGCAGACCTTCTTTCCCGAGCAGATCGTGAAAAAAATCCGCGAAAGCGGCGCGCCGGTCTACCTGGTCAGCGGTGTACGCCCGCTTTCTGACGTGATGTTCCTCAAGGAGCAGTTCGGCGATGAGTTCCTGCTGGTGGATATCGTTATCAGCGACGACGATGTACGCTACGCCCGGATGCTGGCGCGGGGCTCCGACCGGGACGGCGGCAGCGTGGAAAAGCTGCGGGAATACGACGCGGGCGAGGAGAAGATTTTTCACACCTCCGAAAGCGAGAAGCTGGCGGATATCACGATTTTCAACGACGGCGGCGTGGAGGATTTCCACGCGGCCATCGAAAGCTTTTATGAAAAATATATCGTTGGGACCAAATAATGTTGGATAATATGCAAAACCTGAACCCCGAGCGCGCCGTATTGGCCGCCGTGGATACCGGCGCCTATGACGCTGAGGAGTCCCTGGAGGAGCTTTCCGAGCTCGCGCGCACGGCGGGGGCCGAGGTGGTCTTTACCGTGGTGCAAAAGCGCGGCGCGCCCGACCGCGCGGGCTATCTGGGCGCGGGCAAGCTGGAGGAGCTCAAGGAGCTCTGCGGGGCGCAGGAGGCCAACCTCCTTGTCTGCGACGACGAGCTCAGCCCCAGCCAGCTGCGCTTTTTGGTGGACCAGCTGAACCCCGATCACAAGCTGAACCCCGAGGACAAGCTGAATATCCGGGTGATCGACCGCACCATGCTGATCCTCGACATCTTTGCCGCGCGGGCAAAGAGCAGCGAGGGCAAGCTTCAGGTGGAGCTTGCCCAGCTCAAGTATAACCTGCCGCGGCTGCGCGGGCAGTGGATGGGGCTTTCGCGGCAGGGCGGCGGCATCGGCACCCGGGGCCCCGGCGAAACGAACCTGGAAACTGACCGCCGCGTCATGCGCGCGCGCATCCGCCGCCTGGAGGAGGACCTGGAAAGGCTGCGCCGGCGGCGGGAGCTGCAGCGGGCGCGGCGGCGTAAGAACGGCGTGGAGTCCGTGGCGATCGTGGGCTACACCAATGTGGGAAAATCTACGCTGATGAACGCGCTCACCGACGCGGGTGTGCTGGCCGAGGACAAGCTCTTCGCTACGCTGGACCCCACGGCCCGGGCGCTGCGCCTTCCCGACGGCCGGGAGGTCATGCTCATCGACACCGTAGGCCTCGTGCGACGCCTGCCCCACCATCTGGTGGAGGCCTTCCACTCCACCCTGGAGGAGGCCCTCAACGCCGCGCTGATTTTGAATGTCTGCGACATCTCGCACCCCGAATGCGCCGAGCAGATGCGCGTGACCACCGAGCTGCTGCACCAATTGGGCTGCGACGAGGCGGGGATTCCCGTGCTGCACGTGCTCAACAAATGCGATCTCGTCCCCCCCGAGGTGCTGTCGATGCCCGTTATCGGCGGGGGCGTGCATGTTTCCGCCCTGGAAAACCGGGGGCTGGAGGAGCTGCTCGTCAAAATTTCCGCGCTGCTGCCCCCCGGCAGGCGGCGGGTCAGCTTGCTGCTGCCCTATGCCCTTTCCGGCCAAAGCGCGCGTATCCGCGCCGAGGGCGCCCTGGAGCTCGAGGAGTTCCGCATGAACGGCCTCTATATCGAAGCCGTGCTGCCCTTCCGGATGATCGAGGAGCTGGGGGAATATGTGATAAGAGATTGAGCCGGGAATGGCCTTGCGCTTCGTGATTTACCCGGCGCGGGGAATCACAGCAGAGCCCGTACGGCCTCCACAATTTCGTCTTTTCCCGTGACGCCGACGCTGCGCCAGCGGGCCTGTCCGCCCCGCGCCGCAACAATCGTCGGGATGCTCATCACGCCATAGGAGGCGGCCAGCTCCGGCTGCGCCTCAATATCCACCTTATAAAACGCCGCCTGCCCGCCCAGCGCCGCCTCGGCCTGGGCAAACAGCGGCCCCTGAATCCGGCACGGGCCGCACCAGTCCGCGTAAAAATCCAGCACAACCGGCATTTTGTCCGATTGCAGCATGGTCTCGAGTTCCTTCGTCAGCTCTTTTGTCAACAGCTTCATTGTCATTTGCCTCCTGCTATTTATTTTGTCTTTTATTTATATTCGATAGATATTTATTTTGATAGATATTCATCTATGCGCCGCCGCCAGCCATATCGCGCACTCCATCCGCTTGCGGAACAGCTCGCAGCCCTCCTCGTGCAGCCCGTGGATCGAACCGCCCGCGTGGTACGCGTTGGCCGCGCAGCCGCCGGAGCAGTAGAACCGCGCCCAGCACGCCCGGCATTCCGGGCGGGAAAACAACGTGCAGCGGCGAAATTCATCGCAAATTTCGGGCCTGGTGACGCCTTTCCACACGTTGCCCAGACGAAAAGCCTCCTCCCCCACAAACTGGTGGCAGGGATACAGCTCTCCCGCCGGGGTGACGGCCAGGTACTCCGTGCCGGAGCCGCAGCCGGTGACGCGCTTATACAAGCAGGGCCCGTGGGAGAGATCCAGCATATAATGATAAAAATCGAAGCTCTCCCTGGTACCCCGCCGCCGGGCCATTTCCAGGGCAAGGGCCTCGTATTCTTTTTTGACGAGCTCCAGGTCGCCGGCGCGCAGGGCGTGGGGGCTGTCCGGGTCGCAGACCACGGGCTCCATCGAAAGCGAGCGGAAGCCCAGCGCCGCCATGTGATACAGATCTTTTGTGAAATCGGGATTCGCGTGGGTAAAGGTTCCGCGCATATAATATGACTTCAGATGATGGGGGCTGCGCTCCCGCTGTTCCGCGAAGCGCTGGAATTTCGGTACGACAACATCGTAGCTGCCGCGGCCCAGGGTGTCCCGGCGCAGGGCGTCGTGGATCTCCCGCCTGCCGTCCAGGCTCAGCACCACGTTGGACATTTCCCGGTTGCAGAATGCCGTGACCTCGTCGTCTAATAGCATACCGTTCGTCGTCAGCGTGAAGCGAAAAATTTTGCCTGTCTCCCGCTCCTGCTCCCGGGCGTAACCGACCAGGGCTTTGACAACCTCCCAGTTCATCAGGGGCTCGCCGCCGAAGAAATCCACCTCCAGGTTTTTGCGCGTTCCGGAATGGGCAATGAGGAAATCCAGGGCCTGCCTGCCCACCTCGAAGGGCATGAGCGCCGCTGCGCCGTGATATCTCCCGGCCTTCGCGAAGCAATAGTCACAGGTAAGATTGCAGCTGTGGGAAACGTGCAGGCACAGCGCCTTCACAATTCCGCGATTGCGCTCCCGGGTACGCGCCGCCAGGGCTTCATAGTCTTCCCCCGGGGAAAAAAGCCTGCCCGCCGCGATCAGCGCCTCAATATCGGCAAAGAGCTGATTCAGCTCTTCCTCCGTGACAGAAAATCTTTCTTTTAATATGCTCTTATTTAATTGAGAATTGAGAATTGAGAATTGAGAATTGATCACGGCGTAGGCCAGGGGGTCAACAACATGCACTGACCCGCTGTTGATGTCCAGTATGATGTTTTTTCCGTGCAATTGATAGGCGTGTATCACTTTTTTCTAACGCTCCGTTCCAGTTTATCCAGGAATTGCGACGGCCCCTGCCGGGTGATCCGCAGCCAGAGCCCCACGAAGCCCCCCAAAAACGCGGGCAGGCCCAGGGACGACAGCCCGCCCTTGATGTAGGCCAGGGTATGCCGGGAATCCTGCTCCATGGGCACCACGTCGCAGGTCTGAATCAGCCAGTCCAGCATCCGCCGCTCCATCCGGTCGATTTGCTCCCGGCAGGCCGGGTCGTCAATCCGGTTCAGCCGCTCGCCCTTCGCGAGCTCGTAGAACTCGTCGGGCTCCTCCATGCGCCGGATATATTTGTATTGACCGTCGCGCAGCATGACGGCCTTGCAGTGTGTGCCGTCCTCCCGGCCCTGGAGCTCCATGCGGGGCGCGTAATGATTTTCGGGATAGTGGTTTGCCGGGTCGTATTCCATGGCCTGGGTTTCCCCCGGCAAGCGCCCGCCCTCGCAGCAGACGAAGTCCCGGTGGGGCGCGTTTTTGTCGGCCATGGCGGGCAGCAGGCTGCGGGAGAAATGCGGGCGCTCTATCGTGATTCCCGCCAGCCCGGCCACGGTGGCGCAGACATCCGTGAGCTCCGCCAGCTGATGGTGCACGCCGGGCTCCAGGGGGACGCCCTTGGGCGGCTTGATGAGAAAGGGCACGTTCACCAGGCAGTCCGGAAAGCAGTTTTGGGATTTTTCCACCAGGCCGTAATCCGTGGTGTAATCCCCGTGGTCCGAAAAGAACAGCACCGCCGTGTTGTCGTAGACGCCGGCCTCCTTCAGCGCGCGCAGCAGGCGGCCCACCTGGTTGTCCACCTTCGCGCACATGGCCAGATAGATCGCGCGGATCTCGTCCAGGCGCTCCTCGCTCCAGTCACCCACCCGCAGGGCGTCCCGGAGCCCCCGCTCCATCCCGGGCTTGCCGTCGGCGTCCTGAATCGTGGGAACGCGCGGCGGCAGCTTTGCTTTGTCGATGAGATCATAGTATTTCCGCTCGATCTGATAGGGCGGGTGGGGCCGGTTCAGGCCCACGAACAGGAAGAAGGGCTTTGGGCTTTTCGCGCGGCGCCTGATGGTTCGGACCGCGCCCTCTACCATGAGGTCGTCGATCTCGGTATACTCCTCCTCCGGCGAGGCCGTGGGCTGAGTTCCGCCCAGAAAGGAATAATAGCTATCGCTCCCCGGCGCGCCGCGCTCCGCCTGAAAGGGCAGGGCGCGTTTTTTTGGCCTGGCCACCGGCAGATATTGATCCACCATCGCTTTATGATACTTCGGGTACTGCCCGGCCATGAGGTCGTCGCGGATGGTCGCGGCGGTGAAATAGCCGGCTTTTTTCATGTCGCCGAAAAGATTGCCCTCATGGGGCTGCTGCAAAAAGCCCATGCTGCGGTGCCCGTGCACATGAGGATACAGGCCCGTCATGAACGAGCAGCGGCTGGGCACGCACACGGGATTTTGGCAAAATGCCCTGGCAAAGGAGACGCCCTCCTCCGCCAGGCGGTCAAGGTGGGGGGTGTGGGCCGCGGCGTTGCCCAGATGCCCCATGGCGTCCGCGCGCATCTGGTCGGGGTTGATGATGAGAATGTTGGTTTTTGTATGTTTTTTCATACCGTTATCGTACCACAACTGGCGGAATATTGCAAGCGTGTTTTTGAGGAAGAAAGCAATTTTATGATAAAACCGGCGGCGGCAGGATTTGAGAAGCGCCTGACAATATCTGCGTGCAATTCAAGCAATGTATTCCCGCTTATTGTGAATTAAGAAAAATAAAGATATATTTCAGGAAAAAAATGAAAAAACAGCCGGAATTTCGCTTGACAATGAGCGGATTTTCGTGTTATCGTTCCATAGCTTTAACGCGCAAAACACCAATTCGTAAAAGCCCTGCCAGGCAGGATGTCAAGCAACAAGCCTTTCAAAGCTTAAGGAGGACGAAAAATGAAACTGCGTAGAAGCATAGCCATGCTGATGGCGGGGCTGGTGGTTTCGCTGCTCATACTGCCGATCGCGGGGACGCAGGCCCAGGAGCCGGACGCGTCGAGCATTTCCGGCGCGCTGTGGGTGGACGGCAACGGCATGCTGCCCACGGACTGGAACGGCCTGCGCGACGAGGGCGAGCCCCCGCTGGCCGGGTACAGCGTCGCCCTTTACGCGTTCGACGACCGGGAGGAGCCCATTGACTCCACCGTGACAGACGAGCAGGGCGAATACATATTTGAAGGCGTGGCCTCCGGCAGCTATGTGCTGGGTCTTGTGTCGGGCTTCGCGGGCGGCAACGAATATCTGCTTCCCATGGCCGTCACGCAGGAGAGTGTCTTCGCCATCGACTGGCAGAGCGAGCCGCTGACCGCCTGGTCGGCGGAAATCGTGATCGCCGGGGACGACGAGGCTGTTACCGGCATGGACGCCGGCATGCGCCTGCCCATGGGGATTGTGCCCCTGGCGGGTGAATTCGTGGTTTCGGGCGCGGCCTCGGGCGTGTATGACAGCCTGGCCGACGCCATAAGCGCGGTCAACGCCGGGCCCGCGGGCACTTATACCGTTACAGTGGGCAAGAACGAGACCATGGCGGCCGGGCCGCTGGTCATCGACGCGGGCCGGAACGTGACGCTGCAGTCCTCCGGCGGGCCCTGGACCGTTATGTACGCGGGCTCGGGCAAGCACATCAAGGTGGAGGGGCAGCTGACGCTGAAGAACCTCACGCTGGATGGCGCGAACAACGCCGGCGGCATAGAGGTTTCATACGGCGGCGCGCAGCTGACCATGGAGGCCGGCGCTGTCATCACGCACTGCAGAGTTGGCGTCAACTGTTACGGCAACTTCGTTATGAACGACGGCCTGATCACCGAAAACGTTGGCTTCAACGGCTTGGGTGTAAGCATAAACAACGGGGCATCCTTCACCATGTATGACGGCGAGATTTCACGCAACGTCAGCAATGACGCCGGCAACGGCGGCGGCGTGTATAACAACTACGGCATGTTCACCATGCATGGCGGAAGGATTATTGAGAACCAGAACGAATTCGGCGGCGGCGTGTATTCCGCTTTAAGTGGAAGCGTAGGCTTTATCATGCATGGCGGCGAAATTTCCGACAATGTAGCCTTTTCGTCGGGCGGCGGCGTGAGAATTGGTCTCGGCGGGTTTGAGATGCACGGCGGCGAGATTTCCAGAAACCAGACTGGCGGCGGGATGTATGATAGCACAGGTGGCGGTATATACTTTAGCTCTATTTCTTCATTCACCATGACCGACGGCGAGATTACCGGCAACAATGCGATTGGTGGCTATGGCGGCGGCTTTGCTGTCAACGGCTCCTGCGCGGCCACCCTGTCAGGCGGGGCGATTTATGGCAACGAGGCGACAGCCGGCGGCGGCATTCGATTTTCCGGCAGTTACCCGCTCAACCTGGATGGCGTTGAGATCTACGGCAATAAGGCCGAGCAGAGCGGCGGCGGCATACTCAACAACAGCTCATCCCCATCTATCATGAGCGCCGGCCGGATTTACGACAATGAGGCCGTCCGGGGCGGCGGGCTGCTCAACGGCATGTTCAGCTCATTCACCATGAACGGCGGCGAAATTTCCGAAAACAGGGCGCAGGGAACGGTCGTCATGTATGGAACTGTTGAATTAGCCGCGGGCGGCGGGGTGTATAACGAACAAAGAGGCTCGTTCACCATGAACGGCGGCGAGATTACCCGCAACGAGAGCGGCGGCGACGGCGGCGGCGTGTACAATAAAGCGACCTTTGATTTGTACAGCGGCGGCAAGATTACCGATAACACGGCCGCGGGCAGCGGCGGCGGCGTCTACGCCGGCTACGATGATGATTTCTCTACCAGTAGCACCTTTACGATGCATGGCGGCGAGATTTCCGGAAACATCGCCGGCAGCGACGGCGGCGGCGTGTACGCGGAGCGCTACAATTCCAGCTCCTTCGGCTATTTCTTTATGGACGGCGGGCTTATCACCGGCAATACAGCCGGGGGTGACGGCGGCGCGATTTTCTCGGGGGACTACGACTACGGCGACCCCTCTGACCCGCAGAGATACTCGAATATCGGCGTCGCACCCTCCGCTGTGGTCAGCGGAAACACGGCCCAAAGGGGCTTCCTGCCGCCCATCAACGCGGTGGACTTCACCAACCGAAGCACCAACCCCTTCGACGGCGACCTGATGACGAACCACGAAATCAACTATCGCATCCCCTCGATAAAGATCACTTATAAGGCCAACGGCGGCGGCGGCCTGGATGTCATACAGGACACGGGCGTTTTGATCACCGACGCGCCCGCGGTCGGGCTGACGATCAAAACACAGGCGGAAACCGGCTTTACCGCCCCCATGGGCAGCGGCGCGGCCTTTTTGGGCTGGAACACGCAGTCAAACGGCCTGGGCACGCATTATGACGAGGGTCAGACCCCCGTGAGCCTCAACAGCAGCATTATCCTGTATGCCCAGTGGGATTTTGCCTATCGCTATGTGGTCACGAAGGACAGCGACGGCTCACCCGCCGGCAGCTACCACTGGCTGCAGGACGCCGTGGACGCCTGCGGCACTGACGGGGCCTATACCATCACCCTGACAGGCGAGAACGACGACGATATGACCGACAGGTACAATAGTGCCGGCTCGCCCGGGGTTCCGGTGTTCGTCGGCACGCCCACCAGCGGCAATTCCGTGTATGTGGCCATTCCTTCGGGCAAAAGCGTCACGCTCACCTCAGACGAATACGGACCCTATTACATCAGGCAGCAGTGCATGAATATGCGGCACTTTGTGGTGGAAGGCGATTTGACGCTGGCGAATATTGAGCTGGCGGGGGTCGGGCAATATAGCATGCCGCTTGGCGGCGTGGACATCGCGGCGAACGCCTCGCTGACCATGGAGGCGGGCTCCGCCATCCGCGACTGCAACGGCGTCGTCTCAATGTCCTCCTCCTCCTCCTTTTATGGGGGATATGGCGGCGGCGTGTTTGTGGAAAGCGGCGGCGCCTTCACGATGAACGGCGGCGAGATCAAGAACTGTATGGCCCAGGCCGATGGCGGCGGTGTGTTCCTGAAGCCCAACGCCATTGGCGCGATGACCGGCGGCGTCATCCGCGATACGAGGACTTACGGCAGCGGCGGCGGTATATATCTGTCGTACCAAAGCGTTTTCGTGATGGATGGCGGCGAAATCAACGATACCCACGCCTACGGCGGCAGCGGCGGCGGCGTGAACAGCCAGGAAGGCTCCTTCAGCATGAACGGCGGCCTGATTTCCGAAAGCTATGCCTACGGCGGGCCCGGCGGCGGCGTGTATGTCTACAACACAGATTTCGTGATGACCGGCGGCACAATTACCGACAACTGCTCCTATGGAGGGCCCGGCGGCGGCGTGAGCATGACAAATGGCGACTTCAGCATGAGCGGCGGCGAGGTTTCCAACAACATTACCTACAACGGCGGCGGCGGCGTGTATCTGTATGAGGGCGATTTCGCCATAAGCGGCAGCGCGAAAATTTCCGATAACTATACCACCGATGACGGCGGCGGCGTGTTTGTATCGTACGGCGACGCGGACATCAGCGGAAACGCCGTCATCAGCGGCAACACTGCGGAAGCGGAATATGGCCATTACGGCGGCGGCGGTGTGTATCTGTTTGAAGGCGACCTCAGCATGAGCGGCGGCACCGTCAGCGGCAACACCGTGGGACAGGGCTTCAGAGGCGGCGGCGGCATATTGGTGCGCAACAGCTGGATCGTCAGAAGCAGTGTCACCATGACCGGCGGCACGATCAGCGGCAATACCGTAGGTGAAAACGCCTGGGGCGGCGGCGGCATATACGTCGAAAACAGCGATTTTGTGATGAGCGGCGGCTCCATCACCGGCAACAGCGCCTCCGAAGCCTGGGGCGAAGGCGGCGGCGTGCTGCTGGATGAGGGCTCCTTCCTGATGCAGGGCGACGCGGATATCTCCGGCAACGATGCGGCCTGCGGCGGCGGCGGGCTGTACGCCTGCAACACCATCATTGATATGCAGGGCGGCACGATCTCCGGCAACAGCGAGGGCGGTGTTGACGAATGGGGCAATGGCACCAGCTGGGGCGGCGGCGGCGTGATGCTCGACGGAGCCGTGATGACCATGTCCGGCGGCTCCATCACCGGCAACAGCACCCAGGCCGACGGCGGCGGCGTATATGCAGCTCACAACTACGGCGGCGAGCTGATCATGACCGGCGGCTCCATCACCGGCAACTCGGCGCCTGACGGATACGGCGGCGGCATCTATACGGGGGACTATTGGGACAGCTCCTCGAACGCCTACGCTAACCCCGTGAACGCGGACGAAATGTACCGAAACATCACAATTGGCCCCGGAGCCACCGTCAGCGGGAACTCGGCCTTCAGCCGCTTCCTGGTGCCGTCGGGCATTGTGCCCGGCACGGGCCCCCTGGGCTTTGACCTGAACCTGCTGAACAACGACAATATCAACTGGGAGGGCGACGTGGACCCGAGCCGCTACCTGGTGTATAAGGACGCGGGCTGGGTTTTCATCGGCGATTATTTCTGGCTGGCCGACGCCATGGACCATTGCGGCACAGACGGGCCCTACACCATCGTCGCCACCCAGAACGACCAGGATCTGTCTGACACCTACGGGGGCGCCGGCGATTATCTGCCCCCCTTCCTTCAGACGCCCGCGCCGCCCACGATTCCGCCCAGCGGCGTATGGGCGGTGACGGTTCCCTCGAACAAGACCGTTACCTTCACCTCTGACGCGAACGGGACTTATGTCATCACGCAGCGGAAAACCTTTCACTTTATTGTGAACGGCGGCCTGACCCTGGACGGCATCGTGCTCAGCGGCGGCTCCGGGACGGCCGGCAGTGTCACCGTGAACACCGGCGCGTCTCTGACCATGGAGCCCGGCGCGGTCATCCGCGATTGCCTTAACGTATATGGCGGCGGCGTGATGCTGTCAGCGGGCGGCGATTTCGTCATGAACGGCGGCGAAATCAAGAATTGTACGGCGGGCTCCTACGGCGGCGGTGTGTATGCAAACGGCGGCACGTTCACGATGTATGCCGGTGTGATCAGCGGCAACTTTTCAAACGGCCTGGGCGGCGGCGTATACATGGATCATGGCTCTGTGTTCAACATGCATGGCGGTGCGATTACGGGCAATGAGGCGCCCTACTGGCATGGCGGCGGGGTTTCCGTGAACGATACTCTCAACCAGGGCACCACCTTCACCATGACGGGCGGCAGCATCGACAACAACTGGGCCTACGGCTATGGCGGCGGTGTATACAACAATAGCGGGGATTTCAACGCCAGCGACAGCTTTATCGACAATAATATCTCGGCCAGCCATGGCGGCGGTGTGTATAATTACGCCAGCGAAAGCGGCACGATTACCCTGACCCGCACCAGCGTCAGCGGCAATGAGATGCTGTATTACGGCCACGGCGGCGGCATATACAACGAAAGCACCGACATGCAAATAACCGACTGCGTCGTCAACAACAACATCACGCCATACCAGGAAGGCGGCGGCATATACGCGGTGAACTGCGCCCTGGAAATCACCGACGGCGAAATCAAGGGCAACAGCGCGCAAAACCTGAACGGCGGCGGCATATCAGCGATGTATTGCGACTTGGAGATCGCCGGCACCGAAATCAGCGGCAACTCCGCGCCGGTCGAATACGGCAGCGGCAGCGGCGCCGGCGGCGGCGGCGGCATATACGCGCTGTACTGCGACATTGAGATAAGAAGCGGCAGCACGATCAGCAACAACGCGGCGGGCGACAGAGGCGGCGGCGTATGCTCAATCTATTCCGACATTGATATCAGCGACAGCTTCATCGACAACAACACGGCGGTCAACAACGGCGGCGGCGTGTTCAACGCCAACGGCTCCGTCGGCATGATCGCCATCACCCGCAGCAGCGTCAGCGGCAATGAAGCGGGCGGAGATGGCGGCGGCGTGAACAACAGCTCAAACGAATTCCGCCTGACCGACAGCGTCATCAACGGCAACAAGGCGGACAGCAACGGCGGCGGCCTGTACAACAATGTCTGCGATCTGTACCTGAACAATTGCACGATCACCGGCAACACGGCGGGCGTTGACGGCGGCGGCCTGTGGGATTACTACAAGGATACCGTGGTCAGCGGAGGCACGATTTCGGGCAACAGGGCGGGCAACCATGGCGGCGGCGTGGAGCATGCGGCTTATTCCTTCACCCTGCGGGACGGCGCGGCGGTCACCGGCAATACGGCGGCGGCCGACGGCGGCGGCATATACAACCGGGGTCCCCTGACGATGCTCGACGGCGATGTTTCCGGCAACGAGGCGGGCGGCCACGGCGGCGGCATGTACGTGCGCTATGACGATTTCATCATGACCGGCGGCTCCATCACCGGCAACAGCGCGCCCAACGGCGACGGCGGCGGCATCTTCGCCGAGGATTACGACTACAACGACCCGGTGGACGCCAGCCTGGGCTACACCAACCTGAGCATCAACTATGGCGGCGGCACGGGCCTGGTCAGCGGAAACACCTCCAGACAGAGAACCATGCCCCCGCAGGTGATCAACGGGCCGCTGAAGTTCAACAAAAACCTGCTGGATAACCACGAGATCAACCACACCAACGGCGCCGAGCCCACCACGCTGACCGTCACGAAAACGGCGGAAGGCCTCTTCGCGGACTTGTTCCGGGTATTCCCCTTCACGATATACCTCACGGACGGGGACGACCTGCCGCTCAGCGCGGGCAAGGAGCTGCCCTACACCGGCAGCGCCACGGGCACGCTGGTGCTCGACGGCGACGGCAAGGCGGCGTTCGGGCTTGCCCACGGGCAGAGCATCATCTTCGACCTGGTGCCGCTGGACGGCAAGGTGCGCATTGTGGAGTTCGACGACCCGAGCTACGCGGAGTCCTTCATTGACAGCGAGGACGGCATAAGCGTTCCGGGCAGCGACACGGGCCTGCTGGAGATGACCGCGGACCGAAGCTTCGCCTTCCATAACCAGAGCACCATCATCGTCGGCGGCATAGAAGCCGGCAGCCTGGCGGCCCTGTTCCCGCTGGTCCTGATTCTCTTGGCGGGCGCGGCGGTAATCATGTGGCAGGCGGCGCGGCGGCGCCGCGGGAGGGCCGCGGCATGACGCGGGAAGACCAGGCGGACCAGGTCCGCGAGCGGCCGGCCGGCGGCCCGCCCCCCCCAACGCTTTGGCGCGAGCTGAGAACCTTTGCCATCAAAATCGCGGCGATCGCGGGCATCGGGATGCTGCTGCTGACCTTCGTTTACGGGCTGCACTACAACCGGGAAGCCGGCATGAGCCCCTCGCTCAAGGACGGCGATCTGGTGGTGTATTACCGCCTGGACAAGGACTACCGTGCCGGAGACCTTCTCCTGCTGGTTTTCCAGGGAGAAAAGCAGCTGCGCCGGGTCATCGCCTGCGCGGGCGACACGGTGGATATTACCAGCGAGGGGCTCGTGATCAACGGCGCGCTCCAGCAGGAGCGGGAGATCTACCGGAGAACCGAGCGCTACGCGGAGGGCATCGAATTCCCCCTGACCCTGAACGAGGGCGAGGTCTTCGTTCTCGGCGACGCGCGCGACAATGTCACCGACAGCCGCGTCTATGGCCCGGTAAAAACGGGCGACACCCTGGGAACCGTGATCGCGGCCCTCAGGCGCAGAAATCTGTAGCGATATAGACATGCTCCCCCAAAAGATCATGTTTGTATAAATTCAAAAAAACAGGAGAGACAAGAAATGAAAAAGACCAAAATCCTGCTGGCAATGCTGCTGGCGCTCACCCTGGCCCTCAGCGCGGGCCTGATGACCGCGTTCGCGGACGAGCCCGACCCCAACATCCCCTTTGGCACACTCAGCGATCCCGCCCAGGCGGCCATCACCAAGATCCTGCAAATGCCGGAAGGCACGAACCTCCCCACCGCGAACTTCCTGTTCAACGTGGCCTCCCAGAGCGCGCCCACCGGTGTGGCGTCGCAGGACATTCCCATGCCCGGCACCGCCGGCGTGGTCACCATCAGCTTTGACCCCTCCAGCCTCACAAACGTTACCGTGAACACGGCAGGCGGCGTTACCCGGTACATCAAAGAGTCGGCGAGCCTGTTCGCGGGCAAATCCTGGCCGGTCCCCGGCGAGTACGTGTACACCATCACTGAGGACGACAGCGCCAGCTACACCGCCGGCACGAACGAGACAGTGATCTATTCCGGAGCCTCCTACCAGCTCACCGTGTATGTCAAGCAGGACAGCGACAGCGGCACCAATTATATCTTTGCCATCGGCATGATCAGCATCACAGAGGATGACGGCGAACCGGGCGACCCGGCGCTTAAGAAAGACCCGACCCCCGGCAGCATCAGCCTGACCAATGATTACAGCCAGATGATCTTCACCAACAGCTTCATGAAGGTGAATGGCGACAGCGAAACCGACGTGAAAAACCTGAGCATCGAAAAGCTGACCGACGGCGACTTCAGAGACGTGACCGAATACTTCAACTTCACCCTGACCATCACCCTTCCCCCCATGGCTGTCGCCGCGGGCCTGGGCGCAGCCTCCTACGAAGCGGTCGTTCTGGACGACCAGGATGACAACGTGACGGTGGAGCTCAACGGCGCCGCCGACGACGCCGACGGCTTCATCACGGTTGTGCCCGGCACCCCGCTGAACTTCAGCCTCAAGCATGGCGAGCGCCTGGTGATCCCCGAGCTGCCCATCGGCACCACCTATGCCATTTCGGAAATCAGCCCCACCAACTACATCCCCACCCTGACCGTCCTTTCCGGCGGCACTGCGGTTAGCGGCCTTCCGGCCGGCGCGCTGAGCTCGACCCTTACCGCCTCCGGGCTGATCGTGGCCGACACGGCGCCGACGACCAACGGCGCGAACAGCGCGCTGTTCACCAACCTGCGCAATGATATCAACATCACGGGCCTGAACATCAACGACCTGCCCTTTATCGGCATGATCGCCCTGGCGCTGGCCGCCGGCCTGTTCCTCCTGGCGGCGAAAGCCCGCAAGGCGAAGAAGGGCTACAGCTGCTAAGCAAAAGCGAACACTGACTGAATGAGCGCGCAGGCGCTCTGAAAGGAGAGACCCGCACATGGGCGTAGCGGCCAAAACCGGCATAAAAGCGATACGGCTGGCAAACGGAGCCCTTGATACGGCAGTCCTGGCCATCGTACTGCTGCTGATCGCCATTGGCTGCTACGCCATGTGGGACTCGAAGCAATTATTTGACGCGGCAACCGCTGAGAAGTTCGCGGTTTATAAGCCCGGCGCCGAGGAGGACAGCCCCTCCTTCGAGCAGCTGCGGGCCATGAACCCGGAGGTGTTCGCCTGGCTTACGGTATACGGCACGAACATCGATTACCCGGTTGTGCACAGCCCGGACGAAAGCCAGAAGTATGTCAGCGCCGACGCTCTGGGACGATATTCGCTTTCCGGCTCGATATTCCTCGGAAGCGAGCACAGCCCCGGCTTCGCGGACTTCAGCAGCATCCTCTATGGCCACCACATGGAAAAGCAGGCCATGTTCGGAGAAATCGGACTCTTTGTCGAAAAAAGCTATTTCGACGCGCGGCAATACGGCATGCTGTACTTCGGCGGGCGGGCGCACGGGCTGGAATTTTTCGCCTTCCTCCACACCGACGCCTACGACGGCACGATATACAGAGCTGGCATCAATGGGCGGGAAGAGCGCGGCGCGTACCTGGATTTGCTGCTTGCCCGGTCGATTCATACCCGCGGCGTCCCGGTGACGGCGGACGACAAAATCGTTCTGCTTTCCACCTGCTCGGGCGCATCGACCAACGGACGGGATATTCTCGTCGGAAAAATCACGGATGAGCCCCGCGAAGACCCGTTTGAAACGGAAAAACCGGACAACGCGATGGCGCTGGCGGTAGACAGGCTGCCCGGATTGTGGGCGCGGAGCCCGCGATGGGTTAAAATCAGCCTGATTTGCCTGCCGCTGTTTATCCTGCTGTTGCTGCTGTCCTTGATCATACGAAACACCAGGCAAAAAAATAATAATAAGCAAAAAAACGAGCAAAAACGCACCAATCGAAAACAAACCAAAAAGTTACCCGACAAGGGGGGCACATGAAAATGAAATTGCAAAAGCGAACCGGAAAGATTTTGCTGAGCGGCCTGATTCTATCCTGCCTGCTTTGCCTGCTGATGCCCATGGCGTCCGCCGCGCCGGCGGCGGTTACGCTGACGGTGAATCAGGTGTTTGCCAAGCCGGCCGCGGCCGGGCCGCTGGCGGAAACTTTTCAATACCGGCTGGAGCCCATACAGGCCACCAACCCCATGGTCATGGGGACGGTTGCCGGTGTCTATGCCTTTTCCATTACGGGAAACTCTGAATTTGACATAGGTCCGATCGCGTTCCCGTCGCCGGGCAAATACAGCTATAGGCTGCTCCATGCCACGGAACCGGCGGCAGGCTATGTCTATGACGAGACGGTCTATACGCTGGAGGTTCTCGTGAAAGCCGACGGGACATACAGCGTTGTGGCCTCCAAAGAGGGGGGCGACAAGCAGGAGGCTCTGGAGTACAGGCATTCCTACCAGACCAATGCCAGCGACCCTCTCGTGATGGTGGACCCGCCTGTGGTGAAGACCGTGATCGGTATCCCCCGAAGCCCCGCGCTCTTCAGCTTTGAGCTGGTGGCGGGCAGCCCCGGCAACCCCATGCCGGCCGGCTCGGTCGACGGCGTGAAAACCGTGTGGATCACGGGCTCCGGCAGCGCGGAGTTCGGCGTGTGGGCCTATACGCAGCCGGGTGTGTATTATTACACGGTCTCGGAGGTCAATACCGGCGCGAGAGACTATAACTATGACACAACCGTATACACTATCACCGACACGGTGAGTGCCGTGGACGGGGAGCTTGAGGTATCGCGGGTGGTGACCAACGGCGCGAACCGGCAGGTGACGTCGCTGTCGTTCATCAACATCTACAAAGGCTCCGCGCAGATCCCGGCGATCCCCATTCCGGTGCCGGTCCCGCTGCCGCTGCCGGTGCCTGTTCCGCTGCCGGTTCCGGGGGCGACAGGGCCGGGGGATCCGGGAGATCCAGGCGCTCCGGGCGTTCCGGGCGTTCCGGGCGCAGCCGGGCCCAATGATCCCGTGCCGGCGGGCACAGGCGGAACTGGTTCGAATAACGCCAAGCTGCCCGGCAAGGGACCTAAAACCGGCGACGAGTCTCAGACCCTGCTGTTCACCTTCCTTTTCTGCGCCGGAACCGCGGCGGCGCTGTTCAGCGCGGGCTACCTGGTGATACCCGGGAGGCGCAGGGCGAATAAGAGAGGATAGATATGCGCAAAAAAAAGGGCCGAAGAATCGCCGCGTGTCTGGTTTTGACGCTGTCTGTGCCTGTCATGGCGCTGGCCGGCTGGCGTCTGGCGGGCATATGGCAATCCAACCGGGAGGGCAGGGACAGCTATGCGCGCCTGGCCGATTCGGTGCGCCGCGAATTGCCCGCGCGGGATACGGACGCGGGCGGCAGGGTCATTGATTTCGCGGCGCTGCAAGCGGTCAGCCCGGACGCCGTGGCCTGGCTGGAATGCCCGGGCACCGTCATCGATTATCCGGTGATGCGCGCGGCGGATTACAACCACTACCTGCACCGCCTGCCGGATGGCAGCTATAACGCCAACGGCTCCCTGTTCATTGATTTCAACTGCGCGCCCGATTTCACGGACCAGCTGACGGTTGTCTACGGACACAACATGAAATCGGGGCAGATGTTCGGCTCGCTTACCAAATACAAGGACCAGGCATATTACCGGGAGCACCCGTATTTTCTGCTCTACACCGCGGGCGGCGGCGCGGCACAGCGCATTGACCTGCTGTACGGCTGCGTGATCGACGCGGCGCAGTGGCGGGAGCGGGCCTTCTCCTACCAGGTGAATCTGGAGGCGCTGCTGGCCTATGCCGCCTACAACACCACGTTCGACAGCCAGACGCAATACAGCCCGGAAGACAGGGTTGTGGCTTTGTCCACCTGCTCCTATGAGTTTGAAGGCGCCCGCTATGTGGTGCTCGGTGTGCTGCGAAGCCAATGAAGAAACATAAAATCAAACAAGCTCCCGCTTTCATCCACAAGGGCCAGCTGAAATGCTTTCATTTCAACTGGCCCTCTTTCGGTTTTGTTTTTATATTCTATTTCTATTCTCTATGCCGTAAACGCTACCTTGAAGCAGTGCGACCTGAGCTTTCCCTGGAAAAGCTTGAAGCGTACATCGCCGCCGGTGAGGGTTTTGTCGCCAACCGTGATGGAGATCACATAACCCGCGCTGTCGGTGACGGGCTTGCCAAACCATTTTGAGGGGTCGCTGCCCAGGGTAATCTTCTTTTCGGGATATTTCTTGTTGTATTCATTCACAAGGGCGCGCAGTTCTTCCACGGTGAACACGGGGCTCGATACGTCTACCTTCTCGATGCTGGCGCGCCCGCCGGCGAGGTAGGGCGCGGGGTCGCCGCCCCAGACGTACTTCGGGCTGGTGGTTTGTCCGGCGCAGGAGGCGAAATAGAGCGTTTCGGCCACGCCGCTGTTGTAGGCGAGGTATTCGCCCAGCACGGCATCCACCAGCGCGTAGGCCTTGGCGTGCAGCTTTTTCGCGTAGTCAGTGTTCCAGCTGCTGGTGCTGGCCATGTGCTGGTTGTTCGTCGTGGTCTTGAAGCTGTTGCGCTTGGCGATGGTGTAGGCGCAGATCACCTGTGCCTTAAAGGCCTCGTCGGCCACGTTGTTGGGATAGCCGATTTCGCCGCAGCTTACCCGCGCGAGGTATTCCTTCAGTGTGTATGTAGCGCCATCGTGGGTGACCAGCGCGGGCGGTATGGCGTCGCGTTTAACGGCGATGCCCGTGGCGTTGTAGTAGTGCAGCAGGATTTGCTTGTAGGTCCAGCCCCTTTGGGTGGCGTAGGCCTTCGCGCCCTCCTGGCTGAGCCCGACGCCGTGGCCGTAGCCCTGCACGGTGAAGGTAAATATCTGTTTTACGGCGGGAGACAATGTCGTTGCCGGCGCCTTGGTGGTCGTTGGTGCCTTGGATGTCGTTGGGGCTTTGGATGTCGTTGGCGCCTTGGTTGTTGTGGCGCGCGCCGTCGTCGTCGCCATGGCGTCGCTGATGGCCTCCGCCGCCGACTGGGCAAGCCTTGCCGCCAGCGCGAGCAGCTGCCGCAGGTAATCCATCACAACGGAAACCACTTGCCGTGTCAGGCGAGGCAGATCAACCAGGGAGTCGTCCTTGAGACTGGCCAGGGCCGAAAGCGCGCCGCGCAGCAGGCTGTCGCTTTGCCCCGAAGCCAGCGCGGGAGCCTCCAAGCGCGCGGCCGCGGAGGCCGGCTCAGCCACAGGCTGTGAGATCTGATGTCCGGAGGTGCCGGCCGGGTCTGTTTCCGTTGCCTCAAGCAGCAGGGTGCCGTCTGCGTTATCCGCCAGGATGGCCGCGGTTTTCGTGATCGTGAGATCCTCCGTTTCGGCGGCGCTGCCGCGCTGGGCCTGGAAGGTGAGCACCAGGCAGGCGAGCACGGAGATCAGCGCCAGGCAGGATGTGGCGATGGCGCGGCGCCTGGGCCGGTCCTTTTCGTCCTCCTCCGCGGGCAGGGGCAGGGGAATCAGCTCCGCGCCGCGCGGCGGCAGCCCTTGCGTATCCAGGTAATCGCAGATGAGGCTAAACAGTGCCTCGGCGATGCCGGCCAGGCAGTCCCGCGGCAATTCGCCCGGCTCCAGCTCCAGCTGGCGGACCTGGGCATAGTCCTTGTCGTGGCACACGGCCAGATGCAGCAGCCGCCCTCCGCCCCGCGTTTTCATGGGCGCGGAGATCACGCCGCAGATATAGCTGTTTGTGCGCGCGCGCAGCTGCCGCGCGGCTTTTACGATCTTGTCCGATGTGACGGGCTGCAGGCTTTGCTCCAAAACGACAGGGAGGATCGTTTCCGGGATGCTGATTTCCCGCAGCAGGTCCTGGATGCCGTTTAATTCATGGGGCAGCGCCAGAGCGCAGATATCTCCTCTTTCCGCCAGGAGGGCGATTCGTTTCCGCAGCCGCAGCGTGGCCTGGGCGTTGTCCTCCCTGCGGCGCGTGAAGCTCTTGATTTCAGCCGTTGTGGGCGCGGCGGGCTCCGGCAGGGGATCGTTCCGCTTTGCCTTGGCCTGAATGGCTTCCCCGGCCTTTTCTGAAGCGAAGTATTCTGCCCTGGCGTCCGGGAAGGGGACAATTTCCGCCAGGGGCTCAATGCTTTCCGGGCCGATGGGCTCCAGGCTCAGAGGGGGGACGCTGATCTTTTCGAGCATGCGCTCAATGTTGTTTGACTGGATTTCCGCCTGGGCCTCCGGGGACGCGCCCTCCAAGGCCGCGAGATAGGTCAGAACATCCATGCGGATGCCGGCCAGCAGCTGGAGCTCCAGGGGAGTGAACAGCAAGCACTGCGGGCCTTGCCGCAGGGCAAAGCCGTGATACGCGTTTTCTGTTGTGGGAAAGATTTCGGCCCCCTCGGGAAAGCAGCTGTCCTCTGGCTGTGCGGCGGCTGTGCCGGAAAACTTGACCAGCGGAATCTGCAGCGCGGCGAAGAGGCTGCGCTTCAGTGCGTGATATTGCCCGGGCTCCGCGGCGATGACGATCAGGTCGCAGAATTCCAGCTGCGGCTTCAGCAGACGCTTGAGCTGCTCCGGGCTTTTGGCCGTGAATGGTTCCGGCGTGCCGGGAAAGGCACGGTTGATCAGAGCGAGGAGCTCCTGTCGCTCCGGTGACGCCTGGGGATCGGCGCACAGGGCGAAGATTCTTGCGTTTTTCATGATTAACATTCCTTTTTGCTTTTTTAACTTCTTTATCTTTTCCGCATGGATGCCAGGTTATGCCGGCCCATACGGCAAAGTGCTGCCATTCCCCTTTATATGATTCTCCCCATTGCTCGCCGGCTCGCCGGATCTCTGCCTACTGCGCCGGCGGGTACCAAAGCTCGGCGTCCCTGAAGGGATTTCTGCCGCCGTTGAACCTGTCGTACCAGGCCTGCGGATATCGCGGATTGGGATTTTTTTGCACGAGATTCGTGTCGATTTCCAGGCCCTCGCCCTCCCGCACCCTGCGCGCGACCAATACCAGGAACTCATCCTTAAAATCGTAGAGGCAGGTTTGCACGCTCAACAGATGATCGCCGTACTGCACATCCACACCTGTGTTGATCAGCGTACGCTGGCGCAGCTGTTTGACGAAGCCGTCGAAGTCCTCTTTCTTGGGAATACGCGGGGTATCGAAATGGAAGACGTAGTTCCGGTCCTCGCCGGGCGCGCCGTTGACGTTGAGCACCGCGATGACCTTATAATAATACGTCGCTTCGGGGGTTTCCAGGGTGATGATGGGGTTGTTGGCGACCACGTCGCGCTTTTCGTACTCCTTGAGCCGCCCGAAGATGGTGCCGTCCTTCATATGATGGCCATAGATGATCAGATTCGTGTCCATGGGCTCAAGCTTATTGCGCCAGTCCATGAAGGGGTTGCCGTAGCGGGATGGCTTGCACTTGAAGTCGCGCTTGAGGTAATACACGTTGTCGAGGGTCTGCACAATGGGCAGGTCGACCTTCGCCCCGGGAATCTTAAGCCAGCAGACCACCTCGGGGTTGAGCGCCTTAAGCCCGGCCCAGTCGATCACGCGAATCTCCCGGATCTCCGTGCTTCCCTCCGGCGTGGTGTACGATTCGGTCCTTGACTCAGGAGGCGGAGGCGGTGCGCTGACCCATTTGTCAATCACAAAGTACCACAGCAGCACTAAGATGCAGACAAAGATGACAAACAGACAAAAGTTGACCATTGCCTTGCGGAGCTTTTCTTTTTTGGAATCGCCCCTGACGGGAACGAAGTTCCGCTGCAAAAAGTTTTTTTTGCGCCGTTTGGGCGCGGCGGCAAAAACCTCCTCGAGCGCGTGCAGGGCGTCCTCGGATTCTTTGTACCGCCTGGGTTCTCTGTCCATATCGCTGTTTTCCCCTTTTCGTTTCGCTTCAGTCGCTTCAGTTCGCTTCAGTTCGCTTCGCGAGCAGCTTGCGCAGCAGGTTGAGGGCCTGCTTCGTGGCGTAATCGCGGTTGTAGCCGCGGTCGCCGCGGCCGGTTTCTATGCGCTCCTCCAGGGTGGTCTCCCCATCTGTGGCCGCGAGGTAGATGAGGCCTACCGGCTTTGCCGTGCCGTCGCTGCCGGGCCCCGCGATGCCGGTGACCGCCAGCCCGATATCCGCGCCGGAGCGTTTTTTGATGCCCTCGGCCATGGAAAACGCGCATTCGGCGCTGACGGCGCCGTAGCGCTCCAGTACATACGCCGGCACATCCAGCAGCGCGCGCTTGCAGTCGTTGGAATAGCTTACCACACCCCAGCCGAAAACCGCCGAAGCGCCGGGCGCCTGCGTGAGCTTGGCGGCGATGCCGCCTCCCGTACAGGATTCGGCGATGGCGACGGTCTTTTTTGCTTCAACAAGACAATCAATGACGGCCGCCTCCAGTTCTTTGTCGACGGAATAGGCGTAAAATCCTAAAATTTCTTTTAATTTTTTTATGATTGGCTTGCAAAGGGCCTCCGCCTCCTCCTCGGTGGCCGCCGCGGCGCAGACCCGAAGAAAGGCCTCGCCCTGTTTGGCGTAGGGCGCGATGGTGGGATTCGCCAGGTCGAGGTAGTCCTGCGCCAGATCGGCCATGCGGCTTTCGCCGATGCCGATGGTGCGCAGATAATGGGATAAAATCACACCGGAGGAGAAGGGCATGAGCAGCGGCTTGAGCTGCTCCTGGAACATGGGCCGCAGCTCGCCGGGTGGGCCGGGCAGGAGGGCGACCCTCTTGTCGCCTTTGGCGATCCAGCAGCCGGGGGCGGTGCCGTTCCCGTTGTATAGAACCTGGCAGCCCTCCGGCACCAGGGCCTGCTTGCGGTTGCTTTCGCTCATCGCGAGGCCCCGCGTACGAAAGAAGTCCTCTATACGGCTGAGCTGGAGCTCATCGAGCACCAGGGGCAGCTCCAGGGCTTCGCAGACCACCTCCTTGGTGATGTCGTCCGCCGTGGGGCCCAGCCCGCCGGTAAGCAGCACGATATCGCCGCGGTCCAAAGCGGAAAGGAAGGCCTCCCGCAGCCTTGCGGGGTTATCGCCCACGGTGCAGTGGCGCTCCACCGCGATGCCGGTTTCGGCCAGGCGCTGGGACAAAAACTGCAGGTTCGTGTTCAGAATCTCGCCCAGAAGCAGCTCTGTTCCAACGGTTATAATTTCACATCTGTGCAATGGCGTCACTCCTTTCCAATTCTCAATTCTCAATGCTCAATTCTCAATTTTCAATGCTTAATGCTCAATGCTTAATCTCAATTATTTATTCGATCCAGTGGCTCTGCGTGTTTTCGAGCGCTTCCCGGATGAGCTCGTCCGCGTCCAGGGCTGCCTCGGCCTGTTCCACGAAATGGAGCTTGGGCCGGGTCCGCGGATGCCTGGGGGTGAACACGGTACAGCAATCCTCAAAAGGCAAAATGGAGATTTCATAGGTGCCGATCTGTCTTGCCAGGCGCACGGTGTCCTCCTTGTCCATGCCGATGAGGGGGCGGAAGACCGGCAGGCCGGTCGCGGCGTCGGTGCAGACCAGAGCCTGAAGGGTCTGGCTGGCCACCTGGCCAAGCTGCTCCCCCGTGATGAGGGCGTGGCAATTGTTTTCCCGGGCGATCTGTTCCGCGATGCGCATCATAAAGCGCCGCATGACCAGCGTGAACAGCTCCTCGGGGCACTTTTGCCGGATCTCCTCCTGGATTTTGGTGAAGCCCACCACGTGCAGCCGCACGCGGCCGCTGTATTTTGCCACCTGGCGCAGGAGCTTATGCACCTTTTCCTCGGCCCGGGCGCTGGTATAGGGCGGCGAGGCGAAGTGAACCGCCGTGAGCCGCAGACCGCGCCTTGCCATCATCCAGGCGGCGGCGGGGCTGTCGATTCCCCCGGAGATCAGTACGGCGGCGTCCCCCGCCGAGCCGGTGGGAAGCCCGCCCGCGCCCTTGACCTGGTCGGCGTGGAGAAAGGCGAATTGCTCGCGCACCTCCACCATGACGGTGACCTCGGGCCTATGGACGTCAACGCGCAGATGGGGAAAGCGTTCGAGCAGGTACCCGCCCGCGGTTTCGCAGATCTGCGGGGATTTCAGCGGGAAGGTTTTATCGGAGCGTTTGGCCTCAACCTTGAAGGTTTGGGCGTATCGCAGCACCGGGGCTAAGTACTCCGCGCAGCCCTCCAGGATCGCGCGGATGTCCTTGGGAACGCGGGCGGCGCGGGCATAGGCGGAGATGCCGAACACCCGGCCGGCTCTTCTGGCGGCCTCCTCCATATCCATGCCCGCCGAAAGCGGAATGGCCTGGATGGTGGATTGCGCCAGTATGAACTGCCATTCGCCCAGGGGCCGCAGCCGCCGGCGCAGGGTGCCGATGAGCTGCTGCTCAAAGCCGCTGCGGTTTTGACCCTTCAAGGCGAGTTCGCCGGATTTGATGAGCAGGACTTCGTTCATATGCTTTACCTTAATAAAAATAAAAAATAGTGAAAAACAAAAAACAGTGCAAGCGAATAAAAAAATAAAAAATAGTGCAAGCGAATAAAAACGGGCGCTTATTTTCTGGCCAGGGTCAGGCGGGCCTCGTTGAGCGCGTAGAGGAAGGCGTCGATCTCCTCCCATGTGGTGAAGCGCGAAAGGCTGATCCGCAGCGCGCCCGCGATATCCGCGTCGCCCAGGCCCATAGCGCGCAGCACGCGGCTCTTTTTCCCCTTAGCGCAGGCCGATCCCGACGAGACGCAGATCCCGCGCTCCGAAAGGAAATTGAGCATGGTCTCCGATTGGAGCCCGGGTACGGAAAGGTTGGTCAGATAGGGCAGGGCGTCGGGCGGGGAGTTGAGCTTTACGCCCTCCATTGAGGCGGCGCCGGCCACGAGGCGGTCCCGCAGGGAGCTGACATAATCCATAATAGCCATGGGGTTCGGCAGCGCGCGCACGGCGGCGGAAAATCCGGCGATGGCGGGCATGCCCTCTGTGCCGGGCCGCAGGCGGTTTTCCTGCGAGCCTCCGTAGACCAGCGGGTTAAGCTTCACGCCCCGGCGCACATAGAGCGCGCCCGCGCCCTTTGGGCCATGAATTTTGTGGGAGCTTACGGTCATGAGATCAACACCGAGGCGCGCGGGCTGCATAGGCAGCTTGCCAAAGGCCTGCACCGCGTCGCAGTGGATGAGTGCCGGCGCGCGGTGATACTGCACCACGCGGCGGATGACCTCCACCGGCTGCAGGGAGCCCACCTCGTTGTTCACTGCCATGAGGCTGACGAGAATGGTCTCGGCATTGATGGCCTGCATGAGCTCCTGCTCCGAAACCCGTCCGCCGCGGTCGACACTGAGATAAACCACCTCAAAGCCGCGTGAGGCGAGCTCCTTCACGCTTTCGGCGATGCTGGAGTGCTCCACGGCCGAGGTCACGACCCGGCGGCCGCGCCGCCGCAGGGCGTTGGCCGCGCCGAAGATGGCGAGGTTATTGCTTTCCGTGCCTCCGCTGGTGAAGGTCACCTCGGCGGGCTCGCAGCCAAACAGCTCCGCCAGCGATTCCCGGCTTTGCGCCAGCAGGCGCTCGGCGTTCAGGCCGGCCCAGTGAAGAGAGGAGGGATTGCCCCAAACCGTGGTGAGCGCCTCGCGCATGGCCGCGATGGCTTCGGGGCAGGGTGGGGTAGTCGCAGAATTGTCAAGATAGGCTTCCACGATGACGCGACCCCCAAATGCGGCGAATCCCCCGCGGGCGAATTCCAGTCAGATGAAATCCGCTCCGCGGGCCGTTCGCGGAATTAATGCTATTGTACATCATGATTCCCTCATTTGTAAAGTACATATTGACAGAAAAATGCAAATAATTTTATCGCGCGGAAACGATTACTTAAAATTCCCTTTCTTGGGCGGCGCGATTTCCAGAAACAGGGAGGAAATGGCGCCGCGAACGCTTGCGCAACAGCGCGGGAAAACATTTATAACGAAAGCAAAGGGCAAAATTCCGGCACTTTTCGGCGCTTTACACCGGCGCTTTGCCTTCGCGCTGCAGATGGTGAAAGCGAAAAGCCTTCGTTCCAGTATATGCGCGAGCCGCGTTTCGGGCAATGGCGGGTATCGCTATTAGCATGCCCCGAAAGAAACCGCCCGCACGGAGCGGACGGCGACTGTGGTATGATTGCGGCGGAAAAGCAAGTCAGCCCGGCAGCAGCCTGCCCTGATCGTCCTCTTCGTCCAGCAGCCAGTTGACGCTGACCTCCAGCACCTGCGCCAGATATTTCAGCTCAATGTCAGACACGAAGCGATATTGCCCCTCCAATTTCGATAAGCCGGAGGCGTTCAGATCGACGCCCTTGATCTGCAGCTGCGTGAGCAGATCTTTTTGCTTCATGTGCAGTTCTTTGCGGCGCTGCTCAATGCGCGCGCCAACGATGTTTCGGTTTCCCAATGCTTGCTGCCTGGTTCTCAATGTCCTTCCCCCTTTTTGCTTCATTTGCTTCAACATGCCTATTATAGCAAACTTTCGGTGATTTTGCAAGGGTTTTTCCAAAAAAATGCAGGATATGGATCCAAAAAATGCAGGCCGCGGAGGCGTATGCTTCTTGCGAACACGCTCTTGACATTTTGTCCGGCATGCGCTATACTATATATCAAGCGAAGTATCAAGCCAAAAGATCACAGATCATCGTTAGATAAGCTGCAAAACAAAAAGATCAGAAATCAGAAAGGGGAGCACGATACATGGAACGGATTATCACCCTCGAAACCCGCGATCTGGCGGCCAGCTGCGCCGGCGGCGGCTGCGGTGAGTGCCAAACCTCCTGCCAGTCGGCCTGCAAAACCTCCTGCGGCCTGGCCAACCAGTGCTGCGAGCAGACGGAGGAGGCCTAGGCGTCATCTTAAGCGTCAATCAATGAGAAAAACGGCAAGTGGCAGTATGCACCGCTTGCCGTTTTTATTGGGGGTCCATATGACCACAGTCAGCGTATTGATCAAGCCTGCCAGCGGCCAGTGCAACCTGCGCTGCCGCTACTGCTTCTATCGCGACGAAACCGAAAAGCGCGCCGCGGCCAGCTTTGGCGTCATGAGCGAGGAGACGCTGCGGGCTGTGCTGCAAAAGCTCCTCGCGGCGGCGGAGGATAGCTGCGCCATCGTCTTCCAGGGCGGGGAGCCGACCCTGGCGGGACTGGACTTTTTTCGCAGGGCCGTGTGCCTGGCGGAAGCGCTGAACGTCAACGGCTGCGAGCTGCGCTTTGCCCTGCAGAGCAACGGCCTGCTCCTGGACGAGGCCTGGTGCGCTTTTCTGGCGGAGCGGAAATTTCTTGTGGGGCTCTCTCTGGACGGCCCCCGGGCCCTGCATGACCGCAACCGGGTTGACACGAAGGGGCAGGGCAGCTACGCGCGGGCGAGACGGGCCCTGGGGCTGCTGAAAAAGCACGGTGTGGATGTGAATATCCTGAGCGTGATCACGGCGCAGACCTGCGGCGAGGTCCGGCGGACCAACGCGTTCTTTTCGGAGGCCGGGCTGCGCTGGCGGCAGGGGATCCCCTGCCTGGACCCCCTGGGGGAGACGCGGGGCCAAAAGCCCTGGGCACTGACGCCGGAGGCCTATGAGCGCTACCTGAAAACGGCCTTCGACTGCTGGTACGAGGATGAAACGCGGGGCCGTCCGACCTATCACCGCAGCTTTGAAAATCTGTTGATGCTGCTGGCCGGGCAAGCGCCCGAGGCCTGCGGCATGCTGGGCGTATGCGGCCCGCAATATGTTGTGGAGGCCGACGGCGGCGTGTATCCCTGCGATTTTTATGTGCTGGACGCGTACCGCCTGGGCAGTCTGGTCACGGACAGCCTGGCGCGGATCGATGCCAGACGCGCTGCGCTGGGCTTTATTGAGGAAAGCCCCTGCCGGGATCCGGAATGCCGCGCGTGCCGGTGGCATCCCCTGTGCCGCGGCGGCTGCAGGCGGGACAGGGACTACTTCGAAGCCGGCCTGGGCCGGAATTATTACTGCCGGGCATACCGCGGCTTCTTCGAATACGCCTATGAGCGGCTGGAGGAAATATATCGGAGGAGGCTTGCCCATGCTTGATTTTACGCAATCTCTCGTTCCCTCTCTCCTCTTTTTTCTCGTGGGCCTCATTGCCTCCGCCCTGGGCGCCGTGAGCGGCCTGGGCGGCGGGGTTATCATCAAGCCCGCGCTGGACATCCTGGGCCTGGCGGACGCCGCGGTCTCCAGCCTCTTTTCTGGCTGCACCGTGCTGGTTATGTGCGTCTACACCACTGTCAATGCGCAATGCGCAGTGCGCAGCGCGCGAGTATCCGGCGAGGCCAGGGAAAAGGGGATTGACTGGCGCGTCGTTCTTCCCCTGGCGGGGGGCGCGGTAATTGGCGGCGCGGCGGGAAAATGGCTGTTTCAGCGGCTGGCCGGGGCGCTCTCGGTGCCGGCGGCGGGGCGCGCGCAGGCGATATGCCTGGCGGCTGTTATGGGCCTCCTGCTGCTGTTTATGCTGTGCAGGAAGCGGATCAAAACGCATGAGATACGGCACCCGGCCCTGTGTGTTCCCGTGGGGGCCGTGCTGGGGGCATGCGCGGGCTTTTTAGGCATCGGCGGCGGGCCGCTGAACATGATCGCGCTGCTGTGGCTGTTTGGCATGGAAACGAAATCCGCCGCGAAGAGCTCTTTGGCGGTGATGATCTTCAGCCAGGGCTCCGCGCTGGCGATGCTGCTGCTCGCCGGGGACCTGCCGGTTTTTCCGCCCTGGGCCCTGGCGCTGATGCTCCTGGGGGGCTTTTTGGGTGGCGAGACAGGCCGCAGGATACGAAAGAGGCTCAGCAACGCGGCGGTGGACCACCTGCTGGCGGCCATGATCGCGGTAATCATCATGATCAGTGCGTACAACGCAATGAAGTAATTATTCCAACGCAAAAGCACGTGCGCCGTTCTTCCAAAAAAACGCCTCGCATATTTCCTCCGGAAGTCCCATTTTCAGAAGCGACTGCCGGAGGTGTTCCATTTTTTCGATTCCCGCCAATGCGGGGTGCAGCGTGCAGCCGTCAAAGTCGCTGCCCAGGGCGATGCTTTCCGCCGCGCCCAGGGCGATGAGATGGAGGATATGCCCCATGACCTCGCGGGCGGCGCCCTCGCCCCCCAGGAATTCCGGATAGAGGTTCAGGCCGATGAGCCCGCCGGCGGCCACAATGGCGCGGATCTGGTCGTCCGTCAAATTGCGGGGATGGGGGCACAGCGCCGCGCAGCTGCTGTGGCTGGCGATGAAGGGTACGCGGGCGTCGGCGCGCCGCTCCTCCCAGAGCCGCGCGACTTCCCAAAACCCCGCTTCGTTGAGGTGGGACACATCCGGCAAAATACCAAGCTCAAGCATGCGGCGCACGCAGGCCTTCCCGGCGGGGGTGAGGCCCGGGACGGGGCCCTGTGCCGCGCCGTAACCCAGCTCGTTGGCGCCGTTCCAGGTGATACCGATGATGCGCAGGCCCTCCTTTGCCATGCGGTCCACCTGGCCGGGGTCGCCCATCAGCGCGCTGCCGTTTTCCAGCGCAAGAATGGCGTCAAAGCGCTGCCGCCGCTGTTCCGCGCGGTAAAACGCGAGGACCGTATCGAAATAGTCCGCCGCCGCCCGCCCATGCAGAGTATCCGGCACGAAGATGGCAAAGACCTGCATCCATTGCTGAAGCCGCCGCCCCCGCGCCAGCGAGACGTGGCCGTCATAGTTCTCGAGATGCTGGTTTTTTCGCAGGCATTCGGTCAGAGTGTCGCAGTGAAGGTCGAACAGCCGCAAATTTTTCACTCCCCGCGAAAAAAGTTCTTGCATTCCAAAGCGCGCTGTGTTATACTAATCCAGTATTATGCGTTTTGCGCGTACTTCTATGTGTGTTTTTGTTGTCTGTTATTTCTTTTGCCACTTTTGTTCCTCTGTACGGATCACGTGCATGAACAATCGAATATATTTTTGAAAGGCAAGCCCTTATGAACATCCAAAAAGCGGAACAGCTCATTCAACTGCAGCCCAACAGCGCGTACGCCGACCTGCTGCGCGTTTCGAAGGACTCCCTCAAGGAAACCCCGCCCGAAATCCAAATCGGCTCCACCGTGCGCGTCCACGTGAAAATCCGCGAGGGCGAGCGGGAGCGCGTGCAGGTGTTTGAGGGCACCGTCATCGCCCGCAGGGGCTCTGGCATCTCCGAAACCTTCACCGTGCGCCGCCTTTCCTACGGCGTGGGCGTGGAGCGCGTGTTCCCGCTGCATTCCCCCAACGTGGCGAAGGTGGAAACCGTGCGCCTGGGCAGGGTGCGCCGGGCGAAGCTCTATTATCTCCGCGGCCGCGTGGGCAAGGCCGCCAAGGTCAAGCAAAAGCTCCGCTGATTAAAAATCAGTAATTTGCGATTATATTTTCCTGGGCTGAATGACTGCCTTTCTAGTGTATTTAGCTAGGAAGGCGGTTATTTTCTTTGCCGGAACGGCCCTGACAATGTCATTGAGCATTGAGCATTGAGAATTGAGAATTGAAAGAAAGGAGGTTGGGCGCTTGCGGGTTACGAAGGAGCATTGGGTTCCTCTGCGCACGCAAAACGACAGAATTCCTCCGCCGCGGCCCGCGCTGCGCATCGCGTTTGAGGCCGCGTCGTCGCTTATGGGGGCGCTGCTTCTCGTCTTCGTGCTGTTCAGCTTCCTGTGCCGCCCCATCCGCGTGGATGGAAGCTCCATGCTGCCCAGCCTCACCGACGGCGACTGGCTGATTATGACCGCGTTTTGCGTGGAGCCGGAGCGCGGGCGCATCGCCGTGATATCCGAAGACACGGGTCTGCACAAGCCTCTGGTCAAGCGGGTGATCGCCCTGCCCGGCGACACGGTGGACATTGATTTTACGCGGGGCGTGGTCTCCGTGAACGGCGTGGAGCTCGACGAGCCCTACACCGCCGGGCCCACGACTCGTTCCATGGATGTGAAATTCCCTCTCACGGTGGCGGAGGGCGCCTGCTTCGTGCTGGGCGACAACCGCAACGCCTCCGCCGACAGCCGCAGCTCCAGCGTCGGCATGGTGGACCTGCGCTGCGTGATCGGGCAGGCGCTGGTCCATATCCCCGTGCAAACTATCAAAGAAAGACTCGGCCTTGCCGGCTGAGAAGGTGGCTCCCATGGCAAACGAAACCGCGGAAGAACGCGGCAAGCCAAAATTGCTGGGTTCCGTTTATGAATTGGCCGAAATCCTGGTCAGCGCCGTGCTGGCCATCGCGGTGATGTTTTTGTTCCTGTTCCGTTTCGCGGGCGTGGTGGGCACCTCCATGACGCCCACGCTGCAGCACAAGGACTGGCTGGCCGTGGGCGCTTTCGCGCGCAGCCCCAAGCGGGGGGATATCATCATCATCGCGCAGCCCAACGACCACAACGAGCCTTTGGTTAAGCGCGTTATCGCCACCGGGGGCCAGGTCGTGGATATCGCGGAGGGCCGGGTGCTGGTGGACGGCGCGGTCATCGAGGAGCCCTACCTTCCTTCGGGTGTCGTCACCAGCAAGGCGCCGCCGTCCCAGGCCTCGGTGGAATTCCCCGTCACCGTGCCGGAGGGCTTCGTTTTCGTGATGGGCGATAACCGCGGCGGCTCCTCCGACAGCCGCTACAAAGAAGTAGGTTTTATCCAGGAAGATTATATTCTTGGAAAGGTCCATCTGCGGCTAGTGCCCTTCGGACAGTTTATAGTAAAATAGTAAAGTAGAGATTAAGAATCAAATGCAAAACCAGTCAAATGGCGCGAAGCGGGGAGCCGCACCGCAGGTGCCGCAGGTGCAGTGGTTCCCCGGGCATATGGCCCGCACGCGGCGGCAGATTAAAGAGAGCCTGCCCCTGGTGGACGCCGTGGCGGAGCTGCGCGACGCCCGCGCCCCGGAAAGCAGCAGGAACCCTGAGCTGGACAAGCTCATCGGCGGCAAGCCGCGGATTGTCCTGTTGAACAAATGCGACCTGGCCGACCCAGGCGCCACCGCGTGCTGGCTGCGCCGTTTGCGGCGGGAGGGCTGCTTTGCCCTTGCCGTGGACTGCCGCTCCGGCAAAGGCCTGCAGGAATTTCCCGCCGAAGTGCGCAAGGCTCTGGCGGCGCTTTTGCTTGCCCGGGAGGCCCGGGGCATGGCCGGCAAGTCCGTGCGCCTGATGGTGGTGGGCATCCCCAACACCGGCAAATCCTCCTTCATCAACCGCATGGCCGGGCGAAGCCGCGCCGAGGCGGCGGACAGGCCCGGCGTCACGCGGCGCAGCCAGTGGTTCGCGGCGGGCAGGATTCCGGACGGCAAGGGCGGCGGTATCACGCTGGAGCTCCTGGACACCCCCGGCGTGCTCTGGCCCAAGTTCGACGACCCCGCCGTGGGGGACCGGCTGGCCTTTCTGGGCTCCGTGAAGGAGGAGATACTGGACGGCGAGGCCCTGGCGCTTCGCCTGCTGGAAATCCTGCGGGACGCCTATCCCGCGCGCCTGCGCGAGCGCTACCGCCTGGCGGAGGACGAAGAGGCCCTCGCTTTATGGGAGCCCTGGCGGCTCCTCGAGCAAATCGCCCGGCGGCGCGGCATGCTGATATCCGGCGGCGAAGCGGATTTAGCGCGCGCGAGCAGTGCCCTGATGGACGACCTGCGCTCCGGAAAATTGGGCAAAATCACATTTGACGCCTGCGGCGCGCCATCGCCCCGCGCGGCTGGCGGGGAAGCAGAAGGAGCCTGATTATGCCCATCTACGCCATTGCCGACCCCCACCTGTCCTTTGGCAGCGCAAAGCCCATGGATCTCTTTCCGGGCTGGGAAAACCATGCCCGGCGGCTGGAAAAGCAGTGGCGCGCGGTGGTGGGCGGGGGCGACACCGTTGTGCTGCCGGGGGATATCTCCTGGGCGATGACCCTGGAGCAGGCCCTGCCGGACTTTCGTTTTTTGCACGAGCTGCCGGGCACGAAGGTGATCCTCAAGGGCAATCACGACTACTGGTGGAGCACCCGCAAAAAAATAGAGGATTTCTGGGCGCTGCATGGCCTTGATTCCCTGCGGCTGCTCCACAACAACGCCATCCTGGTGGAGGACACGGCCATCTGCGGCAGCCGGGGCTGGTTTTTTGACTGCGGGGAGGCCGGGGACCAAAAGGTTTTGCGGAGGGAGGCCGGACGGCTGCGGGCCTCCATTCAAGCCGGAAAGAAGCTTTGCGGCAGCGTTACGGTGTTTCTGCACTATCCGCCCGTGTCTGTTGACCGCGTATGCGGGGAGATCTGTCAGGTGCTGGCGGAGGAGGGCGTGCCGCTGTGTTATTACGGCCACCTGCACGGCGACGCGCGGCGCTGGGCCTTTCAAGGCTCGCGGGAGGGCATTCATTTCGAATTGATTTCGGCGGACGCGCTGCGTTTTTGCCCGAAGCGCGTGCGGCCGCTCCCTCTGCGCGCGTGCAGGCTGAGCATCATTACCGCGTTCCTCAACGAGGAGGCGGGCCTTGCCGCCGCCGTGGACTCCGTGCTGGCCCAGAGCTGTCCGGATTGGGAGCTGATTCTGGTGGACGACGGTTCCACGGACGGAAGCGGACGCGCCGCCGACGAATACGCCCGGCGGGACGCGCGGATCCGGGTGATCCATCAGCCCAACGGGGGCCTCAGCGCCGCGCGCAACGCCGGCATGGCTATCGCCCGGGGGGAATACATCGGCTTTCTCGACGCGGACGATACCCTGGACCCGGCTTTTGTACGGACGATGCTGGACGCCGCGCTTGTGGATTCCCGGGCGATGGACGCCGTCCACGCGCCGCTGCGCCGCGTTCCGCTGGAGGGTCCGGTCATGGAAGCCGCCCCTCCGCCGGAGCAGCTGGGCGTGCTGAGGCACGAGGACATTCTCCAGCTCGCGCTGCGGATGCAGGAGAACTCCTTCTTCATCTACAGCTGCCGCAGCGTCTTCCGCCGCGCTTTTTTGGAGGCTCACGGGCTCCGCTTCCGGGAGGAGCTGCGTTTTGCCGAGGACGGGCCCTTTCAATTGGAGGCCTTCTGTCTCGCGGAGCGAGTGCACGCCATCGCGCAGGCGCATTACAACTACCGCGAAAAGCCCGGCAGCATGACGAACGCCTTCTGGCGGCGCACCGACGCCCTGGAACGCTTCGAGGCCCTTGACAGCGCAAAAAAAGAGCTGCTCGCGCGTTTTATCACAGAGCCCGCGCGGCTGGAGGCCGCGCAGCGCTCCTACGCGCTGTATGGGCTGCGGGTGTTCATGCCGCTGCTGCTGCGCGGGGCGGCGGAAAATGGCCTGACATATGTGGGAGTGCGGAAAATCCTGTCCTCCGGCTTTGCGCGCTTTTTTTATGCCAACTGCGGCATCCGTTCCCATGTGAACCGCCGCGCGCTGGATTGGCTGGTCTATTGGCTGGCGGCGCGCAGGCTCTATTTTCCGGCCTGGTTCATCTGCAAATATATTTGGTTCCGGAATAAAAAATAATTCTTGTGCTTTTTCGCTGAAACAGGTATAATAGAATTAGACATACAGAGGAGGTTGATTGGCATGACCGCTTTTCTCATGGAGCATTGGATGCCCCTGGCCGGCATTGGGCTGGGCTTTGTTTCGCTGATCCTGTCCATTGTCGCGCTGGCGCGTTCCGGCAGCGGCGCCCCCAAGCGCCGCAAAACATATAATTCCTATTTTTAGCCGCGTTGAAAATTTTTCACAAAGACCCGGGTGGCTTGCCAGCCACCCCTACAGGCCGCGAGATTCTTATGTGAGGTGAAAGAATGAAGCTGCTCATCGCGATTGTCAACAAAGACGACAGCCCCGGCGTGCTGGATCAGCTGGCGGCGCAGAACCTGCCCGTGACGCGCCTTTCCACCACCGGCGGTTTTCTGCGCGCGGGCAATGATACCCTGCTGCTGGGCCTGGAGGATGAGCGCGTGCCCGAGGTCCTCGCGCTGCTGCGGGAATGCTGCAGTGTGCGCAGGCAGCTCGTCGACGTGCAGCAGGCCCCCTTCCTGAGCACGCTCCTGCACGCGCCGGTGGAGGTCACCGTGGGCGGCGCGACCGTGTTCGTGCTGGATGTGGAGCAATTTCATAAAATATAGGTGACAGCTATGTCTTTTTCCATCGCATCGCCCGCCCTTGCGCCGGCAGCCGCTTTGCTGTGCGCCATGCTGGAGACGGATTCCGTGCCACACGCGCTGCTGATCGAGGGCGGCGCCTCCGCCGGGCGGAAGGAAGCGGCCCTCGCTCTGGCCAGGATTTTGCTCTGTGCCGCGCCGCGTTCCGCCGCGCCGGAAGCGGACGATGAGGCATCCATGTTCGGCGGCATGTCGCTGTTCGGCGGGCCGGAGGAAGCGCGGGAGCCGGAGCCCAACCAAACACTGCCCTGCGGGGAATGCGCCCACTGCGTCAAAAGCGCGGCGGCGCACCCCGATTTTCGGCTTATCGAAGGCGGAACCGGCGCGAAAAGCTTTCACATCGACGCCATCCGTGCCCTGCGGCAGGACGCCTATGTGCTGCCCAACGAGGCGGAGCGCAAGGTCTGCGTGCTCCACAACGCCCAGTCCATGACCACAGAGGCGCAAAACGCCCTCCTGAAGCTGCTGGAGGAGCCGCCCTCCCACGCCTGCCTGATTCTGACGGTACCGGCGCGGCGCATGCTGCTGCCTACGGTGCTTTCCCGGGCAACGGCGATTTCCCTTGGCGAGGCGGTGGAGGAGGCCCCCGATCCGGAGCGCGGGGCGCTCATACAGCGGCACGCGGAGGCCATCGCGGAGGCGATGCTGCGCCGCGGCGACGACTTCGCGCTGCTGGAGGCCACCGCCCCGCTGGAAGCCGAAAAGGGTCTGGCCCGGGAGGTTTTGCCCGCGCTGCGCCGCGCGCTGCACAAGCGGCTGACAGCCCCGGAGGAGGATCCGGAGCGCGTCATACGCTTGATTGACGGCATAAAAGAGCTGGAATTTTCCATAGAACGCAACGCGAACAACAATCTGCTGCTGACAAGATTGGCGGCGAAAGGACTGGAGTCATAATCCATTCTTTGGCACACGTTTGATATTTGCCCCGGCGTGCCAAAGGCGCGCCCTACCCAAGTTCGGCCAAAGGCCGTTGCCGGAAGGTGCTTTATGATATTTAGCGATGAGCTGCCAAGCAGAAAAGTGAATCGGGTGGATGCGGATGATTACAGAAAAAGCGGACGCATCAGTTGTTGTAGACGCGTTTGTCGTGATGCCCAATCATGTGCATCTTCTTATCCTGATGTTGGATGACCATGAAAATCCGCACCTCAGCCGTATTATACAGCAATGGAAGGGTTCAATATCCAAAAAAGCCGGTTTTCCGCTTTGGCAGCATAGGTTTCATGATCGTCTGATGCGCCGCGCGGACGAATACAGAAAAGCTAAGAATTATATCAGAAGTAATCCGGAAAGATGGAAGGGAGACTGCTTTTTCATATCGGAACAGGAACGGCCTTTGGCCGAACTTGGGTAGGGCGCGCCTTTGGCACGCCGGGACAAGAACAGTTCATTGCACATCGTTTATTCATAGAACGCAACGCGAACAACAATCTGCTGCTGACAAGATTGGCGGCGAAAGGATTTTAGATTTTAGACGTCAGACTTTAGACATTAGATGCTTGTTGGGCAGCAAAGTCTAAAGTCTAAAGTCTAAAGTCTAAAATCTAGAAAGGAAACTGCATGGCAACAGTAATCGGCGTCCGGTTCCGTGAGGTGGGACGCGTCTATCATTTTGATCCGGGAGAAGCGCAGGTTAAAAAGGGGGACCGCGTGATCGTTGAAACCGCGCGGGGCGTGGAATGCGGCGAGGTGATCCAGGAGAATACCGAAATCCCCGATGAGCAGGTCACCCGTCCGCTGAAAATGATGATCCGCGTGGCCGGCCCGGAGGACCTGCAGGCCCTGGAAAACAAGGCCCAAAAAGAGGCCGAGGCGTTTCGCGTATGCGAGGGGAAGATCGCGCAGCACGGCCTGGACATGAAGCTGGTCAATGTGGAATACACCTTCGACGCCAGCAAAATCGTCTTTCATTTCACAGCGGATCAGCGCGTGGATTTTCGCGCGCTGGTGCGGGATCTGGCCGGGGTGTTCCGTACGCGCATTGAGCTGCGGCAAATCGGCGTGCGCGACGAGGCCAAGCTCCTGGGCGGGCTGGGCATTTGCGGCAGACCCTTCTGCTGCAGCCTTTTTATGGGAGACTTTCATCCCGTATCGATCAAGATGGCGAAGGAGCAGAATTTGTCGCTGAATCCCACGAAAATCAGCGGCACCTGCGGCCGCTTGATGTGCTGCCTCAAGTATGAGGAGGCGGCGTATGAGGACGCGCTCAAGGCCCTGCCCAAGGTGGGAAGCTGCGTGGAAACCCCGGAGGGCCGCGGCGTGGTCACGGAGGTCAACGCCGTGTCCGAGATGATCAAGGTGCGGCTGGACCGCCGCGCGGAGGCGGCGCCGCAGCTGTTTCACTTTGACCGCGAGAAGGGCGTGGAGCGCAAAGCGCCGAATCCCGCGGCCAGTGAGTTCGGCATACTGCGCGGCTCCATGGGCCGCCTGGGCCTGGAGGATCCTTCCATGGAGATAGAGGACACCATCGCGGATGAGGCCGACAGGCCCTCGCCGCAGCAGCAGGGGAATGCGCAGCAGCAAAAGCCCAATTGGCGCGAACGGCATACGCCGCGCAACAAGCGCGAGCAGCGCCCGCAGCAGCAGGGCGGCGGCCATCCCGGCAAGAATGAGCCCCGCAAGCAGCATCCGCAGAATTCGCAGCGAAAGCCTCAGCAGCAGCAAAACGCCCAGCAGCAGCAAAAGAACCAGCCGCCGCGGCAAAATCACCAGCCGAAGCAGCAGGCTCAGCCGAAGCAGCAGCAGGCCCAGCGCCCGGCGGCGCAGGATGCCAAGAATCTGCCGCGCTACGGCGAGGTGCCGCGTTACGACGACGCCATGGCGCCCCGCCGCGCGACGGCACAGCCCAGCAACAAGGAGCAAAAAGAAGGGCAGGGCCGTCACCGCAAGCCGCCGTGGCAAAAGCACAGAACAAACCAAAAGCAGCCGCGCGGCCAGCGCCCCCCACAGGAGAAGGACGGATAACGCGCCGCAGGTATACAAAATTTGGCGATCCGTAGGGATGTAGGGGTTCAAAAATTTGAACCCTCGAATACCAGCTTTTGTAAATTATCGCATGGGTTCAAATTTTTGAACCCCTACCCAACCCAATACGTTCCCGCAGGTGTGAACGATTTGTAAATCCTGCTCCGGCATCTTGATTTTTCAAAAGGCCTGTGCTACAATACAACAAACCCGCACCAATAACCTGCACAAATAACCTGCGAGGAAGGAGGAAATCAAACATGGCTTATGTGATCAATGGCGACTGCATTTCCTGCGGCGCGTGCGAAGCGGAATGCCCGGTGGAAGCCATCCGCGCCGGGGACGAGCTCTACATCATCGACCCCGACCTGTGCATTGACTGTGGCGCCTGCGTGGCGGTTTGTCCCGTGGCCGCGCCGGTTCCGGCGTGAATTCAAGCTATAAAACAGCGTCCGCTTGCGCGGGCGTTGTTTTTTGCGTCTTGCTATTTTTTGCGCTATCATGTATAATATCAAGCGAGGATACAAGAATGGGGGAAAGTATATGTCACTGGTTATTTCGCACCGGGGCGCGAACCGCGAAGCGCCGGAAAACACCCTGCCCGCCTACGAGCGCGCGCTGGCTTACGGCGTGGACGGCTTTGAAACGGATGTGCACCTCACGAGAGACGGCCGCCTGGTGGTCTGCCACGACGACACGGTCGACCGCACCTCCAACGGCTGCGGGCGCATTATGGACCACAGCCTGGAGGAGCTGCGCGGGCTGGACTTCGGCGCCTGGTTTTCACCCGATTTCGCGGGCACGAAAATCCCGACCCTGGAGGAGTGGTTCGCCCTGTGCGATCCGCTGAAGATCATCAATGTGGAGCTCAAGCAGGCGCCCGACGGCTCCACGGAAAGCGCCGCCGCCGTGATCCGCATGGCAAAGGAGCGCCGGCTTTTTGACAGGCTGATCATCTCAAGCTTTGACCTGGAGATGCTCCTGGCCTGCAAGCGCGAGGATCCCGGCACGCGGGTGGCTATGCTCTATCAGGTGATGTCGCCCCTGTGCGGCGAGATCTGCGACGACCTGGCCGCCTTCGCGAAGAAGTATGATCTGGACGCCTACCACCCGCTGGTGCTGTTTATCGACCGGGATTACGTGGAGGAATGCCATAATATCGGCCTGATGGTAAACCCCTGGGTGGTGAACCAGGAGCACGGCCTCATTCTTGCGCGGGACTGGGGCTGCGACGCCGTGATCACCGACGTGCCGGAGCTGGCCGTGAGGATCAACCATGGCGGCGGATAAAAAGCGCGCCGGGGATTTTGGCGAGAACTATGCCGCGCGTTATCTGGAGGCCCTGGGATATGGTATTATCGCGCGGAATTACCGCAGCCGCTTCGGCGAAATTGACCTGATCGCGGAGAACGACCGCTTTCTTCTGTTTGTTGAGGTAAAAACGCGCCGGCGCGGCGCCATGGTGCGCGGCGAAGAGGCCGTGGACGCCCGCAAGCAGGAGAAGCTGCGCCTTACGGCGGAATACTATCTTTCGCGGGAAGAGACCCGCCTGCAGCCACGCTTTGACGTGATCTGCATCGAGCTCTGGCCAAACGGAGCTGTATATAACGTAAATCATTATGAAAACGCGTTTTAATTCGCTTCGCGCGTTTTTTATGTTAAAGCGCTTTTTTTAAATGGAGAAGCAATGTCTATTTTAAGTATTCAGAATGTAACGATGGGCTTTGAGGACCGGGTGCTGTTTTCGGGCGTCAGCCTGATGATGCAGCCCGGCGAGCGCGTCGCCCTGGTGGGGCCCAACGGCTGCGGCAAGACCACCCTCATGCGCCTGATCATGGGCGAGCTGCAGCCGGAGGAGGGCGCGGTGGTGCTGGGCCGCGCTGTGAGATTAGGCTATTCCCAGCAAGAAAGCGGCAGCGACCGCGGCGCGGAGAATCGAACGGTCTATGAGGAGGCCCTGGCGGTATTCGAGCCCCTTCTGCGCATGGAGGCCGAGCTGGAGCGGCTCAATGACGCGCTGCGCCACGCGCACAGCGACGACCTGCTGCACCGGCAAAGCGAATTGCACGATGTCTTCGTCCGCGAGGGCGGCCTGACGTTCCGGGCGCGCGCCAGATCGACGCTGCTTGGGCTGGGCTTTGCCGAGGCGGAGCATACGATGTGGGCTTCCAGGCTCAGCGGCGGGCAGCAGGCAAAGCTGCGGCTGGGACGGCTGCTGCTTTCCGGCGCGGATTTGCTCCTGCTGGATGAGCCGACGAACCACCTGGATATCAAGGCCATTGTTTGGCTGGAGGGCTTTTTGGCGGATTATCCCGGCGCGGTGCTGCTGGTTTCCCATGACCGCTGGTTTTTGGATCAGACAGCCACCCGCACCGCGGAGCTCAGCCATGGCCGCATGACGGTCTGGAAGGGCGGCTACTCCGAGGCGCGGCGGCAAAAGGAGCTCCAGGCCGAGCAGGACCGCAGGCACTACGAGAACCAGATGGAGGAAATCCAGCGCATTGAGGGCATCATCGAGCAGCAGCGGCGCTTTGGGCAAAAGCGGAACTTTATCACCATCGCCAGCAAGCAAAAGCAGATTGACCGCCTCAGGGCCGATGTCGTCGTGCCGGAGGCCTGCCAGCGCGGGCTGCGCTTTCAATTTCCCGAGGTGCCCCCCACAGGGCAGGAGGTGCTGCGGCTGAAGGGCCTTTCGAAATCCTTTGGGGAAAAGCGGCTGTTTTCGAATGTGAGCACACTGATCGAAAAAGGCGACCGCGTGTTTCTGCTGGGGGCCAACGGCTGCGGAAAAACAACCCTCCTGCGCATCCTCCGCCGCCAGCTGCGGCCGGACGACGGCGCGGTGATTCCCGGCGCGAACGTTAAGCTGGGCAGCTATGACCAGGATGTTGCGCTGCTTCGCAGCGGCAAAACGGTGCTGGACGAGATCTGGGATAATCACCGCGCGCTGAACCAGACCGAAGTGCGCAGTCTTCTGGGCGCGTTCCTGTTTTCCGGGGATGTCGTGTTCCAGCGGGCGGATACCCTCAGCGGCGGGGAGCGGGCGCGTCTCGCGCTGCTGAAGCTGATGATGTCGGGGGCCAACCTTCTGCTCCTGGACGAGCCGACAAACCACCTGGACGCGGCCTCCCGGGAGGCCCTGGAGACCGCCCTGGCACAATTCGGCGGCACGGTCATCGCGGTATCTCATGACCGGTATTTCATCAAGAAGCTGGCCACAAAGATCTATCGGCTTCATCCGGGAGGGCTGGAGTTCTGCGGGAATTCCTATGAGGAATACCAGGCCAGAGCGGCGGAAGAGACGAAGGCCGGGCTGAAGAAAGAACCCGACAGCCCGAACAAGCGGGATAGAATCAACAAGAAGGAGGCCGCCGCCGGCGAACGAAAGCGCCGTGCCGCGCTTTCCCGCTGCGAAGGGGAGATCGCGCGGCTGGAGGAGGAAAGCGAAGGCCTCCGGCTCCGGCTGGAGGACCCGGCCGCGGCGGCGGATTACGAGGCGCTGGTAGAATTGACCGCTCAGCTGGAGGCCGCGCAGACGGTCTTGGAGGAGCGGCTCGCGGAATGGGAAGAGCTTCAGGAGTGTATGGAATGACCTTATTTATCTCTGATCTGGACGGCACATTGCTGAACAACCATGCGGCATTGTCGGAATATGCCGCCGCGTCACTGCGCAAAATGCTAGGGGAGGGGCTGTGCTTCACCATCGCCACGGCGCGCACAAACGACTCCGCCTCGCGTATTTTGAGCGTTTTGCCGCCGCTGCCGCTGCCCATGGTGCTGATGAACGGCGCGGTGATTCTCTCTGCCGCGGAACAGCGGATCGTAAAAAAAGAACGGATTCCGCCCGATACCGTGCGCGCGCTGCTGGAGCGGGTGCGGGCGCATAACCAGCAGGGCTTTCTCTACAGTCTGCCGGAGCGGGAAATCCGGGTGTATCATGAGCCGCTGACCCGTCCCAGCCTGCGGACGTTTTATGATTACCGGGCGCGGGTTTACGGCAAACGCTTTCTTGAAACCCAGAACATGGCGGAACACGCGGCGGAGGACATCGTTTATTTCACGACACAGGATCAAATTGATAACCTGGTGAAGCTCCACGCGGAGCTGAAGGCGATTCCGGGGCTGGACTGCGTGCTTTATCCGGATACCTATATGGAGAACACCTGCTACCTGGAGTGCTTCAGTGTGTTGGCGTCAAAGAAAAACGCCCTGCGCTGGCTGCGGGAGAGCTATGGCTTCCGCCGTATCGTGGGCTTTGGCGACAATCTCAATGACCTGACGATGCTCCAGGCCTGCGACGAGGGCTACGCCGTGGCCAACGCCCGGGAGGAAATCAAAGCCGTGGCGACGGGGATCATCGGCTCTAATCAGGAAGAGGGCGTGATCAAATTTTTGGAGAAAGCGTGGTATGAAGATGGATACCGAAAGGAACGCGTTAAATGATAAAATAAAAGAAAATATATTTTATAATATAGATTATAAAATATACGAGAAAGCCGCGGCTTTTGTGAGAGAACGTGTGGCCTGGCTCGGCCAGACGCACGAAGCGGACGCCGCGCCACAGGTCCTTGGATTAATATTGGGCTCCGGCCTGGGCGAGCTGGGCGAGCGCATGGAGGATGTGACGCGCATTCCCTACGGCGAGATTCCGGGCTTCGCGGCTTCCGGCGCGCCGGGACACAAGGGCTGCCTGCTGGCGGGGACTTTGGCGGGCCGGTACGTGCTGTGCATGCAGGGCCGGCTGCACCGCTATGAGGGCCACGACTTCGCGCGGGTCACTTTCCCCATCCGCGTGCTGCGCCTGCTGGGCGTGGAGACCCTGATCGTGACCAACGCCGCGGGCGGCATCGACCTGGAGTATCAAATAGGCGACATCATGCTGATCTCGGATCACATCAACCTCATGGGCGGAAACCCCCTGATCGGACTGCATGAGCCGCGCTTCGGCGAGCGCTTTTTCGATATGGGCACAGCCTATACCCCGGCTCTGCGCGCCGCCGCGAGGGAGGCCGCCGCACGGCTGGGCCTTTCGCCCTCGCTGCGGGAGGGCGTCTATATCGCCGTGACCGGGCCAAGCTACGAAACCCCCGCCGAAATCCGCGCGTTCCGTGTGCTGGGCGCTAGCGCCGTAGGCATGTCCACCGTGCCGGAGGTCATCGCCGCGCGCCATTGCGGTATGCGGGTGCTGGGCATTTCGCTCATCACCAACCTGGCCGCCGGCGTCAGCAACGCCGTGCTTTGCGGCGAGGAGGTCATCGAAATCGGAAAACAGTGCGCGAAGAAGATGGAAGCGCTGGTGACGGAGGTCGTACGGGAGCTATGATACCATACGCGGTGATTGGCACGGGCTGGATTTCAGGCTCGTTTATCCGGGCCGCGCGGGACACGGAGCTTGCGCTGGCCGGCATATGCTCCCGCACCCGGGCGCGGGGCATGGCCTTCGCGCGGGAGCAGGCGCTGGACGAGCTGCCGGTTTATCAGAGCGTTGAGGCGCTTGCGCGGGACAGCGCGATAAAGGCCTGCTATGTGGCGAGCCCGAACCGATTTCACGCGGCGCAGTGCGAGATTCTCCTGGAGGCCGGAAAGCATGTGCTCTGCGAGAAGCCTGTCACGGTCACGCCCGGGGAGCTGGAGCGGCTGCAAAAGCTGGCCGCGCGCCGGGGCCTCATCTTTCAGGAGGCGATCATGTACCTGCACACGCCGGAGCGCCGCGCCGTGCGGGAGCTTCTGCCGCGCCTGGGCGGCATGCAGGGAGCTATGCTGGATTTCTCGCAGCGCTCGTCGAAATACGACAGCCTGCTGGCCGGGGAGCTGCCGAACGTCTTCAACCCCGCCATGGCGGCCGGAGCATGGATGGATCTGGGTATCTACTGCCTCTATCCCGCCCTGGATTTCTTCGGCGAGCCGGAGCGGGCCTTCGCCCACGCGCGGTTTTTAAAATCCGGGGCGGATGGCGCGGGCGCGGCGGTTTTTCAGTACCGTGATTTTCCCGTGACGCTGAGCTGGTGCAAAACCGGGCAGAGCCGCGGCGTTTCCCAGATTATCGGCGACGAGGGAACGCTTACGCTTGCTTCTATATCGCAGTTTCAGGGTGTCGCGCATTATAACAACGAAGGCTATGGCAGCTTTATTGATGTGCCGCGAAAGAAGCATGAGGTGATGCAATGGGAGGCGCGGGCCTTCTGCGACTATATCCTGGGGAGGCCCTCCATGGTCCCCTATGAGGAGGCCTCGGCTCTCGCGCTGCGGGTTTCGAAATGGATGGAGCAAATACGCGCGCTGGCGGGCATATCTTTATAATTTCAAATCATTTTAAAATAATTCTGATTAAAATAATTCTTAAATGGCAGGAGTGCGAAGCAATGAAAATCGTCATTTTAGATGGCCACACAACGAACCCGGGCGATCTTTCCTGGGAGGGCCTTGCCGCGCTGGGCCAGCTGACGGTGTATGAGCACACTCTGGCGGAGCAAACCGTGGAACGGGCGCGGGAGGCGGAGATTGTTCTCAGCAACAAGACCCTGCTGGGGGCGCAGCTGCTCGCGCGGCTGCCCAGGCTCAAGTATATCGGGCTGTTATCCACCGGCGTCAACGTTGTGGACCTGGAAGCGGCCCGCGCCCGGAATATCCCGGTGACGAATATTCCCGCCTATTCCACGTCAAGCGTGGCGCAGCTGGTGTTCGCGCTGCTGCTGGAGCTGTGCCTGCACGTGACAGACCACAGCCGTGCGGTGCGCGGCGGCGACTGGGCGCGCTCCCGGGACTTTTGCTTTTGGAGCTATCCCTTAACGGAGCTCGCCGGCAAGACGATGGGGATCGTGGGCTATGGCCGAATCGGGCGGGAGGTGGCGAAAATCGCGCGGGCCTTCGGTATGAAAATCCTGGCCTGCGGGCGTCCGGCGCGCGGCGCGGCAAGCAACAAAGAAGGGGAGGAAGGCGGGCTTGTTTCGTTTGAGGAGGTGCTGCGCGGCGCTGACGCGATAACGCTTCACTGTCCATTGACCGCAGAGACCACCGCGCTGATAAACAAAAGCACTCTCGCGATGATGAAGCCCGGCGCGCTGCTGATCAACACTTCCCGGGGTGCTGTGCTGCATGAGCGGGATGTCGCGGACGCGCTGGTATCCGGGCAGCTGGGGGGCGCGGGGCTCGATGTGCTTTCTACGGAGCCGCCGTCCCCGGATAACCCGCTGCTCAGCGCGCCCAATTGCCTGATTACGCCCCACATCGCCTGGGCTACCGTGGAGGCGCGCGCCCGGCTGATTGAGGTCGCGGCGGAAAATGTCAGGGCTTTTTTGCGCGGTCAGCCATTTAACGTAGTAAACTAATTTTTACAATCCCGCGAATGTGACATTATTTACCGCTGATCTTCGCTATAATCTCCATGAAGGAGATGAGAGCATGACGGCGCAAAAAAGACAGGACAAGCAGGTTTTGCCACCGGCCAAGGCTCCGGCAAAACAGCAAAGCAATTCGGCGGAAAAAAACAGGCTATCCAAAATGAGGTCAGTTGTTTCGGGCAGGCACGCGGTACTGGTTCGTTTGCTCGCGCAGCAAAGCGCGGCGGTTATGGCAGGCTTTCTGTTGGCGCGCTCCAGCTCCATAGGCGGGCTGATGCTGGCCAGCGCCCCCTTCGCGATTGCCCTGGCGGCGGCGGGGCCGATCCGCTTTCTGGGCTCCCAGGTGCTGGGCAGCGCGATCGGCTGCCTTTTGCTTTTGCCCTATCCGCAAGGGGTCGCGGCTATGGCGGCGGTGGCGCTTGCGGGCTTGGGGAATCTGGCCCTTCAACGGCTGGGGCTTCGGCGGGCGGCGCCGTTTTGTGCCTTTATATGCGCGCTGGCATCGGGCTTTCCCGGCCTGGCGGAGGACGCCCTCCTGGCCCGGAGCTTCCCGGTGCCGCCTTGGCTTTTCGTGCTTTGCGGCGGCATCCTTTCCGGGTGCTGCGCCTATTTTATCTATGCTGTCTGTGGCATCCGCGCTCTGCCCGCGGGCGCCGCGCCTCGCCGCGGATGGAAGATCAACCGGCAGCAGTGCGCGGCGATGCTGATCTGCGCGGCCATATTTTTGACGACGCTGGGCGGTATTTCCATCGGCCCCTTTGCCCCGGCGCGCGTGATCGGGGCACTGATTGTGCTGGCGGCGGCTTATTGCTGGCAGGAAAGCGGCGGCGCGGCGGCGGGAGCCTGCGTGGGCGCGGCGATGGCTCTGGCCGGCGGAGATCTCGCGCAGGCGGGCGTGTTTGCCTTTGGCGGGCTGCTGGCCGGCGTATTCAGCCAGCGGCGCGGGGAAGCGCCGGAAAGGCAGCGCGCCAACGCGTCCTGGCACAAATCGAAGGATCTGTTTTTGCCGTTTCTGACCTTCTCCGTGGCAGGGGGCTTCGCCCTGGTTTGCGTTCTTTTCGCGGTGCTGCGCTCCGCGGCGGAGGAGGACGCCATAGCGGCTGTTGTGTTTACGCTGGAATGCACCACGGCAATTTTACTCTTTATCGCGGTGCCGAGCCGTGTGTGGGATCTGCTGCGGCAGCGCTTTGTCTTTTCATACGCGGCGCTGGTGCCCCCCGCGGGGCTGGAGGCGGGGCTCCGGCTGACAGAAACCTCTGACGCGGTGCGGCGGATTTCCGCCTATGTGGAGGAGGTGGCGAGGGGCCTGGAGCAGCTTTGCGCGCCGTTGGAGCACGGCGTATGCGCCCGGACAGAAGCGGCGGTATGCGCGGATTGCCCCGAACACAGCTATTGCTGGCGGGAGAAGGCGGCCCAGACCGCCGACTTCTTTTCCGAGCTTCTGCGCCGCCTGCGGGAGACGAATGCCATGAGCGTCGCGGAAACGAGGAAAATCAGGGAGCAGTGCGGCTTTGGCCAAAGCTGCCGCCGTGTGGACGCCCTCTGCGAATCCCTGGAGCGCGCGTATTTCAGCTATACCGCCCGGGCGGACTGCCATCAAAAGGCGGCGCAGCTGCGGCAATCCGCGGCGGAGCAATTTAACGCGCTGGCGGATCTGCTGGACGATCTGTGTGATCAGTTGACGCAAAGCGAAAGCTGCGAATCGGAGACCGCCGAGGCCGCCGCGCGGGCTCTGGAGGAGTTCGGCCACCGGGTGAACGCCGTGAGCTGCGTCCGCGACGCTTCGGGAATCGCGGTGCTCACGGCGCGGCTGTTGCCCGCGGAGGAGTATATCCGCCGGGAAACCCTGACCAGCGCTGTACGGCGCGCCACCGGCCTGCGCTTTGATCTGCCGTCCTCCAGCGCCCTGGAAAAGGAGGGCGGCGAGATAATCCTGCACTTTAAACAGCAGCCGCAGTATCATATTACCCTGGGCGCGGTGCAGATGAGCTCCAGCTCTTCGGTTTACTGCGGCGATTATTTCGACTGCTTCAGCGATGGGCGGGGCCATGAAATGATGATTCTCAGCGACGGCATGGGAACCGGCGGCCGCGCGGCGGTGGATTCCGCCCTGGCCACGGAGATTTTCAGCGCCCTTACCCGCAGCGGCCTCCGCTTTGCCTGCGCGATGCGGATCGTCAACGCCGCTTTGCTGGTGAAAAGCTGCGATGAAACCCTGGCGACTTTAGACGCCGCCGGCATTGATCTTTACACCGGCGAGGTGGAGTTCTGCAAGGCGGGCGGGGCGGCGTCTTTCCTGCGCCGCGGCGGCAGGGCGACGCAGATGGAGCTCAGCGCGCTCCCGGCGGGGATTTTGCGGCAGATCCGGCCGGCCGAGGAGGTGGCCCGCCTGGACGCGGAGGATATTGTGGTGCTGGTGTCTGACGGAATGCTCAGCGACGAGGACAGCTGGCTCTGCGGGGAGCTGGAGCTGTGGACGGACGGGGCGGGGGATATGCAGGCCTTGGCGGAGCACCTCGCCGCCACGGCGGTGCAGCGCAGGGCGGAGCGGCAGGACGGCAACGAAAGGGAGGACGACCTGACGGTGATCTGCGCGCAGCTGCACGCGTTATAATGTTACCTTACGCAAAAAAACGAGTTCAAAATCAGCGGCCCAAGGCTAAATGCTTTGAGCCGCTTTCGTCATCGGCGAAGATGGGGCAAAAATAAAGGAGAGTTTTGACAAATAGATAGCAATACGATATAATAGAAGCAATGAAAAAGCAAACTACACTGTCCTGCTGGCTGGGACGTATTACAGCCAGCTGCAAACAAAATACGCAGGAGGTTCCCATGATGAAACACGCACAACGCGGCGCGGCAGCGGCCCTGAGCATTTTGCTGCTTTTCGGCGGCTTTCCTGTTACCGGCTCGGCGGCGCTTTACGCGCCCCTGCCCCAGGAACCCCGTATCGTCACCACCCTTTATCCGACGGACGACGTGGTGGTAGCGGACATCGTGCTGACTGAAGCGCCCTACGCAGCCGTTAATGACGGCCTGGCCGACTGCACGCAAATCATGCAGCAGGCCCTCGATGACTGCTATGCCGCCGGGGGCGGCACGGTCTTTTTGCCCGCCGGCAAATACCTCGTGCGCGGCCCGATTAAAATCCCCGCCTTCGTGACTCTGCGGGGCGACTGGCAGGATCCGGATACGGGCAATGCCTACGGCACAATCATCCTCGCCGACGTGCCCAGTGTCGACGCGCCCACGCCCGCCCTCTTTACCGTGGGCGGCAGCTCGGGCGCGATGGGCCTGACCGTGTACTACTCCAACCAAAGCCTCGCGGACCCGAAGCCTTATCCCTTCACCTTCTATGTGGAGGGCACGTATTACGAGGATTTGATGCTGCAATCCATCGTGAACTGCACCGTGATCAACGGCTACCGGGGGCTGGGGGTCTGCGTGGGGGTCGGCGGGCACGAGATGATGACGGCGGAGAACTTCAAGGGAACCTTCCTTCACATTGGCGCGGAGGCCTACAGCCAGTCCGACGTGGGCACCTGGAAGAACGTCAGTATTTCCAATAAATACTGGGCCGAAGCGGGCGCGGGCCTTGCTCCCGCGGACCGCGCTATGTTGGACAGCTACACGAAAAGCCATGCCACAGGGCTGATCCTGGGCGATCTGGAGTGGACGGAATTTGCCAACCTCTCCGTCTCCGGCTGTAAGACCGGCGTACGCATTGTCAAGGGCAGCCGCATCAACTTCGCTGGCTCCATGTACGGCGTCAATATCGCGGACTGCGTCACCGGCCTGCTGGTGGAGGACATCGACGACCGTTGGGGCATGGCTGTCGCCTCCGGCTCTATCGCGGGCAGCAGGGCCGCCATCGAGAACAACTCCGGCGGCTATGTCAAGCTCACGGACGTAAAGCTGGACGGCAAAATCCAGGGCTGCGGCAAGGTAGTGCAATATAAGGCCGACCTTTCCGGCCTGAACGTGGATTATAAGCGCGCCCCCATAAATTGCGCCGCGCGGCTCTTCGTGGTGCGGGCGGATAACAACCGCGAAAGCGACATTGGCGCGGCGCTGCAGGAGGCGCTGGATGAGGCCGGGAGACAGGGCGGGGGAGTGGTTTACTTGCCCGCGGGGCGCTACCTGCTGAACAGGCCCGTCACCGTTCCGGCGGGAGTGGAGCTGCGCGGCAGCGGAAGCGTCGCTGCCCGGGAGCAGTTTCTTACCTCCCGGGGGACGCTGATTTACGCCGACTGGGGCGAGGCCGCCTCCGATGAAGCCGCAAACACCGGGCAGGCCCTCATCACCCTTGCGGGCGAAAACGCCGGGCTGCGGGGCATTCGCTTCGTGTACCCCAACAACATCTTCATCAATGGGGTAAAGCCCTATAACTACACCGTTCGCGGCGCGGCAAGGGGCGTTTACGCCATTAACACCTGTTATGTGGCCAGCTACAACGGCGTGGATTTCCGTGGCTGCGACGATCATTTCATCAAAAAGCTGGTGGGTGTATGCTACAGCAACACCATGGCGCTGGGCGGCAAAAACGGCATGGTGGAGGGTTGTTTGCAAAACGCTAACATCGCTTTCCGCAACGATTTCCAGATCGAGGGCTGGCCCGTTGGCGAAGGGGAATTTTTATTTCCCACGCTGATCAACCCCATCACGCGCCAGATGTCAAAGATCATCCTGGCCGAGGGCGCGAAAGATCAGATGGTGCTGAACACCTTCGCCTACGGCGCGAAGCATTTCCTCATCAGCGAAGGCAGTGAAAACCTGTGCCTGGTCAACATCGGTGCGGACAACCTCCTGGAGGATTCCTCCATGCTGCGTGTTGCGGGCGGCAGCGTCACAGCCGTGAACATGATGCGCTACAACGGCTGTTCCTACAAAAACAGCGGTACGGATCTGACGCTCCATAACCGCATGACTGTCGATCTGAAATACGAACCAACGCTGGACAGCGGCTTTTGGGCGCGATTCATGAACTGGCTGGCGTCAATTTTGAATCCTATCGCGTCCTTTCTGAAGCGCATCAATCCGTTTTGAGCGGCATCAGACCTGCAAATTCACGCTTGCAATTTCGAGGCGAGCATAGTATAATATTTTCAGCGATATCATATCAATAAAACACGTTCAGGGAGGTTCGTATGATGAAGAAGCTCTTCGCCATTCTTCTCACGGCTATGCTTATGATTGGTGTCTTGTCTGTCGCCGCGGGCGCGGCAATGGTCATCCGACTGGACAAGCAAGGCGGCACAGGAGGGCCGGACAGCATTACGCCGGTGTATCAGCAATGGCTGCCCGAGATTGATATGCCTGCGCGCAAAGGCTATGTTTTCCATGGCTATTACGACACGAAAGAGGTCTTCAATTACAGCACCTGCTATTATACCCAAACCGGCGCTCCGGCACTCCAGTGGCCCTACAACCTGAGTTCTTACAATAGTATTATTTATGCTGCGTGGTCCTCGAAAAGCTACACAGTCACGCTTGACAAGCAAAACGGCACAGGCGGCTCCAATACCGTTATGGCAGTGTACGACTCAGACAATCACACGGTGATTCCGCCAACGCGTGACGGGCACGACTTTGCCGGTTACTATGACGCGGTTGATGGCGGAACGATGTATATCAAAGCAAACGGGGATGTGGCGCGTATATGGGATATCGACGATGAGAGTTGTGTGTTGTACGCCAGATGGAAACAAGTCGTTTTTTCCGTGACATTTGACAAGCAAGACGGCACGGGCGGATCGGACGGCGTTGTGGCAGCACTGGATGCGGACATGCCCGCCATCGCCCTGCCCATGCGCAGCGGCTATGTTTTTGCCGGATATTTTGACGCGGTCAGCGGCGGCACAGAGTATTACACTGTTACCGGCCAGTCGGCGCGCACATGGAATAAAGAGTATGACGCGGTTCTATATGCCCGCTGGACAGCAAGAACGTACAGCGTGACGTTTGACAAGCAAAACGGCTCAGACGGCTCCGACGGCGTTACCGCGCAATTTGATAAAGCCATGCCCGCGATCACGCTCCCTCTGCGCGGCGGCTATACCTTTGACGGATATGTTGACAATAAGGGCGTTGTGTATTACACCGCCGCCGGCGCGGCCGCCAAAGCATGGGACAAAACGGAAGCCGCGGTTCTGTATGCCTGCTGGGTCGCCAATACCTATCTTATTACCTTCGATCAGCAGAGCGGCACCGGCGGGTCAGACAGCGTCACAGTAACCTTTGACGCGGCAATGCCCTCGGTCACCGTGCCCGTACGCACAAATTATCAATTCACAGGCTATTATGACGCGGTCGACGGCGGCAGCCAGTATTATGACGCGAATGGCACATCCCTGCGCAATTGGGACAAGCCGAATGCTATGACACTGTATGCCCGCTGGCAAGGCAACGCGTTCACCGTAACTCTCGACAAGCAGGGTGGTTCTGGCGGGCCGGACAGCGTCACGGCGCTGTACACCGGGAGCTTGCCCGCGGTCACCATACCCGTTCGTACAGGCTACAGCTTTACCGGTTACTTTGATGAGGTCAGCGGCGGAGTTCAATACTATGCCGCTAGTGGCGTGTCATTGCGGACCTGGGATAAGACGGACGCCGCTACACTCTACGCGCGCTGGACAGCGAACACCTACACTGTGCGCTACAACGCCAACGGCGGCAGCGGCACGATGGCGAACTCCTCGCACAGCTACGACGCGGCGAAGGCCCTGACCGCCAACGCGTTCACCGTGGCCGAGGGCTACTTCACCGGCTGGGCGGCCAGCGCGGGCGGCGCGGCTGTGTACACCAACGGTCAGAGCGTGAGCAATCTGTCGGCTGTCAACGGCGCCGTGGTTGACCTGTACGCGGTATGGATGGTCGCGGACAAAGCGCAGTTGAATGCCCGCGTCGCCGCCCTTGCCGGTACGCAGAAGGGCAACTACACCGACGCCACGTGGAGCACCTTCCAAATCGCGCTAACCAGCGCGCGGTCGGCCGCGAACAATCCCAATGCCACACAGGAGCAAGTCAACAATGCCTTAAGCTCCCTCAACACGGCATTCTCCGGGCTGCGGGAAAACCCGCCCCAGCAGGGCGTTTTCGGCACCAAGCCCCAATATAACAAATGGTATCATTACATCCTGTTCTTCCTCGCGTTCGGGTTTATCTGGATGTGGTTCTAGGCGAGCTGTTCGTCAGGACCAGTCGTCCACGGCGGCGGGGATACGGATATCCGGCAGCAGCCCGTGGTGCTCCCACAGAAACCACTGGCTCGTGCTGGGCTTGAGCCGCATCATAATGAAGCGCGGGCCATCCGCCCCGGAGGACTGCATCAGCAGCCGGGCGTACTGCACGGGCCCGCCGGAGGACTGCGAGCTGTCCTCGCTGAGCCAGCTGTGGGGGTTATCGAACACCGTGACGCGGTAGGGCGGAGCGGGCGTGTAATTATTCTGGGCCGTGGCGCCCTCAAAATAAGAGAAGGTTTTATAGCCCTTGCCCTGCAGCCGCTCCCGCAGGAACTGCACATCGGCGTTGTTCAGGGGGCGCGGCCCGCGCAGGAAGTTCAGCATATCTATCACGGCCTGAGGGCTCTGCTCATAGGCGCACAGGGCCGCGATGGCCAGAGCCGCCGTGCCGTAGGGCGAGGCCAGATTTGCCTCCGGCAGCGCCCGCAGCTCCGCCTCGCTTTGGGGCAGCGCCTGGAAGCTGAAGGTCTCGCGCTTGCTTTTCAGCTTTTGCAGTCCGCCCGCCGCCGCCTGGGTGATGTTCTGCGCCGCGCCGCGGGCCGTGCTGTTCACGGCATTTTTCGCCGCGCCGCTCAGGCCGCGCGCGGCCTGGTTTTTCAGGTTGTCGAATAAGGGCATACGCGTTCCTCCTCGTATTATTTTTAACTAGGCCTGTTTGGGCGTGCCGCAGCTCTGGCAGAACATGCCCTGATTCTGAGTCCCGCAGCTCTGACAGAACCAGCTCGCCGCTTGCTGCGCAGGCTGCTGCATGGGTTGCTGCATGGGCTGTTGAAATTGTTGGGGCTGCTGGAATTGCTGGGGCTGTTGAAATTGTTGGGGCTGCTGGAATTGCTGGGGCTGCTGAAATTGCTGAGGCTGCTGGAACTGGCCCGGCTGTTGATACTGGCCCGGCATTCCCATGCCGGTCATACCGCCCATGCCGGCCATGCCCATGCCCATGCCGCCGGACAGCAGCAGCGAGCGGATCCGCTCCGCCATGGAATCGTACTTGCGATACCGCATGTCATATTGGTCCCCTTCAATGACGCGGTTGTTGAGCTTGAAGGAGATTTCGTTGAACCAGGGGGAGCTCACGCCAATGCGCACCCAAAAATCATAGGAATACTCGTAGCGGCGCGGGAAGTAGCTCTTCTTCGTGCCGTCGGGCAGCTGCTGCATGATCTCTTTTTTGTGCTCCTGGCGGTTGATCTCGCAGTCGGTCACCTGGGAAAGCGGAATAATGTCCGGATTATCGGCCCGCCAGTTGCTGGCGCGGCTCACCGCGAAGGCCCCCATGCCCGGGTCGACGTAGACCTTCCAATCCTTCCCCTCGGTGGAAGCGGGATTGAATTGCTGGAGCTTGCGGCTGTTTTCCTCCCGGTAGGCCAGGTGGGCCTGGATGTCCGCAATGCTGGTTTTGCGGCGGTCGGTCATCCAGGGGGAAAGCTTCCCCGCGCAGTCCTTGCAGCAGTTGCCGTCCTCCAGCTTGCGGTTGCCCAGAAGTCCGATTTTGCCTCCGCAGATGTCGCAGTTTTTCTTGGCCATATGATTGATATCTCCTTTCAAAATCTCGCGTATCAAAAATCACGTGTCGTTTTTCACCCGAAATATCCCGGCCGGTAAATGATTCCCCAGTCTCCGGCCTCCGGGAAGTACTTGTAAATCACGCCGGCAGGGGAGACGCTGTAGTGGATCTCCACATGGAAATCGCCGCCAGCGGAAACCGAGCCCAGCAGAACGTCGCGGCACAGGCCCGCCATGGGCAGCCTGGTGACATCTCCCGGCACGCGCGGCTCAAAGCCGTCCCGTGCGGCCCGCTCTCTGGCATCCTCCGCGTTGGCGAGCAGGTAGCCGGCCAGCGCGCTGTCGTCCATATCCGCTATTCCGGGGGCCTCAGCGCCGGGAGCCACGGTTCTTTCCCGCGCCGCGCCGAGGCCGGTCAGCAGCGTGTCCCTCCCGCAGCCCGCCAGACACAGCAGGCAAAGAACCGCGATCAGCGCGGCGCTCTTTTTCAGCATACGGCATTTCCCCTTACATGGACAGCAGCTTGGAAACCAAATAGTCGGGCGTGGCGTCATAAAACACAAAGTCGTCGATGCGGCCCGCCCGCTTGGCCTCCACCGCCCGGGCGACAGCGGTTCCATCCTGCTCGGGGCACATCAGCAGCCGCTTGCACAGCGGCGCTTCTGTCTGCAGCCGGTCGCACAGCGACAGGCAATATGAAATATCCTGCCTGCCCGATTCAGCCACCTCAATCAGCGCGACATCCGCGCGGGAATACGCGGGCTCGTATGTCAGGCGAAGGTCCGGGTCGCCCCGCAGCTTCCGCATCAGGCCCTGGGCCGCCAGGCCGCGCCGCATGACCAGCACTACGGTCTGCATGATGGCCTCCTCCGCTTGATTTTAAATCTTTATATTTTAAATCTTCATATTTCAAATCTTTATATTTTAAATCTTTATATTTATATTTAAATCTTCTTTTTTATTATCTCAGAACCACATCCAGATGAAGCCGAACGCGAGGAAGAACAGGATATAGTGGTACCATTTGTTGTATTGGGGCTGGGTGCCGAAGATGCCTCTGGACGGCTCGGGCGGCTGCACGTAATCGGGATCCTTTACCCAAATGGAGCCGTAGGTGCCGTGCGTGTAGGTGAAATAGCCCTCTTTCGTGGAGGGCGTCGTGTATTCCTCCCGCGCGATGTTCGTGCCCGGATTCGGCCCGAATTTGGTATAGGCCGCGTCCCCGGCCACCGTAATTTCGCCTTCGACAGTGACCCTGCCGTGCATCACCCACACGCCGCCGCAGGCCGCCGAGCTGCCATTGTTCTGTGTCACATCGCCATAGACAATGATCTCGCCCGCGTTTCCATATACGGCGGTGCTCGCCGTTGCGGTGGCGGCGCTGGTGATTTCGACCCGCGCGTTGACGCCAAATACCTCCACAATAAAGCTGAGACCGGTGGAAGACACGTTGAACGCGCCGTTGCGCGGGTCGGCCAGCAGGAGCTTGCAGTTGTCTACCCGCAGCCCGGCGTTGGCGTTGAGCGTAAATCCGTTGAGGTCGAAGCTGATGTTTTTACTGGTGATGTTCATATGGGTGCCGTAATTGATATCCGCCGTGAGCTTGATGGTGTCGTCGCTGGCCGCTGTTGACAGCGCGGAGCTCAGCTCCGCCTGCGTGCCGACTTCGATTGTCGCCGCGCCCGCCATAATTGGCATGATTGCCAGCAGGCCCAGGGCCACGCACAGGGCAAGCAGGCTTGCTCGTATTTTCTTCATGACAATGTCCTTTCCTGAAAAAGTTTCTTTTCACCTTGCGGATATATTATAGCGTAAATTTTATTTTCCCGCCCTAACCGCAGCGGTTAGTTTTGCGGAAAACTTCCCCCTGGCAAAAGCCTCCTTTGAAAGCAAAGGAGGTGCCCCGAAGGGGCGGAGGAATTTTGCGCGTGAGCGCATGAGGCTGGCCAGCTTGCGCTTCCTTTCAAAAAAGCTAGACCTCTTGCAAAAAGCCACCCATTCCGCAAGAGGCCTAATACAGCGGATTGATCCAGCCGTTGGATATCATATGAAAAGCCAGGTCCACTGTTTTTTTGAAGCCCGTTTTGGCCAGCATGTTGATCTTGTGGTATTTCACCGTGGATTCGCTGATGAACAGCTCCTCCGCGATATCCTTGCTGGAAAGATGCTTGCATATCAGGCGCAGCACCTCCAGCTCCCTGCGCGTCAGCGGGGCCTCGCCCATGGGCATGGGAATGGTTTTCGCTTCGGGAAAATACGTTTCGCCCTGCATCACGTTCCGGGCGACCTCCATAAAAAAGCCCAGGCTCTTGCTTTTGAGCACAAAGGCGTGGGCCCCGGCCTCCTTCGCCCTGGGCGCGTAGGTGATCTCGTCAAAGCCCGACATCACAATGACCTTCACGCCGGGGAATTTCTCCCGCAGCGCCTTCGCGGCATCCAGGCCGGAGACGCCACCCTCGGTGCACACGTCCATCAGCACCAGGTCGGGCCGCAGCCGCTCGCAATAGAGCGCCGCGCCGGCGGCGCTGGGCAGCATGCCCGCCACCGTGAAAATGCCCGTGCCTGTCAGCGCGTGGGACAAAGAATCGCAGATGAATTCATGGTCGTCGATAATCAGAACTTTATGCATCGGCGTTTTCCTCCGGCAAAAAAATCTCAAGCGTAAAGCGGGGCCGGGTTTTTACCCGCAGCGTACCGCCCTGAGCCTCTGCTTTCTTTCGCATGCCGCTCAGGCCGCCGCCCTCCGCTATGCCTTCGGGCGGCGGGGACCCGTTGTCGGTGACGCGTATCTGGAAGCCGGCCCGCGTTGGCTCAACCTGAACCAGCACCCGCGTGGCATATCCGTGCCGCACGGCGTTGGTTGCGCTTTCCCGGACGATATCCGCGAACAGCGTCCCTTTCGCGCGGTCCTCCGGCGGCGGCCCCTCCAGCCGAAGCTCCACGCCGATGAACCCGAATTCCTGCCGCAGGCCTTCCAGCACATCCCGCGGAGAGGGCTCGCCGATTGCCTTCAGCTCATCCATGAGCCCGCGCGACAGGGCTTGCAGCAGGCCGTAATCCAGGGCCTGGCTTTCGCGCACGGTGCGCAGCAGCAGCGCCATGCGCTGGCCCAGGATATCATGGGCGCGCATTTTGGCCTTCTGCGCTTCACGCTCCTGGCAAAGCATGTGCAGGTTATCGATGGTTTCTTTTAATTTCTCGTTTCGCTGCCGCAGCTGCCCGTTTTGCCGCTGCAGCCGCGCGGTCAGCTCCCAGCGCTCGGTGATATCGGCGGCGGTCAGATGGATGTATCTCTTTTTCCCGATACGAAGCGCCGTCTGGCTGAACTGCCATGCCGTATCATCGGGCAGCAGGCACACGATCCGCCCCTCAAACTCTGTTTTTCGGCAGCCAGGCCGCAATACGCCGGAGGCCAGCAGATCATAGAAGTCATTTCCGTTGCGATACACCCTGCCGGCAAAGGCCGTCATTAGCCGCTGCATTTGCGCGTTGAACAGCAGGATGAAGCCATCCGGGGCGCTGAACAACACCCCCGTGCGCAGGGAATCCATGGCGCTCTTGATGGACAGCGCCGAAATGCTCGTGCGGATTTCCCGATAGCGCCGCAGGCATATATATACGCTGCGCGGCAGCGAAAAGAGCATCGCAGCAAGAAAGGCCCAGGCAAGGGCGTGCCCCTCCGGCATAGGGGCCAGCAGGCCGATGGCGAAGCTTTCGAGGGCCTGCCCGTACAGCAGGGAGCAAAACAGCAGCAGGACAAGCAGAAGCAGCTCCGGCAGGGCCCTCAGCCGCCGTTTCCGGCTATAGAAGCTCAGCACCATGGCCATAGCCTGGGCGAGCACGCAAAGCGCCAGCAGGAGGACAAGCAGCGTGCGCGCCTGCCAGCTCCAGGCGAGAAAATCAGTCACCCGGCTCACCCCCTGTCCTGTCTCCGGAATATACTTTGATTTGTTATAACTGACGCTACTATTATAACTGATCCCGCGCCTTTTCGCAAGCAGAAAAACTATCCTCCAGGGATAGGGACAAGCCGTTCCCCGCGTGCTATACTTTTCAGGCAGAAATCATTCAGAGGAGATGGCCCAATGAAACGAACCGCTGCCGCGCCGCTGTGCGCCATCCTGCTGGCCTGCCTGTGCTTTGCCTGCGGAAAAACGCCGGAAACGGCCTATGCGCCCATCATCGAAGCCTACGAAAATCTTATCCGCGGCGGGGACGCCGAGGCTTTCATGCGCGAAGCCGGGGTCCCCGTCGAATTCGGCCATCAGGCCGACAGCTCCTGCTTTGAGATTCTTCTGGGCGGCAAAGAGGACCTGGGCTACGCGATCTATGATATCAATGGGGATGGCGTCATGGAGCTGATGATCCTTTCGCGGGCGTATTATGATATCCACGCGCTGTTTACCCTGCGGGGGGACACACCTGTCATGCTCGGCGCGTACTGGTCGCGCAGCCGCTGTGTCATTGATACGGACGGCCGCTTGTATTATATGGGCAGCGGCGGCGCGGATGACACGATAGAGCGGGTCTATACCCTTGCCCCCGGCGGCACTTCCCTGCGCGTGACCGAAGAGGGCGAATCCGGCATCTTTCCCGCGGACAATCCAACGCGGCGGCTGGGGCTGACGATTGTCCCCATCCCTTGATGAGCACAGAAAATATGAACAAGCTAAAATCCAAAATTCTGCAAGTGAGGAGAATTCATTTATGAAACGAGTCATCGCGTTCCTGTGCGCCGCCCTGCTGGCGGGCCTCTGCTTTTCCTGCGGGAAAAAGGACAAGGACCCTGAAAAGCCCGGTCAGCCCGAAACCGTCCCGCTGCTCACGCTGTACACCGAGCCCCTGCGCGTGGCCACACAGCGGGAGGGCGTGACCGTCACGCTGCAAGCGCTGGAGTATGAGCCCACGCTGAGCTTCCCGCGGCCTACTGTGGACCTGTGGGAGGAAGCCCTGGAGCCCGGCAGGGAATATGAGCTTGACGCGCGGCTCAGCGAGGGGATTCCGGAATACCGCCTGTTCATCCTTCAGGGTGAAAACATCGCCATCCACGACCTGGTCTATGACGGCAAGGACGGCAAAAGCGTGTTCGAAATCGAGGGCGGGCCCTGGGCCCCCGCGCCCATCGACGAGAGCTCCCCCATGGTCAACCTGTGCCGCACGCTGGCCGTGGCGCGGGCGGAGGAGCGGCGGTTCGGCTACTTCTACGCCATCGCCAACGCGATTTCCACCCTGCGCGGGGTCTATAATGAATGGCCGCCGGATGATCCCGAGTCAGGCGCATATCATGTGCCGCCCTGGCTGTTCGAGGCCTATGCCGCGGCGCTGTTCCCCCATATGGAAATGCCCGGGCAAGTGGACTGGGAATGGGTCGGCACCGATTCCAGCAATGGGCAATACCTGATCTATCCCGCGTATTCCACCTGGATTTGGGCGGATTATAAGAGCGCGGCGCGGAATCCCGACGGCAGCTGGGATGTGACCGTTACCCTGGGCACCACGGCAGACGACGAAACGGCGGACAAAATCATCACGCTGGCGCCCAATGAGGCGTATCATCCCAACAGCCCCTTTGAGTACCACGTTGTAATGGGGGAAGATGAGTGGGATGGAAGCTGGGACGTGGCCCCGCCGCCGCCGGACTACATAGTGGGCACCTGGAAGGCTTCGCTGGACAGCTTCAACGCCGCCTATCTTGAGATCTTCGAGGACGGCATGGCGGGCCTTTATAAGGGCGACAACACCGAAACCAGCCAGGTCTATGAAATCTATAGAGGCTTTGTCGCCCATACCGCCGATGGCGCGGGAGAAATCGCCATGTCCATGAGCTTTAACCTGGACTGGCATATCTATGAGGGCGAGGGCGGGGAGCCGGTGCCGGAAGGCTTCGAGGGAACCTACACTGTCCGCCATGAATGGGAGGGCGAACAGCAGGTTTTGTATGTCAGCGCGAACGACGGCGCGGACCCGCTGTTCGGCAAGAAGGAACTGAAAATGGAGTGGGTGCCCAAAACCCTGCAAAACGACTATATGACCGACATAGAGGCGATGGGGTGAGGTAAATATGAAGAGGCTTTTGTCTATGCTGCTGGCGCTGGCCATGCTGCTGGCGCTGGCCGCCTGCGGTTCGCGCGGCCCGGAGGAAAGCGGGCCCGGCTCCGCCGCCGCGGCCAGGGCCGCTTCCTCCTCCGTCCCCGAAACCGCAGCGGTTATTCGTAGCCCCTATGTTTTTGATGAAGCTATGGCAATCCCCCCCGCGCGGCTGCTGGAATATTATCATTTGAACGCCGTGGAAATGAAGCTGTACGAGGAGCTTCTGGCGGGCCTGCTGGAGCTTGAGCCGCTCATCTACCTTAAAACACCGCTTAACTATTATGACGATGACGATTATGGAATGTTAATGCGGGCCCGGGATGCTCTTACCGCGGTCCACCCGGAGTTGTTCTGGGTCACCAACCGCTGGGATTTTGCCAGATTAGCTGACGGCACAATCATTGTCGAGCCGCATTATCTGATAGAGGGCCAAAGCTTCGGCGCGGTATTTGACGGCAGTTGGTATGAATTACCGACAGACGAAGAAATGGCCGGGGCGAGGGCATGGATAGAAAGGCAGCAAAGCGAGCTTAAGAATGTCCTCGAAGGGCTGCCCGTTTATAGCGGTATGACCCCGTTTGAGCTTGAGCTCGCGGTACATGACTGGATGTGCGTCAATGTCGCGTACGATAAAAGCGCGCCAAACAGGGATTCCCTGTACGGCGCGCTGATAGAAAAAGCAAGCGCCTGCGAGGGTTATTCGAACGCGTTTCAATATATCATGCGGCTGATGGGCATCGAATGCCTGATGATATACGGAACATTTGAAGACGGACCGCATGGATGGAACGCCGTAAAGCTGGGCGGGCAGTGGTATCATGTAGATGTGACGGCAGACGCGACCACGCTGAAAGACGTCAATTTGCCGTGGCGCCAGTATCTCAACCGCAGCGATGCGTATATGTCTTCCGGTACGCATGCATGGCACGGTCAGGATATAAGACCCAACGCGCCCATCGTCTGCACGGCGGCCACGTACAACTATTTTGAGATGCTCGGGCAGCGGCCGGTCACCTCCGACGATGATTTCACCCGAACCGTGCCGGATATCATCGCGCGGGCCCGTGCGGAAAAAAACCCGATATTCGAAATTGAATTTGACCCGGCCTACGCGAAGCCCTCGGAAATTGCAGAAAAAAAGAAGCTTCTTGACAAGAAGCTTTGGGAGGACGTCGCTTTTTATTGGAACGACCGGCTTGTCACCGGTGTTTTTGAATAGTTTTGCGACGGCCTGAAAACAGGGATTGCGAAAAAGGCGGATTTATGATAGACTGTTCGGAGAAAAGGGAATTCAGGAGGGTCTTTCGGATGAACAAAACAAGTGTCGGCATTTTGACAGGCAGCCTGCGCCGTGAATCCTTCAGCAGAAAGACCGCGCTGTATTTGGCCGGGCTGCTGGAGGAGCGTTTCGAAGTCAGGTTTTTCGACATCGCCCCCCTTGAGATGTATAACCAGGACCTGGAGAGCGATCCGCCGCAAAGCTGGCTGCGCTTTCGCGAGCAGGTCAAAGCGGCGGACGCTGTGCTGTTCGTTACGCCGGAATATAACCGCTCCCTGCCGCCTGTGCTGAAAAACGCCATCGACATCGCCTCGCGGCCCTACGGGGCCAACGCCTGGAGCGGAAAGCCCGGCGCGGTGGTTAGCATCTCCCCCGGCGGAATCGGCGGCTTCGGCGCGAACCATCATCTGCGGCAGGTGGCCGCCGTGCTGAATATCCACATGCTGCAGCAGCCAGAGGCCTATCTCGGCGGTATCGCCGGCCTGACAGATGAAAACGGGATTGCGGACGAAAGCGCGCGGGAATTCCTGCAAAAGCTCGCCAAGGCCTTCGCCGAATGGATTGACAGGCTTGCGTGAAAAGCCCCGCCGAGCAAGCGGCAACATGATACAACGCGGCCCGGCACAAACGCCGGGCCGCCCAGCCTGTCAAAGAACCC
>WRMQ01000002.1 GCA_009777055.1 Oscillospiraceae bacterium
TCCCTGCCTTCTGCTTTTCCCTTGTTTTTGACTCTGCTTTCTCCAATCCCGCAAAAATTTGCCCCCTGTCGCGCTTGAGACAGGGGGTTCTTTGACAGGCTGCGCGGCCCAGCACAAACGCCGGGCCGCTTGCTCAATTACTTGACAGCAAATCAAATCGTTTTATTAAACGCATAGGGTAAGTATAAAGTTCCAACGCCGTGATTTCTGCTTCGCGGAATATTTCTGCACAAAAAATCATTTCAAGTGCTTGTTGCATAGTCGCAACATTAAAAGTCCCTATGGTGCTGTGCATAATCGGGTTGCCATTTCGGATGGAGTTATACCAACCAATACCAGTACAAAAATCCTCATATTTTTCGTGAAATCCATAATAGAAGTCTACTAATGTCTTTGAATGCGATGGGTTCAGGCACAGCACAGCCGTATCTGTATAATTGCCGCCGGGAGGTAAGATGCTCAACGCAAGCAAACCTATCTTGAAGCTGCGCTGACGAGCTGCGTATTCCTCTGACCAATGCAACAAAGCTTGTTCATCCGCTCCCTCATAGGCTGCAATGGTGATATGTGGCGGCCACTCAGATACGGCTTTTTGAAAGCCGCTTTCCTTCAATTTTTTTTGAAGGCATGTTATTTTTTGATCGGTTTCCGCGTCAAAGCGAACCATCGCAACATAGTTAGCCATTTCTATTACACTCCGTACATTTATTTGAACGGCTTAATTATAGCATATTTCACAAACAAAATCAATCAAGAATCCCGCTGACGAAGCTGGCGCCCTATGATTGACAGGCTTGCGTGAAAAGCTTTCGCCGTAATCGGAGGCAATTTTTCTTGCAGTAACTGTCGATGTGTGCTATACTTTCTGTTACCACAATATCAACTATGGAGGGATTCACAATGGAAGAAAACAAGACAGCCGTCACCAGCGATTACGATCAGGAACGCAAGCGGAAAGCGGCTCTAAAAGAAATCCTCGAAAAAAACGTGAAGGATATGACCGGCAAAGAGCTTCGCGCGGTCATGACAAGCGCATTGCTGAAGCAGGGCATCGACCAACAACAAAAGCTGCGGCAGACCATAACGGCGGGCGTGTGGCGCGGTATTCTGATTGCGGGCCTTATTTCTGGCGTGATTGCTTTGATTATCTGGTTCTTTGCGGCCTTGATTGGTGGCGGGCTGTAAAGCGCACAGCGAAAAGAGGTGTGCGATTTGTGTTCTTAACTACACGCACAGAAGCGCCGTGGCCAAAGCGATCAGGATGCCCAGGACAGCCACGACAGCGCTCTTTATAATCGCTCCCAAGAGGCCCAGACCGCCCAGGCCGACCAGCAGCCATGTCCACCAGGGCGGGCAGTCATCCGGTCCGGGCGCCGGGGTGATGTCTTCTGTGTAGACTTCCAGCGCCGAGGATGGCGTGCCGGCAGTATAATTCGCGTTTGCCGCGGACCGCGCGAAGATATAATACCCGGTATTTTCATTCAAACCGTCAAAGACCAGTGTTGCCTGCCAGCCGGAAGCCGGAGGGGTGCTGTCCGTGCTGATCGCGTATTCCACCGTCTGACCGTTAGACGGGGCGGTCACGGCGTTGACCGTTAGGCTGTCGCCTGTTTTGCTTGCCAGCGTGGGGGCCGAAGCTGCCGCTCCCGTTGCCTTGTTTACCGTAAAGCTCAGGTCAAAGCGCACTGTAATGTCATTCTCACCGCTTACGGTTACAGTGGCGCTGTATGTCCCCGCGCCGAGTCCTGTGTTCGGTGTAACGGTAAAAGTATCCGCGCCGCTGACCGCTATGCTCGAAACACTTGTCTTTGACAGATCGAACGCGCCCGGATTCGCACCGGAAAGCGCGGCTGTCAATGCGCCGGTCGCCTGATTGCCCGTGTTTGTGATGGTGACGGTCAAGGGCGTTTGCGCCGCGTAGCCGTAAGACGCGGCGGTGAATGTGTGCGTTCCCGATTGATCGAGGGACACGCCGTAGGTATGCGCCGTCCACTTCACCCTAACACAAGTATCGTTGGTGTTATATACATAATAACCCGCCGATATTACGCCGTCCCCTTCCTCAAAGTATACGTCTTCGTCCTCAACGTCGTCATACATATAGATATAGAACGCGCCGTCGGGATAGACAAATTCGCCGTCAATGGTGATTACGCTCACGCCGTACGCCTCGACGCCATAAGTATCATAGCCGCCCGCGCTGGCTGCCGCGTTGATGATCAAGCCGCCCACCGTTACGTCCCCGTCATATGCGAAAATGCCCAAAACAAAATCGCCATCGGCGTTGCAGATAACATTACCGGCGACCGTGACGCTCGCCTCATCCGCGTCCACCCCGATGTTCCAGCTATAGAGACCGGTAATTTGTAAAAACCCTCCGGTGGTTATCACGTCGCCGCCAACCGTGACGTCCGCGCCGCTTTCCGCGATGATGCCGCCGGGCGCGCTGCCTGTAACAGTTATATCACCGGCAATGGCAACAACCGCGTCCTCCTGCGCGCGCATACCCTTGATAAAGTTACCGTAAACGGATACGCTGTCCGCTGTCACCGTCACGTCATCCGCAACTATGCCGTAGGACCAATTTCCCGTGATTTCCAGATCGCCAATCTCGACGGCCGCGCCGTCCTCCGCAAGAACGCCGACAGCATGGGATGACGGCTCCGCGGTATGTGCCGTCACCGCATCGGTAACGGTTACGCTGCCCGCCGTCACCTGCGTACCGGCTCCCGACGCGGCGATTCCCACTGCCGCCTTGCCTGTGACAGTTACATTGCCGTTGATGTTCAGCGTACCGCCGCCGTTTACCGCAATGCCGCCATTCACACCGGTAAGACTGTCAATTTCAACAGTATATCCGTCCAAATCAATGGTAAGGTACTTGTTGGAAATCGAAATATCCTCGTCGTCCGCAATGTCGGTCAAAATTATAATTGTGTCGCCGTCAATGGCGTCATCAATCGCTTCCGTTAGTGTTTCGTAAGAACCGCCGCCGCTGATTTCGCAGACATAGTCCCTGGACAGCGGTGTAATTGATGTGCCTGCTTCGGGCGTTACAATGCCGCCGCCCCATCCGATATCCGCGCCGTTTGAGCCGCCGCCCGTGCTGCCCGTGCCGCCGGCAGCGGTCACGGAAGCGCCGGGCTCAATGATAATTTTCCCCACAGCGCCGGTAGGCGTAGGATCATACATACGTCCCGCGCCGCCCGAACCGATGCCCGCGCCGCCGGAGCCGTAAGGAGTGCCATTGCCGCCCGTGGCGCTTACTGCCGCATCCGACGTGATTGTTATATCGCCTGACGCGCCGGACGCCGCTGTGGTATTGCCGCCGTAGCTTCCTCCGCCGCCGATGCCCGCGCCTCCGCCATAGTATGGGGTGCTGCCACCGTTTCCGCCTCCAACGGCGGTAACGGTGCCGCCGCTGATGACAATAACCCCGCCGGCGCCGGAAAATACATCGCCGACTAAGCCTCCGCCAATCCCGGCAGCGCCGTAACCACCGTTTGCGTTGACCGTGCCGCCGGAAATCGCAATATTGCCACCGTTTCCACGATTGCCTCCGCCAATCCCGGCGCCAAAGCCGCTTGAACCGCCGCCATATGCGTTGACCGTGCCGCCGGTTATCGTGATATTGCCGCCATTTCCTTGAGCTCCGCCGCCAATCCCGGCTGCGTTATCGCCGCCATTTGCGTTGACCGTTCCTCCGGAAATCGTGATATTGCCAGCTGTTTCTTGATATCGGCCCCCTATGCCGGCTGCCCAGGCACCGCCTGTGGCAGTCAGGCTGCCTGTGCCGCTTATTGTGATTGCCGCACCGCCCGGAACACGGATGCCGGCTTCGTACGCTCCGCTTCTTAACGTGTTCGTCCCGGCAAGCGTCAGATTCACAGCCGCCCCTGCCATATCAAACGCGCAGGCGTTAGACGTTGCGCCCACGTTAATGCTCGCGCCGTCCAGCGTGATATTCACAGCCGCGCCGGACTGCACCACTATTTTGTTTGCAGTGGTCGAGCCGGTGATCGTCACGTCACCCGTGACAGTGAACACGCCGCCCGCATAGGTCCAGCCGTCGCCGCTCAGGGTCGCGCTGTCACCCACATCAATCGTGGAGCCGGAGCTGACCGCATACACCGAAGACCCGCCGAACGAGCTCAGCAGGGTAATCGCCATTGCCAGGGCCAGTAATAAAGATAAGGTTTTTTTGCCTGTTCTCATGCTGTGTTTCTCCTTTCAATTTCGCCCGCGCTGTCAACCCGGCACGTCGGCAATCTTCGTAGCGGTAAAATATCCGCTGCCAATTTTGCAATAAGCGTAGCTCACGGGATCATTGCTCCAGTCCCTGTACAGATAGAGGATATCCCCAGCGTTCAATTGCACAAGCAAGGTAAAGGACGCCGTGCGCCATTCGCGTTTATTCTCTACGCAGAAATCGAGATGCCCGATAAAATCGTCTGTGCCGCTGTCGGCATTCCGGCGGACCAGGCGAATGGTTCCCATGTTCGGATAAATAAGAGTCGGCAAATCCAGTTCAGTTACATTGATCGTCAACGATACGAGAAATATGCCGGAGGCTTCGGTTTTTACACCGTAACCGTGACCATATGGCGCGAGGAAGTCATTATATGTCGCCATATTGTAACTCAGGTTTTGGGGAAGCACCTGCGTGCTTCTTACAAGCGTTTGCTCCGGCAAAATGGTTTGCTGCTCAATCAGCGAGGTATAGTAAGCCGGAATCATTGCCGCACCCGCCGGACCGGCGGGGCCTTGCTCTCCTTGCGGGCCCTGCGGGCCAATGGAGCCGGCTGCGCCCGCTTCGCCCTGCAGTCCCTGTAATCCCTGCGGACCCTGCGGGCCAATGAGGCCGGCTAAACCCGTTTCACCATGCAGTCCCTGGAGGCCCTGCGGGCCGGCAGGGCCGGCCGCCCCTGTGGGGCCGACAGGACCAATGGGGCCTTGTATCCCTTGAAGGCCAGTATCGCCGGTATCGCCGGTATCGCCTTTCGGCCCCTGCGTGCCCTCGCTGCCTTTTTCGCCCTGCGGCCCGGCGGGACCAACGAGGCCGATTTTACCTTGAAGCCCTTGCGGGCCGGCAGGACCGATGATTCCTCTTAGGCCTATAGGGCCAACAGGGCCTTGTATGCCTTGTATCCCCTGAGGACCCCGCGGGCCAACGGAGCCGTCTGAACCCGTTTCGCCTTGCGCTCCTGTTTCGCCTTGCGCTCCCGTTTTACCTTGCGGCCCCTGCGGACCTTGCGGACCGGCAGAGCCCGCTTCGCCCGCGTTGCCTTCAGGCCCCTGCGTTCCCGTATCGCCTTTTTCGCCCTGCGGGCCGGCGGGGCCAGCTTCTCCGATCATTCCCTGGGCTCCGGCAGATACAGCCGGCGCGGCCGTGCTGCGCGGCAGGAATAGTGCGGCCACCGCGATCACAAGCGCGATTGCCGCAAGGGATGCGATCAGAGCGGCAATTTTTTTGTTCTTACGACTCTCTCCATTATTTTGGCCTTGACTTTTCATTGTTGGTCTCCTGTTCTTTTCTTTCATTTTCGTTTCCGCAGTCCGTTGCCTGTTTCGCTCAAAACTTCAACTCAATAAAGCCTTTCACTATATAAGACAACAAAAAACAACAAACTCCTTGATTTTTTCGCATAAAAAAACCGGGGCGGCTGATCCGCTCCGGCTTTGATTTCAGTATTTTTTACGCTCGTTTCAGGTCGGTTCGTTTGCGCCACAGCAAAACCGCGAGAGTCATCAGCAGCGGCAGGGCGTAGCCCACACCCTGCCAGCCCCTCCCGGCGGTGACAAGCAAATTGTAAATTGCGTGAAACACGGCGCAGGCGCATAAAAGCCCCAACGTGCCGGGAAACAGCAAATGCCGGTACTTTTTTTCTGATATAAACGCCAGGCCATAGCCGAGCAGAGCGGCGCAGGCGGCGTGGGTAACGCCCGCAACAAGGCCCCGGATCAGCGCGAACAGAAAATCTTCCGCGCCGGCCTGTGTCAGCAGACAGGCGTTTTCGAAGGTGGCAAAGCCCAGGCCCGCGGCGAGCGCGGCGGGTATCAGGCTGTCACGCCCTGGCTTCGCCGCCGCCATGTAAAACAAGACCGGCGCGGCCTTTAACAGCTCCTCGCTGATCGGGGTCAGCTTGACGGCGGCTTCTGTTGCGGTCATGCCCGAAGCGGCGGCAAGAAAGCCGTTGATATACGCGCCGAGCAGACAGGCCAGCAGGCCGTAAATAAAGAACCCGATAAACCGCCGCGTTTCCCCTCTGATGAGGAACAGCGCGATAAACAGCGGAGCGGCAATGGCGACAAAGATATTTTCGGAATAAATCATACCGCCGCCTCCTTTACGGAAAGCTGAGCGCCCTTTTTCGCGGCGGGGATGATCAGGAACCACGCCGCCATTTGCATATAGGTGAACACATAATAAAGCGCGTCAAAGCCAAAGGACGACACAAAGAAAATAATCAGCTCCAACGCAAACACAGCCAGAACTGTTATGTGATAACGGCAATAAACGCCTCCCGCAATGACACCAATCAGCGTACAGTAAAACAAAAAACACAGCGCTATACAGTAAAGCGCGTTATTGACAAGCCCGCCCGCCAGCAAGACATAAGCGGCGTGAAACGCGATAACAACAACAGGCGCGGCAAGAGCGGCAAAGCGCCACCTCCCGGCGCGGACGCGTTCAGCCTGTGTCCACCCGGCTTTCAGCCTGATGGACGCCGTCATAAAAAAGCAGTAAAAACCGATATCGGAAAGGTCTGCGGCGGAAAATCCGCGGGGCCAGTCGTTCGCGATAAAATAATGCAGCGTCCAAAATAATGTGCCGAGAAAATAACACCCAAACGCGCCCGCGATAAATTGAAACAGCCACAGCTCTCTTTTTTGCCGCATTGCCCACCCTACAAGAACAGCCAAAGCCACAAGCTGCACGGCGCAGCTGATGATGTCAAAAAGCGATTCCATGGGCTGGCCTCATTTCTTCCCAAGCTTCTTTACGCAAAAAAGCGTAATCGCCGCGCCGGCCGCGAAAGCGGTCACAGCTACTAAAATATATCCGCCGATCTCACCGCTGGCGAACATGGTCGCGGTCTGATTTTCCGCCGTTTCCCGCCATAATCCGTCGGGAATCAAGAGCGGAACGGCCGCGGCAAAGCCGATGACCAATACCAATGCTGCGGCTGCGGACAGCGTGGCGTAAACGCGGCGTTTCCGCTGCGCGTCCCGCACATCCAATTGCCCGGTACGGCGCAGAATTTCCCGCGTGATTTCCTCATTGCTCCGTTTCATAGACAAAGCTCTCTCTTTCCAGTGCTTTTTTCAGCGCGGCCTTTGCGCCGCATAAAAGATTGTCGATTTGCTTCACCGTCTTGCCCATTGCTCCGCCCGCCTGAACATAGCTTTTGTTTTCAAAATAAATGAGCTGCAGGACGTCTCTGTGCTGCTTTTTCAGCCGTTGCATCGCCTCGTCCAATTGGCGTTTTTGTTCTTTTCGGGATAATTCGGTATCAGGCGCGTGATCCGTGTCCGCGCTTTCCAAAAGAATATCAAGATTTTCAAATATAACGGGACTGCGCTTATTCTTTTTCAAGAAATTCAGCGCGAGGTTTTTCCCCGTGGTAAACAGATACGACTTCAGCGCTTCGGGATTTTTGATTTTACTCTTATTCCGCACAAGCTGAACGTAAGCGTCAATCATCAGCTCCTCCGCGTCATGGCTGTTGCCGGTGATACGGGAAATAAAGCGTGTTAATTCTTCGCCGTAAAGGTTGACCAAGGCGGTCAATGCCTCTTTGTCATCGCCGTCCAAAAACCGGCGGAACAGAACGTTATCGTTCCCGCTCGATTTTTCATTCTTTGACATCAGTACCGCCTTTCCCTTTTGTGGCATTCGGATACGAGGCGCATATCGGCAGCGTGAAGATCACAGCCTGACCCACAAAGCAGGGCGCACACCGCCATCATCATTACCGACCCAGGCACCAGCGAGGTTAATACTGCCGTCATCGAAGACATTTGCGGCCTTATCCTGAATGTTGCCGGACGACCGCAGCCACCACCAAGCCGGTTTTTTACCATATTTTGCTATCAGCTCGTCGCTTTGTGGGTATGTCTTTGGCATAGTCCACAAAATTACTATTTCTCTCTCTGTCGTGTGAAAGTGCTGTTTCGCTTCCTCTATGCTTAAGAGGAAAATGCTGTCCGGTGTCGGGTTTCCGCCTCTGGTGTATATCGTGAAACCTTCCGCCGTATCAATCCTCGTATGGGGATTCTGGTTTTGGGTTGGTTTGATTCGCTTGCGGTCATCCTCGCTGAATTCCTCGTAAAATTCGCCGTTCAAATACTTACGCAAGCTGCAATGCTCCCATGTGATATCCCCGCCGGACGCATGGTATGGCATCTCTTTGACGATGTCCTTTGTGATCAGCAGCGCCTTGTTTTCCTTCTCGTCTACGTCGAGCACAAGCCATTCCAATGCATCGGGGCCAATGTGGTGGGGGTTGCCTTTCTTGAGGATATCGCTCCTCTTGGGCGGAGGCTTTTTCGTATGGGGCGAAGGCTCCATTTGAAGCCGCGAGGCTGCCAGTTTTTTCTCTAGTCCGGCAATTTGAGCGGACAGCCCTGCTATTTGCTCTAAATGCCCGTCGTTCTCTTTGATAAGGGCGTCTTTTTCGTTTTGCAGCGCATCCTGCTTTTGCAAGGCAAGCCGCAGCTTTTCCGCAGCTGCTGTGTCGGTAGCTTCCACGTATTTTTGTGGGTATTGCTCTTGATGCTCCAGTTCCTTCATGTACCCAATAATTTCGATTTCCAAATCGCTGTCCAGCTTGGCATAGCCTTCATGTGTAGTAGTATAGGGGATGTGACGCAAATGCTGGTAGTCAAAAGGGATTTTTTCTCCCTGCTGCACAATCCCGATCAGGGGTTTGCCAATGGAATGAGCAAGCCCCGCCTCATAAGTCACATTTGGGTTGGCAGTGGTGAAATCCCCGATGATGATGTCAGCGGTACAAATCGCCTGCCAGATTTGTTCTATAATAGGTCTGCCGCTGCGGAAATACCGCTTGTTATCCGCGCGGATGCATTCCAAGCCGCACTGCTCCGCAATCTTCACTATGTGATGATTGTACACGTCTTGTATGCGTCTGTTCTCATCTCCTTCGCTGCTGAAAGGCATAATCACAAAGCAAACCCGTTTTGCCTTGTTTTTGGCTGGGTATGCCCTGGACGAAAACACTTCCGGGTTGCATATGATCTTCTCCGCCATGCCATCTCTCCTCCCCACGGAATATCTGCATTTTATCACATTGCCCGGCAAAAAGCAAGAAGTTTGCTGAAAAAAGCGCGCCCATTGCCCAAGAGTCAAAGTTCTTGCAATTATGAGGAGGATGTGCTATACTTCTATCACCTGCGGACGTGGTGGAATGGCAGACACGCTGGTCTTAGGAGCCAGTGGGCAACCGTGCGGGTTCAAGTCCCGCCGTCCGCACCACCTGCGGTGGGGCTCCCTCGCGGACCTCACCGCAGATTATCTCAGCAAGCGGCTCGCGTCACGCGTGCATCTTTTTTACAGTACAATTACATGAAATCAAACAGAAAACAACAACACAAAAACAACAAAACAACATCGATCCAATCAGGTCGGAGCGATGTTGTTTTGTTGTTTAAATTCGAAAAATCAGCAGAATGCTCTTATAACGCGCTAAGCTGTTGTTTCACGGTAAAGCAGAGCCAGCCGCCTTCCTCGCGGTGTTCGGCAACTACCCAGCCGGCGGATTCGAAGCCCGCCAAAATATCCGGCTCCCGCGTATCGATGATGCCGGAGCTGATCCACAGGCCGCCGGGCTCCAGGAGCTCCCTCACAAGGGGGCATAGCCGCAAAATCGCGTCGGCCACGATGTTGGACACCACGATATCGAAGCGGCCCGTTACCTGATCGGCCAGATTGCCCTCCAGGATGCTGAGGGCAGGGGCCGTGAAGCCGTTGCGCAGACCGTTTTCCCGGGCGTTCGCCACGGCGAGGGGGTCGATGTCCACGCCGGTGGCCTGCTCCGCGCCCAGGAGCAGCGCCGTGACGGAAAGAATCCCCGAGCCGCAGCCGATATCCAGCACCCGCGGCGCGGCGAAGCGCTTCGCGCGTTGATCAATGCTCTGCTCCAGGGCACACATGCACAGCCGCGTGGTGGCGTGGCTCCCCGAGCCGAAGGCCAGGCCGGGCTCCAGCCAGAGCACCGCGCGGCCATCGGGATCCCCCAGGGGCTCCCAGCTGGGCTGGATCAGCAGGCGCTCTCCCACCGGCAGCGGATGAAAATAGGCCTTCCAGCTGTTCTCCCAGTCCTCGCTGCGGCAGGCCCTGGTTTCGATTTTACAGAGGATTCCGGCGGATTGATAGCGTTCCTCCAGATAGGCCAGAGCCTCGCCGGGATGCTCCTGCGGGGCGAGATAGACATGCACCAGGCCAAGTCCGCGGTCTTTTGCCAAAAGCGCCTCGTCAATGAGATCGATGCGGGCGATTTCCAGAGCCTCGCGCTCCAAATCGCGGTAATCCTCAATGTAAATGCCATAGGGCACGACCATATGGGCGATTTCGCCGGCCCGGTCAAGCTCGCCGGCGTTTACTTGAATGATGATTTCTGTCCACGCCTGCGGCGGGCAGCCGCTTCGCGCGTTTGCCGCGGCCTCCACTTTAAACTCCCGCGGCTTTTCTCAAAGCCTCGACGCGGTCCGTTTTCTCCCAGGGGAGGTCTAAATCCGTGCGGCCCACGTGGCCCAGCGCCGCCAGCTGGCGGTAAATCGGGCGCCGCAAATCAAAGGCCTCAATAATCGCCGTGGGGCGCAGATCGAAGAGCCGCCGCACGATTTCACTCAGTCTGGCGTCGGGAATCACGCCGGTGCCGAAGGTTTCCACCAACACCGAAACAGGCTGCGCCACACCGATGGCGTAAGCCAGCTGCAGCTCGCACTTTTTCGCCAGGCCCGCCGCCACGATGTTCTTCGCCGCGTAGCGCGCCGCGTAGGTCGCCGAGCGGTCCACCTTCGTGGGGTCCTTGCCGGAAAACGCGCCGCCGCCGTGGCGGGCGTAGCCGCCGTAGGTGTCCACGATGAGCTTTCTGCCGGTGAGGCCGCTGTCGCCGTGGGGACCGCCCACCACGAAGCGCCCGGTGGGGTTGACGTAGTAAACGGTGTCGTCATCCAGCAATGGCGCGGGGATAATGGGCCGGATCACCTGTGCCAGGATGTCGGCGCGGATTTGCTCCAGGGGGACGTCGGCGCTGTGCTGGGCGGATACCACCACGGTGTCCACGCGAACGGGCTGCCCGGCCTCGTCGTACTCCACGGTGACCTGGGTTTTACCGTCCGGGCGCAGATAGGGCAGCGCGCCGTTCTTGCGCACCTCGGTCAGCTGCCGCGCCAGGGCATGGGCCAGGGAAATCGGCAGGGGCATAAGCTCGGGGGTTTCGTCGCAGGCGTAGCCGAACATCAGGCCCTGATCTCCGGCGCCGTTGGTGAACGCGTCTTCAACCGAATCCGCCGCCTTCTTCTCAAAGGAGCGGTCCACGCCCAGGGCGATGTCGGGGGATTGCTCGTCGATGGCGGTGATCACCGCGCAGGTGTTGCCGTCGAAGCCCATGTCAGCGCTGTTGTAGCCCGCGTCCAGCACGACCTGCCGCGCCAGCTTGGGGATATCCACATAGCCCTCGGTGGTGATTTCGCCCATGATGAGGATCAGCCCGGTGGTGGCGGAGCATTCGCAGGCCACGCGGCTCATGGGGTCCCGCTCCAGCATGGCGTCCAGCACAGCGTCTGAGATCTGGTCGCAGAGCTTGTCCGGATGCCCCTCGGTGACGGACTCGGAGGTGAAAAGCTTACGGTTTTTGGTTGACATATCTATCTTCCTTTCCCAATTTTTTTATAAAATAAAAGCACCGCTTCCGGCGCGCGGAAGCGGCGAATTATTTCCTTATCTTCCGGCAAAACCGCAGGATGAAGCACCTTGCATATCGCATGCAGGTTGCCGGGCATCACAGAGCCTGATCTCTCCGCCACTCTTAATAAGGGAGTATTCAGTTGTGGGAACGGGTCTATTATAGCAGTTTTTTTTTCATTTGTCAAGAACTGAGAAATTTATTCTCACGCGCGGGCAAATCACCTATTGACAAGCGCGCGGGAGTATGCTACAATACTTCTCGCCGGATGTCGGCATTCCGTATGCGCCTATGGCGGAATTGGCAGACGCGCTAGATTCAGGTTCTAGTCGGGGTTCCCCGGTGGAGGTTCAAGTCCTCTTGGGCGCACCAAACGCAAAGCGGCAAGTCCTTCATTCCAAGGGCTTGCCGCTTTGCGTTTGGGCCTTGTATTTATCGTTTTCTCTTAGTTATAGAAAAAAGCCCGCTTTGCATCTTGCCATTTTTCTCCCGCTGTGCTATACTGCATACAGCAAAACAGAAAACGAAAACAGGGGGAAACAGGTATGCCAATAAAGCAATTCGAACCGACCTTTGACTCGCTGGGCGCGTATGAGTGCCCGGACTGGTTCCGGGACGCGAAATTCGGCATCTGGAGCCATTGGGGGCCGCAGAGCGTGCCCATGTTCGGCGACTGGTACGCGCGGCATATGTATATGGAGGGCTCGCCGCAGTATCTTTACCATCTGCGCCACTACGGCCACCCGTCAAGGTTTGGCTACAAGGATCTGGTAAAGCTCTGGAAGGCGGAGCGCTTTGACCCCGGCGCCCTGATGGAGCTCTACTATAAAGCCGGCGCGCGCTATTTCGTGGCCCAGGCCATGCACCATGACCATTTTTTCAACTATCCCTCCAGGCTCAACCGCTTCAACGCGGCCCAGGTTGGCCCCATGAAGGATATCTGCGGGCTGTGGCAGGCGGCGGCGGCGAAATACAATCTGCCCTTTGGCCTCACGGAGCACCTGGGGGCCTCGTTCTCCTGGTGGGCCGTCAACAAGGGTTGTGATAAAGAAGGTCCCTATGCCGGCGTCCCCTACGACGGCGCCGACCCGGAATACCGGGACTTCTATTTTGATAATAGCGAGCACATCACGCCAAAAGGAAACATCCATCTTTGGTATACGCTGAACAAAAGCCATCACGATTACTGGCTGGCGGTGATGAAGGAGCTCATCGACCGCTTTCAGCCGGATCTGCTCTACACCGACGGCGTGCTGCCCTTCGGCTCCCACTGGTGCGCCGACGAGGACTCCACCCTCACCCGGGGCGGCGACCCGCTGTATGGCGCGGGCCTGGAGGCCGTGGCGCATCTTTATAACACCTCTATCGAAAAGCACGGCAGGAACAACGCCGTGTATCTGCAAAAGGACCGTAGGCCGGAGATTTACCGCGTGGGCCTGCTGGACATGGAAAAAACCCAGCTGGACGCCATTTCGGAGCGCCCCTGGCATACGGATACCTGTATCGGCGGATGGTTCTACGACGCGAAGCAGCCCTTCAAGAGGCCGGGCCACATCATTGAGATGCTGGTGGACATCATCGCCAAGAACGGCACGATGCTGCTGAATATCCTGCAGCGGCCCGACGGGAGCATCGACGACGAGGTCCGCTGGATTCTGGATGAGCTGGCGGGGTGGTTCGCGGTGTGCGGCGAGGGTGTATACGCTACGCGGCCCTGGCGGATCAACGCCGAGGGCGGCACCAGCGTGGTGATCCGCGATTTCACGGAGGAGGCCGCCGCCTGGCAGCCCACGGATCTCCGCTTTGTCCGCAAGGGCAATGCGCTGTTCGCTTTTATGATGCGCGCGCCGGAGAACCGCGTGGCCGTCATCCGCAGCCTCAGGCCGGAGGAAAAGGTGGAATCGGTCAGGCTGCTGGGCGCGGGGGAGCTTCCCTTCGCGCAGAGCTTCGGCGTGCTGACAGCAGAGCTGCCGGAGGAGCTGCCCACGAAATACACAAACTGCCTGAAGATTGAACTGGCCGGCGAATTTTAATTTTTCAGAAAATTAAAATATTTTTAAATATTTATTTTAAATATTTGAGGAGGATTCTATGGCGTTTCAGAACAAAAAAATAAAGCTTGGTATCGCGCCCATCGGCTGGACCAATGACGACATGCCCGATCTGGGGGGCGAAAACACCTTTGAGCAGTGCGTGAGCGAAATGGCCCTGGCGGGCTTTGCCGGCTGCGAGGTGGGCAATAAGTATCCCAGTGACCGCGCCGCGCTCAAGAAGGCCCTGGACCTGCGGGGGCTCACCATTTGCAACCGCTGGTTTTCCAGCTTTTTGCTCACGAAGCCCTTCGGGGAGGTCGCCGCCGAATTTGAGGCTCAGCTGGATTTTCTCTCCTATCTGGGAGCGGGGGTGATCGGCGCCTCGGAGCAGAGCGGGAGCGTGCAGGGCCAGCCCCTGCCGGTCTTCGACCGTAAGCCCATAATGGAGGAAGCGCAGTGGGCCCGGCTCTGCGACGGCCTGAACAGGCTCGGCGAAATTGCCGTGAAGAAGGGCATGAAGCTGAGCTTCCACCACCACATGGGCACCGTGGTGCAGACCGGGGAGGAGATCGACCGCCTGATGGCGGGCACCGACCCCGCGCTGGTGCATCTGCTGTTTGACAGCGGGCATCTCAGCTTCGCGGGCATTGACCCGGTGAAGGTGCTCAAAAAACACGCCGGCCGCGTGGCCCACGTGCATCTGAAGGATATGCGCCCGGAGATCGTCGCCCGGGTGAAGCGCGAGGGCCTGAGCTTTTTAGAGGGCGTGCGCCTGGGGGCCTTCACCGTGCCCGGCGACGGCTGCGTGGATTTCGCCCCGCTGTTCCAAATCCTCGATGAGGCCGGTTACGAGGGCTGGCTCGTGGTGGAGGCCGAGCAGGACCCCGCCAGGGCGAACCCCTTCGAATACGCGCTCAAGGCCAGAACATATATCCGGGAAACGGCAAATATATAATATAATCAAAAATAATAAAGTAGCAATGAAGGAGAGTATTCATGCTGAATATTGGAATCATCGGCGCGGGGCGCATCGGGAAGGTGCATACCCAGAGCATTGTCAATTTTGTCCGTCAGGCGAAGGTCAAAGCCATCGCGGACCCCATGCTCAATGACGCCACTGTCGAATGGGCAAAGAGCTGCGGCATTTCACAGGCCACAAAGAACTACAGGGACATCATCAATGACCCCGAAATCGACGCCGTGCTGATCTGCTCCTCCACCGACACCCATTCCGCCATCTCCCTGGAGGCCATTGCCGCCGGAAAGCACGTGTTCTGCGAAAAGCCCATTGACCACGACATCGGCAGAATCAAGGAGGTTTTAGCGGCGCTTGAGACAGAAAGCGCGAAGGGCCTGAAATACATGGTCGGCTTCAACAGGCGCTTCGATCACAATTTCAGGGCGCTTCGCGCCGCCGTGACAAGCGGGCAGGTGGGCAAGGTGGAGCTGGTAAAAATCACCTCCCGGGATCCGGAGCCCCCCAGCGCGGAATACGCGGCGGTGTCCGGCGGGATTTTTCTGGACATGACGATTCATGATTTTGACATGGCGCGCTATCTTTCCGGCGACGAGGTGGAGGAGGTTTTTGTGCAGCCCGCCGTGTTGGTGGATCCCGCCATCGGCGAGGCCGGGGACTTCGACAGCGCCGTGATCACCCTCAGGCTCAGGAGCGGCGCGCTGGCCGTGATCGACAACTGCCGCCGCTGCGCCTATGGCTACGACCAGCGCGCGGAGGTTTTCGGCTCTGAGGGCGCGGCGCTTTGCGGCAACGACAGCGCTTCAAACGCCCAGGTCTGGAACAGCGCGGGCGAAGCCAAAGAAAAACCGCTGTTTTTCTTCCTGGAGCGCTATATGCAGGCCTATGCCACTGAGGTGACGGAGTTCATTGAGGCGGTGATGAACGACACGGAGGTTCCCGTGGACGCCTACGCGGGCCTGGCGGCGGTTTTGATCGGCATCGCGGCGACGAAGTCCGCGAAGACGGGGTTGCCGGTGAAAATTTCCGAAATCGAGGCCAATATATAAGAGGCCAATAGATAAGAAGCAGTATGATGAAGAGATAGTATTATAAGTTATGATTAAGAGGTAGTATTATAAATGTATAAGAGCAATGAAGAATTTGGCTATCCGGAATTCAATGCGAACGGCGGGATGCCGCTGACAAACACCACAGGCTTGTATCCGAACATGCTGATGAATATCACGGTACATCAAATTGAGGCGGGAAAATCCATGCGCCTGGGCTTTGCCGATGAGGAAATGGCCGTCCTGCTCATAGAGGGCGAGGTTGTTTTTGAAGACTTTGGCACGGCCGCGCGCGCTTCCTGCATCAATGACCCGGCCTATTGCCTGCATGTGAGCAAGGGCGTTACGGTCAATGTACGGGCAGACAAAGCAAGCGAAATCCTGGTGCAATCCACAAAAAACGACCGGGAATTCCCGGCTGTCTTCTATACCCCCGAAAACACCCGCCGCGACACCTTCGGCCAGGGGCAGTTCGGGGGAAAAGCCCAGCGCACCGTGAGCACCTTCTTCGATATTGCGAACGCGCCTTATTCCAACATGGTCTGCGGCGAGATTTTAGTTCCCCAGGGCGGCTGGAGCAGCTACCCGCCCCACGAGCACCCGCATCCCGAGGTCTATTACTACCGCTTCGGGCATCCCTGCGGCTTCGGCGCCTGCTTTCTGGACGACGCCGCCTACAAAATCCGCGACCGCTCCTTCGCGGCGGTTCCGGGGGGGAAGTACCATCCCCAGGTGAACGCCCCCGGCTACGCCATGATGTATGTATGGATGATCCGCCACTTCGACGGCTACCCATGGAACGAGCGGAACTTCCAGCCCGAGCACCAGTGGCTGCTGGAGGGGTAATACTATAGGTAAGCCGCCGCAAGCTTATAGCATGCCAACAAATTTTCGAAAGGAAACGAAAACCATGCAAATTTTAAAGCCCTTTATCAATGGGCAGTTTGTCGAATCCGTGACCGAAACCTATACAGACGCCTATAATCCCAGCACCGGTGAAATCGCCGCGCGGGTGCCCTGCTGCACCAGCGGTGAGGTCGAGGCGGCCATCCAGGCGGCGAAGGCGGCGTATCCCAGGTGGTCGGCGACGCCGGTCTTCAAGCGCACGCAGGTGCTCTACCGCCTGCGGGAGCTGCTCGATAAGCACATGGATGAATTGACGCACTTAGTCGCGGAGGAGAACGGAAAGGTCTGGGACGAGGCGCAGGGCGACGTGCTCAAAGCCAGGGAGGGGACGGAGCTCGCCATCCACGCGCCGTCGCTCATGATGGGCGAAAGCCTTATGGACGCCTCCACGGGCTATGACAGCGTGCTCTACCGCGAGCCCGTCGGCGTTTTCGCGGGGATCGCGCCCTTCAATTTCCCTGCTATGATCCCCATGGGCTGGATGGCGCCGGTCTGCATCGCCACGGGCAACACCATGGTGCTCAAGGCCGCGTCCCCCACGCCACGCGCCGCGCTGCGCATCGCGGCGCTCTACCGGGAGGCCGGCCTGCCCGACGGCGTGCTGAACGTCGTCACCTGCAGCCGCGTGGAGGCCGAGAAGCTGCTCAGCCATCCGGACATCAAGGGCGTGAGCTTTGTGGGCACGACAAAGGTCGGTTTGCGGATCTATTCCACCGCCGCCGCCGCCGGAAAGCGCGTGCAGGCCCTGTGCGAGGCGAAAAACCACGCGCTGGTGCTCCGCGACGCGCCTATCGCGCGCACGGCCGCGGGCATTGTCAACGCGGCCTTCGGCTGCGCGGGGGAGCGCTGCATGGCTCTGCCCGTGGTTGCGGTTCAGGAGGATATCGCCGACGAGCTCGTCGCCGCCATCGTGGAACAGGCGAAGAACCGCCGCGTAGGCCCGGCTTACGAAAAAACCAGCGAGCTGGGGCCCGTGGTGAACGCCGCCCACAAGAACAGCATCCTCCGCCGCATTGAGGAGGGCATTTCCGAAGGCGCGCGCTTGGTTTTGGACGGGCGCGATTGCGTGGTGCCCGGCTATGAGAACGGTTTTTATATCGGCCCGACAATTTTTGACCACGTGAAGCCCGGCATGGCCATCGGCGAAAGCGAGATCTTTGGCCCGGTGCTGTGCGTCAAGCGCGTGAAGAGCTTCGAGGAGGGTCTGGCGCTCATGAACGAAAACCCCTTCGCCAACGGCTCGGTGATCTTCACCCAAAGCGGCTATTACGCCCGCCAGTTCGCCCGCCATACCCACGGCGGCATGGTCGGCGTGAACGTGGGCATCCCGGTTCCGGTGGGCGTGTTCCCGTTCTCCGGGCACAAGAGCTCCTTCTTCGGCGACGCCCACTGCCTGGGCAAGGACGCCTACCGCTTCTATACCGAAAGCAAGGTGGTTACCACGACCTGGTTCAGCGAGGAGGAGAAGAAGAAGAGCAGGACCACGACCTGGGACGGCGTGATTTAGCGAAATATTTCCAGAAATGAACATTTATCTTGACAAACTTCGGGAATAATAGTAAAATAATATCAGAATTATTGTCAGGAAAGGAATGATCTAAGCTATGGCGAAAAAGTTCAATCAGCCTGATTTGCAGCAGCAGCAGCGGCTGGAACAGGAAGCCCAGCAAAAGAAGGCCATGGAGCAGGAGGCCGAACGTATCCGCGCCCTGGCGGAGCAGCGCGGGCAGAACGAGCGCAGCGTTATGGACGGCCTGGTGGAGGGCGATACCGCGCCCCGCGCCCTGGAGGCTCTGGCGAAGAACAGCCTGGAGGTCCATGAATGGTATCTGCGCTTCATGGTGGTGGAAAAGCTGGGGCGGCAGATTCTGCTGGATGAGGGCTATACCCAGGAAGAGCTGCAGGCCTGGCTGGTTCCCTACGCGCTGCGGGACGCGAACTCCTATGTGCGCCGCGCGGCCATCAAGCACCTGACCGATTTGGCGGCGCTGGGCAAGGCATCCTCCGGCGACGCGGAGCCCGTGGTGCGTCAAAAGGCTGTGGAGCGCCTGTTCTTCTTCGAGACGGACCCCAAAGCGCTGGAGGCCCTGGGCGTCGTGGCGCTGCGCGATCCCCTGGCCGAGATACGCCACACGGCGGTGAAGCGCATTGTGGACCAGGCGACCATCGCGACGGTGGCCAAGGAGGACGCGGAGCCCGAGATCCGCGAATCCGCCACGCAGAAGCTCACCGGCCAGGAGGACCTCGCCTGGGTGCTGCTCAACGATCCCACGGTGCAGGTACGTTCCGCCGCCGCGGAGCGCATGACTGACGTGAGTGCCCTGGTGCAAACGGCCACGAAGGCGAAGAAGGGCAGAACCGCCTCCGCGGCCGCCCCGAAGGTCGACGCGGACCTCGACGCCCTGGCGGCGGACCTGGAAGGCTAAGCGTGAATTTGCGAAACCGGTCTTGACAAACGGCGGAACGAGTGCTATAATATGAACTAAGGAAAGCGGCGCTGCCGAGCTTCGGTTGCTGTCTCTATTCCTCAATTGAGTAAAAGAGGTAACCGCCCGTGTTTGTTAGGCACGAGGGCGGTTACTTCTTTATTTGGAACGCCATATGCTTTTTATCCAGTGCAGGGCAGCCGAAGCAATTGTGACGGCCCACGTGGGATCTATCATCACAGCCTGCAGAATATCCGCAATGTATGTTACCATCATAAAGGCACCATCTCCTTTCCCCCGGAATGCGCCAAGGCATTTGCCGTGAGGAATAGAGATATGCGCAACCGCCGCCCAGCAGCGCCATGCTTATTTTATACCATTATTCGTCAAAAGTCAACTGGTTTCGAAAATATGTTCGCTCACGAAAGCGTTTTTTCTTACAGCTTCACCACAACCTTGTGCTCTCCGGCCTCAAAGTAAAGCTTCAAAATTCTTCCATCCCCATGGGGGATACTCTCCTCCTCCACCCGCGCGCTGCCCGCCTCAATGGACTGATAGGCCGAGGGCAGGTAAAGCTCCGTGGGAAGCGCGGGATCCGCGCCGGCGGGCTGCGTGAATTCCAGCGTGAAGACATTCGATTCCCAGTCCTGGCTGTGGCTTTTGATTACGCCGTTGACCGCAACGGGCGTCGGGCGCGACAGCAGGCGCATAATCGGCTGGTCATACAGGCCCTCCGTATAGGCGAAATAGGTGTCGCTCCAGTGGAAGGAATCGAAGAGCTCCAGGAGATATTGAATGTGCGGGAAGAAGCTCTCGCCCTCACCGCCGCCGCCCCATTCGCCCACGATAACGGGCACATTCATGCGCTGCTGGGCCTCGCGGGCGCGCTCAAAAAAGAAGCCGGCCCGCGCGTTATTGGCATAGGCGTAGGCGGGGGTATCCACCGTGAAGTCGTAGGCATGGGGGCTGTAGCAGGCGTTGGCCTCCCCCTCCGGCGGCATAACGCCGTGCCGCACGCCGATGTTGGAGTAATAATTTTGCTCCACGAAGACAATGCCATTGGAGGTGACCTCGCGTACAGCCTTTGTCATGCGCGCGGTGAAGGGGTTATACTTTTCCGCGTCAAATTGCTTGATGAGCTTTTCCCCCGCCTGGACGACCTTTGCCATTACCGCGGGCGTGAGCACATCCAGGGCATAGTTCCGGGTCTTTTTATTCAAATAGGTTTTGAGGAACCTTGCGCGCTTGACGGTGGGGCTGATCAGAATGACCCGCGCCGCCTTCGCCACCAGCTTGCGGAAGACCCTGCCGCCGGGGGTGCCGGGGAAGGGCTCATTCATAAAGTCGAAGCCGAAGAAGGCCGGATGATCGCCGTAACGCCGCGCGAGCAGCTGCCACAGCGCCTCATAATGATCTTGAATGCCCCTGCCGTGCACGGGGCTGTTTTCCCAGAAATGATCGAAGCCGCGCTGCACGGCCTTGCCCCAGAAATAGCCCTCGGCCCAGACGAATTTCGAGTGCTTCGCCTTGTAGCCGTCGGTGAGGCAGGCCCATACCGGCGCGCCGTCGCCAGCGTTTATGCCGAAGGAGGAATACAGGTCCTGATGCATGTCGAGGAAGACATACACGCCGTATTGCGCGGCGAGGCCGAAGATCCGGTCCAGCTTTCGCAGAACCTCCTCGTCATATTCCCCCGGCGCGGGCTCAAAGGTCTCCCAGCAAACGCCCAGGCGCAGCAGCTGCAGCCCCAGGGCCGCGCTGCGCTGGAAGAAGGCCTCATCCAGCCAGGAGAGATATTTTTCCGGTTCGTTGCCGCATTTGACGTTCACGCCCCGAAAAATCCGTTCGCGCCCCTGTTCGTCGATGAGCCGCTGCCCCTGCACTTGAATGCGCTGCATGTGAATACCCTCCTTTTCTTATTTCAAAAGCCCCCCCTTGACATTCCACTTCCCTTGCGGTATAATGGAGGCGGTCAAGGGGGCGAAGCGCTGCCGAAAACGGCTAGCCTCCTATGATGAAATTTGCCAGGCTACTAGCCGCCCACAGCTTGCAGGTGATGGGGCGGCTAGTCCTTTTTATTGAGTTCACGTACGTAGAGCATCATCGCCAGATAGCAAAAGGCCATCGCCATGAGAATTTCTACCATGTACTCTCACCCCTTTCGGGGAGACGTCACCGCTTCCGTGCAAGCGCAGCGCCGCGGCCCTCGCGGGCCAAAATTATTATAGCAGACGCGATAACAAAATGCAACACGTTTTTTAATTCCGAAAGCTGTGAATCGGCGGCGGGATCCTTCCGCCTCTTTTGATGAACGCCTCGCAGGAATACCCGTTTACCGGCATCACCGGGGCCGTGCCCAGCAGGCCGCCAAGCTCCACCAGCTCGCCTACCCGCTTTCCGGCGGCTGGAATGATCCGCACGGCGGTGGTCTTGCCGTTGATCATGCCGATGGCCATCTCGTCCGCGATAATGCCCGCGATGGTCTCGGCGGAGGTGTCGCCCGGCACGGCGATCATATCCAGGCCCACGGAGCAAACGCAGGTCATGGCCTCCAGCTTTTCCAGGGTCAGGGCGCCAAGCCGCGCGGCCTCGACCATACCGTGATCCTCGCTCACGGGGATGAACGCGCCGCTGAGCCCTCCCACATAGCTGGAGGCCATCACGCCGCCCTTCTTCACGTTGTCGTTGAGCATGGCCAGCGCCGCCGTGGTGCCCGGCGCGCCCGGCTGCGCGAGCCCCATTTCCTGCAGGATTTCGGCGATGCTGTCGCCCACGGCAGGGGTCGGGGCCAGGGAAAGGTCGATGATACCGAAGGGCACGCCCAGGCGCTTCGAGGCCTCCAGGGCCACCAGCTGGCCCACCCGGGTGATCTTAAACGCCGTGCGCTTCACGGTTTCGCAGACGGTTTCGAAGTCCGCGCCCCGCACCTCCTCCAAGGCGCGCTTGACCACGCCCGGGCCGCTCACGCCCACGTTGATCACGAGATCCCGTTCTCCGGCCCCATGGAACGCGCCCGCCATAAAGGGGTTGTCCTCCACCGCGTTGCAAAAGACCACCAGCTTGGCGCAGCCCATGGAGCCATTTTCGGCCGTGCGGGCCGCTGTCTCTTTGATCACCCGGCCCATGCGCGCCACGGCGTTCATGTTGATCCCCGCCCGGGTGGAGCCCAGGTTTACGCTGGAGCACACCCGCTCCGTTTCGGCCAGAGCCCGGGGAATCGCGTGGGTGAGGGCAAGATCGCTGGCGGTGCTGCCCTTTTGCACCAGCGCGCTGAACCCGCCGATGAAGTTCACGCCCACCTCCCGCGCGGCCCGGTCCAGAGTCTTGGCGATTTCGACGAAATCTTCCTCCCGCGCGCCGCCCTCCCGGCGCCTCAGCCCCGCCGCGGCCTGGGCGACCGGCGTCACGGAGATGCGCTTATTCACCACCGGAATCCCGAATTGCAGGGCGATATCGTCCCCCGCGCGCACGAGACGCTCCGCCGCGCGGGTGATCTTGTCATAGATCTCGCCGCAAAAGCGCTCCAGGCCTCCGGCGGCGCAGTCCAGCAGGCTGATGCCCATGGTGATGGTGCGCACGTCCAGGTTGGCCTCGGAGATCATGCGGTTGGTCTCCTGAATTTCCATGCGGGTGATCATAATAAGAAAGGCTCCCTTCAAATTTTGGGCTTTTGACGCTTCGCGCGTTTTTTCAGGCGCAGAAAAAAGGCGCAGAAAAAAATGGGATTGATTTATGCTTGCTTATCGTGTATAATAAGAAATGAAAGGGGGTCGTCGCATGGAAAAGGCTTCGATCACAGAATTATTCCCAGGCGCTTCCGATCATGCCTTGGAAGAAAAACGTATTTTGAGAGCGTTTGAAGAATCCGATAAAGAAGCCGCTGCAGGAAAGTTTATGGACGCTGATGAAGTTTTCGCCAGGATATTCGAAAGAATAGACCGGTTTGAGGCAGAATTGGAAAGGCGAGAAAATGCAGTATAAGCTCAAGATTCTGCCTTCTTTTGAACGGGAATTGGTTGAAATAACATCCTACATCAGCGAAACTTTATATGCGCCGAAAGCTTCCCGAAAAACAGCCGAATCTATTCTCAAAAAAATCAACCGCATAAAGTCTTCACCAACTCTGGGGAAAAAATATATTAGCCTGGAGGGCGAAGATAAAGGATTCCGTTATTGTACTATAAAGAATTACGCGATTTTTTACATAGTAAACGAAAGCAACCACACAATTGAAATTCGCCACGTGTTTTACGCCCGCCGTGATTTCAATTCGCTCATCCAATAGCTCCAATCTCAAAAAGATTGATTTATGCTTGCTTATCGTGTATAATAAGAAATGAAAGGGGATGTTCTTGAATGGAAAAAACTTATTCAGCAGCAGAATTAATACCCGACGCTTATGACCGGGTCTTCGAAGCTGTGGCGGAACTGCGGCTTCTGCGCTTGTTGGAAGAATCTGACAAAGAAATAGAGGCGGGCGTTTTTTATACACAGGAGGAAATCTTTGAGGAGATGGAAAAAATGATAGACGGATTTGAATTGGAGATGGGGCTGTTAAAGGATGCGGTATGAGCTTCATTTTATGCCCGCTTATAAGCAAGAACTCACAGAAATCCTCAGATATATAGCCTATGAGCTGTATGCCCCTGAAGCGGCCAGGAGACTAAACAGACAAATTGATCAGAAGCTTAACCAACTGCAACGATCACCTGCACTCGGCAAAATACATATTTCTGCTTCAGGACAGACGGATTACCGCCGTCTTCTTGTGAAAAATTACACTATATTTTATAAGGTTGATGAAGACGCGCACACGATAAATCTTTGCCGCGTACTCTACGCCCGCCGTGATTTCAATTCGCTCATCCAATAGGCCGCTCCAATCGTGGGCGGTTTTTTTATGTCATATCCTGTGCATCGTCTGGAATATTTCCTCGTGCTGCAGCTTGATCTCCAGCCCTGTTTCGCGGCCAAGGGCGTTTAGCTCCGCCGCGGTTTCCTCGAAGGGCGCCGCGCAGGACCCCATGTCTACGATCATCAGCATATTGAAATAGCCCTGTACGATCGTCTGCGAAATATCCAGGATGTTGATCCGCCGCCGGGAGAGATAGACGCAGACCTCCGCGATGATGCCCACGCGGTCGCGCCCGAGCACGGTGATGATGCCTTTCATGCCAGCCTCAGCTCCTCTTTTTACAGTTTCTTAACACAATAAACATATTATAGCATATTTCCGGGCAAAAGACAAGCTTGCAAAAGAGGGGAACTTATGATAGAATAGACATAGATTATTGTTTTTGGTTTTTGCCTTGCATTGTTTTGAAATTGGTTTAAAATTATTTTGAATCTTGTTTTGGATTTGTTTGGCATTTTTAAAATTTGGAGGATAGATCCATGAACCGCAAAATATCATTCGGCGCGGCGCTGGCGCTGGCATTGGTGCTGGTCTCGGTATCGATTCCGCTGACGATGCTTTACGCCCGCCAGGAACATAACCGCATTATCACCGACCTGCCCCGGCGGGCGGAGCAGTTCGCCGCCATGGAGGAGATCCGCGACACGGTGCAGCGCAACTACTCCGGCAGGGTGAACAACGACGTGGTCAACGCCGAGGTTGTGCGCGGCTATATCGCCGGTCTGGGCGACCCCAAGAGCCGCTACCTGGATGCCGCGGAGTACAACAGCTATGACCAGCGGCTGCGGGGAGAAAGCGCCGACCTGGGGCTGGCGGCCTCCTACGACCCGATGCTGGGCATTGTGGTGGACCGTGTGCAATCCGGCTCCCCCGCGGCCAACAGCGGCCTGCAGAAGGGCGACCAGATCATCAGCGTCAAGGCCGACAACCAGAGCGTCGTCAACGCCGCCGACGTGGACCGCGACAGCGCGCCCCAAATGCTCGCGGAGCTCAACAAGCTGCGCAGCATCGCCTCAGACGTGGCTGTGACGCATATCACGCTGACCTATCTGCGCGACGACGCGGAAAACACGGTCAATATTATGGTAGGCCACAACGTGCCCACGGTGTTTGGCGAAATCATGCAGGACGACGTGGGCTATCTGCGTATCTCGGCCTTCTACAAGAGCACCAAGGATCAGCTGAAAAGCCAGATGGGCGAGCTGCTCAGCCAGGGGGCCTCGACATTTATATTCGATTTGCGGGGCTGCTGGGACGGCACCTGGGAATACGCCTGCGGCGCTCTTGATCTGCTGGTGATCGCCGGCGCGGGCAATGACGTGATGGCCACGGTGAACTATCAGGGCAGGGCTCCCGTGCTCTACGCGCCCAGCTCAAAGCGCGACGCCAACTTAAAGACAGCCGTGCTCACCAACGCCGCCACCGACGGCCCGGCGGAGCTCTTCGCCTATAACCTGCGCAGCTACAACAGCGGCAAGGTGTTCCTGTTTGGTCTGCCCACCGCCGGCAACAACACCCTGCAGGAGGCCTTTCGGCTGGAACGCGTAGGCGGGGCGGTTCTGCTGACGGTGGCCACGGTCACGCCCTACGGCAACGACCCCGACTGGTGCAAGGGCGGCGTAGAGCCCGATTTCCGCTATGGCAACCCCGACCAGCAGCTCAGCGCCGCGCTGGATTTTCTGAAGGGGAACAACGAAGAGGCGATTGTGGAGAGCTGATAAAAGGCATAATTCAAATAAAAGCAACAGCGGGGCAGCCAGATTGGCTGACCCGCTGTTGTTTGTTGTTTTTTTATGATATATCCGCGTGCAGCGCGTAAATCACTTCAAGCATTTCCGCCGCTCTGACATCCCCGGGGTCCAGTTCAAGAGCACGGTCCAGGTCCAGTATAGCCTGTCCATACGCCTCCAGGTAATACCAGATAAGGCCACGATAATAGCGGCATTGCTGTCTGTCAGGCTCTATCTCAAGCGCGTAGTTAAAAAAATCCAGTGTCCGCTGCAAATATCGGTAGTATAGTTCCGGAGCCTCCTTCTGAAGCTGTACCGTAAATTCACAGCATACGATCCCGGCCTCCTCATACTCCTCGGCGGTTTGGAGATAAACGCCTCCAAAGCTGTTCAGCGCCGCTTCATAATCACCCAGATAGAAATAGCACATCGCCTTTTTGCAATCGCTGAGCTTGTATCGATTTATTTTGCGAAACCCCACCAAAGCGTACTCGTAATCGCCGGCCTCCAGAAGGGCCTGTGCATGAACATAAATCTTCTCCTGCTGCTCCGGTGTCATCTCAGCGCTTGCATACCCTTCAAATTCCGCCATAGCAAGGTTGATCGCCGCCTGCCGGCGGTAAGCGCCATAGGTCTTATAACCCGCCACACCCGCCGGAAGCAGGAAAGCACCAAGCAGCATCAACAGAGCAACCGCTGCTTTGCCCTTGCTATTTTTACTGAAGGCCGCCCACAGCCCAAGGCCCAACAGCGGAATAACCAACACCGCCAGCGGCGTTTTAAACACGTTCCAAAATTCCTGCCAAAACATATGTTATGATCCTCCAGCGTTCCATGTAGGGGCTCAAAATGTAGGGGCTCAAAAATTTGAGCCCAGGCCACGTTATCATGGGCTCAAAATTTTGAACTCCGCAGCCCTGTTGTTGATTGGTTTCAATTAATGCGTGACCAGGGCTCAAAATTTTGAGCCCCTACGAAAGTCTCGTCTCTGTCATCTCGTGAAACAGCTTCACCCGCCGCTGGAGCCGCTCGTGCTCCTTCTCGGTGATGGAAAATTTATGAGAGGCAAAATTCTTTCGCAGCATCTGCCAGGTGATCAGATCCTGTGCCTCCATGGCGGCTTCGGCCCCTAGCACCTCAGCCACCAGACGCTCCGCCGCGTTCCACATGCTCACTAAAAAGGGCAGGTCCAGCCGGCGCAGGAGGCTGCGCGCGGTGCGCTGGGCAAAATTCAGGCAGGGGAAATAAAGCTGCATCCGCGGCGGCTCGGCCTTGAAATCCACCAGCGCGCCGGTAAAGCTTTCGCTTTCCTCCGGCAGGGGCAGCGTGCCCCCGGCGGAGATCACGATGCCGTAATCCTCCATGGGCAGGCAGCCCGAGCCGGCCACGGCGGAGATGAAGCGCCGGTGCTGGGGCGGCAGGGCGTGGCAGTAAAGATCGGCCAGGGCCGCTTCCGCCAGAGGGCGATGGGCCTCGCTGGTGCGGCAGATCAGCTTGCTTTGGGAGGAAAGACACACCAGAAACGCCGCGCTGCGAAAGGTCTTTAAAAAGAGCTCGTCCACACAGGCCCATTTGGCGAAGAGATTGTGGTGGTGCAGCGCCGCCTCAAAGCCCAGCTCCAGGCCGCGCTGCCGGTAGGGGGAAATATCCGCCGCGCGCAGGGCGTTTTCCCAGAACCCCGCGGGCTGATAACTGGTTTGCAGCAGCACGCTGAAGCGGTCCGCCAGCGTAAAAATCGCCATTGCCCAGGGAGGCTGCGCCTGATCCCGGGCTCCCTGCGAACAGGCCTCCTGCAGGGAGGCCAGGCGCTCCAGCAGCAGCGAACAGGCCTCGCTGTCCTCCCGCAGCAGCGCGCGCAGGCGCTCCGTATCGCCGGGACGGCTTGGGTTTTGGAACCATAGCGGCTCCGAATAGAGAAGGGCCATGGAGAAACCTCTTTCATCGCGTTAAGCGTAATTCATATTAAGCAATTCATATTAAGTAATTTATATTAAGTAATTCATATCAAATAGAGCCGATGATCAGCGTTCCTTTTTTTGTGACGGCGAAGCCCATGCCTGTTTGCTCCGTGCGCGCGGGCTGGATACCGATGATCTTGCGGTTGCGCACATCCTCCAGCCGCAGCGGGTTGCCCTGGACATCCTCCAGCGCAAAGATATGCTCCAGGCATTCGCTGCCCAGCACGGACTGCACCACAAAGCTGGGCGGCGCGAAATACTCTATGTGCAGATAGAGGTTGCCGCTGCCCTCCGCCAGGGAGAAGACCTGACCCCGGTCGTTGGCCGCGAAGCATGGCCGCGGGGAGCTGCTTTCCGGCGCGGCGCCCCGCAGGATATCGCGGTTGCGCAGGCCCACGGTAGCAAAGCTGAATTCCAGGGGCGCGGAGGAGCGCTTGCCCAGAAAATACGCGTTCATGACAGCCTCCTCGGGCTCCGCGCTTTCCTCGGCGCTCCCCCCGATGGGCAGCAGGCCATCCATAGACACCTGGTCCAGCAGCGCGCCGCATTCCTCCGGGGGGATCAGCTCCACCCCGGCGAGGGTGGAAACCATGGCGGGCGTCCCGGTGGGAGGCGCGGCTTCCCGGGGCGCGGGCGCCGCCTTGGGCAGCTGCCTGGTCACCTGCCGCGGGGCGCTTTCCGCCAAAGGCGCTTCGGCGATTGCCCTCGCGCTCTCGGGCTCCGGCTTCCTTTCCGGCTCAGGTACGGTTTTTTGGGGGCTGCGCGCGCGGCCGGGCCAAAGCCTTTCCCGGGCCTGCCGGCCTTTTTCCAGCAATGGACCGGCCTGCAGCGCCACGGGCGCCAGGGTCATCCGGATTTTATCCCGGAAGAGATGCCACAGCAAAAGTCCCGCAAGGATAAACAGGATCAGCAGGATCACGATCACGTATATCCCGGCGCGGGAGGGCTTGCCGTCTTCGGCGGATTGGCTGGGGCCCCCGGGTCCGGCCGGCGTGGCCGGCGTGCCGCCAACGGCCCGCACCTGCTGGAGCTTCGCGCCGCTGTCCTGCGAAAAACCGGTGAGCGCGGTCTCCCCCGCCATCTGCAGCCGGGCGCTCACGGCGGCCCGCTGGATATCGTCGGGCTTGGTGGTCAGGGCAAAGGTGGTGCTGTTCCCCTGCTGGGAGCGCACCACGTCGAGCTGCAGCGTATCCTGCTGCCGCAGCGCCCCGGTGGTGTCGACCACAACCGCGGCATAAAAATAGTCGTTGTCATCGTTGCTGGCCACCACAAAGCGGATCAGCGTCTCGGCGCCGTCGGACACCTTGTTGAGCGCGAGCATATAACGCTTGTCCGCCGCGACGACCAGATCCACCCTCCTCCGGTCCGCCAGAGCGTCCAGGCAGGCCTCCAGCGGCACCGTCAGCTGAAAGCTCCCCCCGCTGAGAGAATCCTCCTCCGGCCTGGTTTCGGCTGCCGTTGTGGTCTCCGCGAATGCCGCTATGGAAAAAAGGAACAGGACCATAAGAAACGCCGCAAGAACCCGGCTGAGCTTGCGCATCAGGCATCATACCTTCCTTCATTCTTTATGTATGCGTTCACACACGCACACATTTATACAAATATATTCTACCATAAACTGGCGATTTGTCAACCTCGGATTTGCCGTGCAGCTCAAAAAAATTTGCCTTGACAATTCGGCAAAGACATGCTATACTATCATACAATGGCAGGGGGGATTAGCTCAGCTGGGAGAGCGCTTGAATGGCATTCAAGAGGTCAGCGGTTCGATCCCGCTATTCTCCACCAGGATGGAACCCGCAATCCACAAGGGATTGCGGGTTCCATTATCTTTGAAAAGCCTACTTCATCCAGATCCAGCCGAAGAAAACGATATACTTGATCCAGTACCAGAGCTTCTGCCAAAAGGTTTGAGGCTGGGGGGGCGTATTGTTTTCGCCCAACTCCACAAACCCAAACAGACTGAAGTGATCCGTCTCCACCACGGCGTAATTGTCCTCGATGGTGTATTGCAGCGGCACAAAGGGATTCATCGGATCATCGGGATTGACGTAGCAGACCTGGAAGCGGGCGGGATCGAAGTTCGCGGGCAGAGGCAGGTAGAGCTTCACCGGCGCGCTGGGCTGGATCGTGCTGCCCTCATGCCAGAGCTTGATATCATACAGCGTGAAGCCGACAATGGGTTTGGTGAAGTAATTGGCGTACTGATAAAGCTCGACGAGCAGGCCTTCGCTGACAGTGTTGACGGTCATGGTGGTGCCGGCGGGCAGAACACCGCCTGGGTATTCCAGCTTGACATTGCTGCCGCCGGAAGTGAGCCAAGAATTTTGAACCCGGATATAGACACAACTGGGCGTGTTATCAAAATACATCCACGGCGCTTCATTGGTGTACTTATAATAATCAATGCCGCTGATTGTGATTGCGGAGGGGTACGGCGTTTTTTCTTCGGGAATGAGAATATAAGATCTTCCCGAATCGTCTTGATAATCGTCTTGATACCAGTACCAGATATAATTGTCATCGTCCACGGTGAGCGTTCCGTTGATAATGATTGTACCGCCGTCAAAACAGAATACGCCGCAATGGTTCGAAGTTGCACCCACATAATTGACAGCGCCGCTGCCGTCATCATGGACGACGACGTTTCCATTCACGGTGACTTTTGCGCCGGTTTGCGCGCCTATACCGCAGTAGTCAGCGGGAATAGCCATGCTATTCGTCATGAAACCGTTTGCAGTCACATTTCCATTGATTATGATCTCAGTGCCCTCATCCATGGCATAAGCGCCAAGGCCGGCGATTACGTTGCCGTTGACTGTGATCTTTGCATGCCATGCATATAAGCCATTATTTTCACTCATGACGTCGCCGTTGACGATCACTTCCGCACCGCTGCCTCTCGCCTCCACGCCGTAGTGTGTGTTGTCAATCACGTTGCCGTGGATCGTGACTTTTCCGCCGAAAGCGGCCATGGCACCCCATGCGCCGCCCGTCACATCACCGTTGACGGCAATCACTGTGCCGGTACCCTCGGCGTAAACGCCGGTGCTGGTGATCTTATCGTTATTGGGAGATGCGATGACGCTGCCGGTGCTTGTGATCTGTGCGCCGCCGATTGCAAAGATGCCGTTATAGCCGGCAGTGATATTGCCAATAACCTTGATTCCTGTGCCAGCGTCCCGGGCCGAAACGCCCGTACCAAGGTTGCTGGTAATATCGCCTTCGATAGTGACCTTCCCGCCGCTATCGGCAAACGCGCCGCCATAAAGGGTTTCAATGTTGCCGCTGACCGTGATTTCGCTGCCTGCGCCGCTCGCTCTTGCGCCGCTACCACCGGTAATCTCGCCTATTACGGTTGCCTTGCCACCGTAATGCGCATCAACGCCAATCCCATGGGTGGCCGTGATGTTGCCGGTCACTGTAATCTTGCTGTCGTACATGGGAACGATCCCTTCGCCTTCGCTTGCGATATCTCCGTTGATCGTAATTTCTGAGCCGTATTCCGCGTAAACGCCCATGCTCCAGGCAAGGGTGGTCGTAATATCTCCATTGAGTACGACCTTCGCGCCATTTGTTGCCTTCACGCCGGTCTCCGCGTCCAGCAGGATGTTGAGCTTCCCGGCACTGCTTGCTTGCAGCAATGCGCCTCCATTGCTGACCTCCAGCGCGGCAAGCTCGACTGCATCGCCAGCGGTAACATCAATGGTAAGATCATAGTTGCCCAAGTCAAGATAGACCGTTTTACCGTTCACCACGACAGGCTGCGTTTCAGTATAATTGCTGAGCATGCGGATGGTTTGGCCATCCGCCGCGGCGTCTATCGCATCCTTGAACGTGGCATACGGTGCCCCGTCCACGATTTCGCAGACTGCGCCCTCCGCATGGGTTATGAATGTGCCAATCGTAATTATCATAAGAAACGCAAAGAGAATAACGCATAGCTTTTTCATGAAGATAACCTCCCAAAAATATTTCAAATCAAAACATAGTCAATCCAATTGCTGATCGCGTAGCTCTCAGCAACAGAACCAGCTGCACAGCGGATCGTGACATGATCGCAGCCATCGAAGGCCCACATGCCAATGCTGCTCACGCTGGCGGGGATGGTGATCGTGCCGAGCTGCGGATTATCCGCAAAGGCGAACTGCCCGATGGCGGTCACGCTGCTTGGCACAGTCACGGATGTGAGGGATTTGCTTTGGAACGCGCCCATGCCTATTTCGAGGACAGCCTTGCCGTCAATGCTCGCGGGAATGCTCACTACTCCGCCGGAGCCGGTGTAGCCGGTAATGCGCAGGCCCGTGCCGGATGTCGCTGTTTGATAATATACGCCGGGGCTTGTCGTCGTGGCAGTTGTAGTGCTTGTAGTTGCGGTCGTCGTAGTGGGCTGTATCGTGGTGCTCGCCGCGCTGGATGCGGTCGAAGCGGTTATGCGCGGCGCTGATGTGGTATAGGAATATTTCGTGGCGCTTGTGGTTTCGGTTGATGCGGATGACTTTGAAGTATTCGACGCGGCGGCTGAAGTTGGAGCGGAGGAAGCATTTGCCGCGATAATGTTTTGGGTCGCGTTGCCGGTTGCTCGCGTCGCCGTGGGCAAATCATAAGCGAAGCGTGTTGGCGTTTGCGAAGTCTCCAGTGTGATTGTTTCCTGAAACGACGTTTCATCTTCCGTTGGAAGAAAGACGACCGGCAGTATGCTTTGATTCGCATAAGTCACTACGCTTGAGGTGGTGCTGATGCTTGGCTGCTCAGCTGCTTTTTTATTGTACTGATGCACCGCAATTCCTGTTGGCACAGAAACCGCAACAACCGCTGCCGCCGCAATCGCTACGATCTTCGGCACCGCAATCGCGCCGAGCTTTGCGGTCAATGTCCCGGCGGAGGCTACAACACTTCCCGCAGCAGCGGCAGTGGCGGACGCACCCACAACCGCGCCGGGCAGTATCGCCGAAAAATCCGGCAGCGGCAGCTTCCGCAGGCAGAAGATCAGCAGCGGGATCGGCGCGGCGCCGTAGAGCTTCACGCCCTTCTTTTGCAGCCGTTCCATTGCGGCGCTGATTTTGTTTCGCGCGTAATACAGCCGGCTTTTCACGGTGCCCAGCGGCAGCTCGAGGGCCTCGGCCATTTCGCTGAGCTCCATGCCGCTGTAATAGTGCAGCAGCACGCACAGGCGCTGGTCTTCCGGCAGGCCGTCGATAATCTCCATGATTATACGGCGGGTTTCGCTCATGTCCATCGCGTCTTCGGGCAAGAATTCCGCGTCCGTTTCCGGCTGCCAGTGCAGGGGGCTATCCGCCAGATCGTCGCAGAAGAGCTCCCGCTTGCGGCTCAGAAAACGCTTGGCTGTATTGGCCACAATCTGATGCAGCCAGCGAACGAAGCATTCCGGATTTTCCAGCCTGCCCAGCTGCTCGTAGGCCTTCAGATAGCTCTCCTGGAGGATATCCAGGGCGTCTTCCTCTTTTCGGGTGAGCGACAGCGCGATGAAGAAGCAGGCATCCCGCGTGAGCAGATAAAGCTCGTTGAATGCGGCTTCGTCGCCCTGCGCGGCGGCGGGCACCAGCCGGGCGGTCTGTTCAAACAGGCGCTCATCATTCATCTTGCTCACTCCTTTGCGCTAAAATCGCCAACGGCTCTCCTTCTGCTTGCCAACCCTTAGGCAGCAGGAGGCATAGCTCCAGCGTCAGCCGGCAGCGGCGGGCGGCTTCCTGCAGCGCGCCGCGAATCCATTGATCAAGCATCGAACCACCTCCTCAGCATAAAGACTCACGAAGACACAAGGAGGTTTTATCTTTTTTCAATTTTTATTATAGCATGGATTTCGTATAAAGTACAGAGCGACTTGGAGTTAAGATTTTCCTGATTTTTGTTGCTACATGCGCAAGCATCGATCCCGCTATTCTCCGCCAGGCAAGAATCCCGAAATTCCTTGATGTGAAAGGAATTTCGGGATTTAGCTTTAAGGGGAATTTTGCTTTCGTTTGCGGCTGGCTGTAACGATTGCAGTGGCGCGATCACCCCAACTCATACCTCACCCGTTTCCCATCTCCCACCTTCGTAATTGCCCCCTTCTCCACCAATTGCCTCAAGAGCTTCACCGCCATAGGCTGTGAAACCCCAAGCCCATCCTCCACATCCCTGCGGACAATAGATTCTTTATCGGCAAACAGGTCCATGACATCCTGTTCCCTGCCAGTCAGCCTAGGAGGCTCGGGAGCAACCGCAGACTGTGCTTCCAAAAGGGTGTTGGGTAAGGTTATTTTAAAGGCATTGTCCGACACCTCTACCTTGGGCTGCATCGTATACCCGGCGTAATTCTTCATGATTTTCGGCATCCCAGTGCCATACGCCTCAATCAAATGCAGGCGGTAAAACACGTTTGCCAGATTCTTGTTGCGCAGCACGGACACGCCCAGCAGCATATCTTTAATCGAAATGTTTTTCGCCAGGCCACCGAGGGATACGAACTCCACGCGGTCGTCAAAAACACTAACGAGCGCACTGCCGCCGAAGGAATAATCGCGATGTACAATCAGGTTGAGCAGGGCTTCGCGCACGGCTTCGATGGGATACTCCCGCGTGTCGATGCGCTTCAATCCGTCAAATTCGGCACGGGTACGGTTGTAGCGGTCAACGATACGGTAACAATCGCTTAATTGCGCCAGCGCGGAACCCTCAAACTCATAGCGGTCACGGAACACGGCCTTGCTGTCGCCTTCAAACACGGCTAGTTTGATGGAATAGGGGCACTGCTCCGATAGCAGCAACGCCAGGTTGCTGTATGTGCCATCCATATCGACCAAACCCAGCGTCTTATATTGCGCCTCGCCCAGTGGAATTTCAGCTTCCCGGAACTCCCTTTCCAGCGTAGTGAATGTGAGCGCCTGGTTGAGCGAACGCAGCTCCTCATAGCTTTCGCCGTTGGTATCCTTGATCATGCGTACAATCGCGCTGTCCGTTGCCGGGACGCTAGACGCGCCCTGCCGTACGTAAACGCCCTCGGGCCGGATACCCTTCCCGGCCAGGTAGTATGGCCGCGCGGTGCCCTGCTGCACCGTGACGAGTATAACCGCCTTGCCTTCCATGGCGATTCGCTCGCAGGTCGTGAACATCGTCACATCCGGGCGGATAGAATCGCGGATGGTGTTCGTGATTTGTAGCATCGTGCCGTCAGCGTCGGCCAAGCCAACAGGCGCACCATCATTGCTAACGCCGACATACAATTGCCCGCCGTTACTGTTGGCAAACGCCACGACGGACTTCTTGATGTCGTCTGTGTATTCCTTCTTCAGTTCGACCGTGTTTCCTTCTGTAAACATGTTCTAATACCTTCTGATAGTATTCTAATACCCCGTGAAACTTGCTGATAGTATTATAACCATTTGGGGCAAAAAAGTCAAGAAAATCTTTGCTTTATTCGGGCTTTTTTGACTGTAATTTTGACTACAAGGGATTTCGGGATTCAGCTTTAAGGGAAGTTTTGCTTTGCGGCTAATTTGCATGTTGATAGATGCTAAAGCCTGAAACCTCTTTCGCGTCAAGGGGTTTCAGGCTTAAAAACACAAAAATTATGATTGCTTTTTGCTCGTTATGGAGCGGGCGATGGGAATCGAACCCACAACCTCAGCTTGGGAAGCTGATGTTTTGCCACTAAACTACGCCCGCGCTTTATGTTTTTGATTATACCATAGCACGAGCAAAAACGCAAGCACTTTTTTGCGCAAATCCGAGCCGCAAATCCGAGGTATCAGGGCAGCCTTAAATGCACGCATGGCCCGCACAGCTTCGGCTGCGGGCGCCCGTTCCGCAGCAGGGAGCAGGATTCGCCCCGCTGCAGGCATATGGGGGTCTCCAGCAGGCTGTGCTGCGCCGGCTCGGATTTGTTGAGCATGCTGCGCTCCAGAGCCCGCAGCCGGGCCTGCCAGCGCGCGCGGTTCCAGATTTCCAGGTGATCGCCCACGCCCATGACGGTGAGCAGGTCGCCCTGGCGGTATTCCAGCAGCTCCAGCATGGCCCGCGAAAGCTTGATCCGTCCGCTGTCGCTGGGAAAGAGCTTCGTAACGGAGGGGCCCATCTGTTTGAAATAGGCCGTAGCCTGCCGCTTGTCGCCGGAAAAAGCGGCGCACAGCTGGGCGTTCAGCTGCACCAGCAGCTCCTCGGCGCCGTCCTCACCGCATATGTAAAGAAACTGCACGCCGAAGCCCATGAGCGCCGGCGACGGGCCCATGCGCAGATGCATCTCCTTGCGCAAAGCGGGCGGAAGCACGATTTCGCCCTCGGGGTTAACCGCGATGGAGTATCTTCCCTCAAACATCCTGCTCTCTCCTTCACGCTCAAAAGTCTAAAGTCTAAAGTCTAAAATCTAAAGTCTAAAATCTAGAACGCGTATAGCCCGGAGGCGATCCAGGCGAAGCGCCTGCCGAACAGGCAAATGAATTTTTCCGCCGGCCGGGGGAGCGCCACGCTGCCTGTCACCTCAAAATCCGCGAGGCTGAATTCCTTTACGCAGGCCTCGTTCGCGGCGCCGGAGCAGCACACCTGCAAAGAGCCCGGCTGGCGGCAAAGGCCCATGGGCTTCGGAAACACCCCCGGCCCGCCCGCCCGCAGGAGCGTTTCCCGCCCGCTGAGGGAAAACTGTACCAGCGCGTTGCTCTGGGGCGCGGAAAACCACAGCGCGCCGCCGTCGCTGTCGTAGGCGATGTCGAAGGCGGGCTGCTCGCGGTAAAACAGGGGAAAGGCCGCCCCGTGCTGGCCGTCCGGGCGGAACAGGTGCAGCGTGCCGTCGGCGCAGAGTATGGCGCAGCCGCCGTCGGGCAGGCGCGCCGCGCGGATGGAAAAAATCTCGCCGAAATAGTCGGCGATTCTGGAGCCCGCGCCGCCGAACTTCAGCTGCAGGTAAGCCGTTTCGGGGATGGGGCGGCTTTGCAGGGTCTCCCAGTCACATAAAAAGAAGGACGCGAAAGCGGTGCCGTCCGCCCTCGTATCCCGTTTCGCGTAGGCCAATGTCTGATCGCTCGCCGCAATATCGCGAACGCCGTCCGCCAACAGCTGCATCTTTATCTCCGGACTATGATGAATTGATGAATATTTATTGTGTGTTTGCCAGTGGCGCGAAGCGACTGCTCACCGCGGGTGCCGCCCTGCCGGGAACGGCGATGAATGACCTGCCTGTGGCAGGTGGGTGGCCTCCCGCCGGTTTCACGCTCCCTTCGTCCAACAAGAAAACAGGTCTTGCCGGGAGGTCTGCAATCCGCCGCCGGAGATCGGCCCCCTAATGATCGGTCGTTGGGCCATCAAAGCCGTAGGTGTCGCGCAGGGCAGCCACCTGCAGTGAGCAATCGCTTCGCGCGCTTTGGCATACAGTGAAATGAAATTGCGTTTTTACAGGTCGAGGGGGATTCCCAGCCGCTCCGAAAACACCCTGGCGACCTTGTCGAATTCGGCCTCGTCCTCAAGAATAGAAAGGCAGATCTCGCCCTCTTCCTCCTCTACCCGGAGGATGATCACCTCATCGTCGCCATCCTCGTCCTCCTCGCCCACCAGGGGGGCCAGGGCTACGAAGGAGCCGAAATCCAAGTCGACCCTGTCGAGCTCCTCGAAAACATGTTCCTTGCCGTCCTCGTCCACCACGCTGATGATGTCGTCGCCGAAATCCTCCAGAACCTCCTCGCCCAGCTCATCCGCGGTGTCGCCCGGGCGGAAGATATCGTCCTTACCATTCATAGGCAAGCGTGCCTCCGTTTCTTTGTCTTGTTTTCACATCTTGTTCATATCCTGACCCTATTTTACCCTAACGCGGCGAATTAGTCAAGACATTTTGCCGGAATTTGCTTTTTTCTTCTTGCTTTTTTGAACAAAGAAACATATAATGGTAGTTAATGAAACGAAAGGACGGCAAACAATGAGAAAGAGGCCGCTTTTTTTTGCGGGAATTGCCCTTGCGGTGATTGTTGTTTTGATCGCGGCGCTGTTGCTTTGGCCGCGGAAATCCATGCCTGGCAAGCTTGCTGTCGTCTCCTCCCCGGAGGCCGAGCTCGTGGCGGGCGTGGACCAGAAGGACAATAAAATTGTTGTCTACCGCATGGAGGACCCCGATTGGAACGACGCCGGCTCCGTTGTCTGGCAATGCAGGCCAAGCCTGCGCTCCGGCTTTTCCAGGGCATGGAAATACAAAATGGCCAGCGACGCGAAGCTGCGCTACAGCGAGCATTACGGCGGCCTTGTGGTGATCACCTGTGCCTCCGGCGGCATGGTCTATGTCATTGATTACGCGGGCGGGGAATGCCTTTTCGCGGCGGATATGGGAAAGGGGAGCAACCCGCATTCCGTGGAGCTTCTGCCCTCAGGCAATCTTGTCGTGGCCTCCAGCGAGGACAATACGCTGACCATTTTTCCGGCTCTGAAGGCGGACGAAAAAAGCGATTATCGCTTCACGCAGCCCCTGGAGGGCGCCCACGGGCTGAGCTGGGATCCCCGCAGCAAGCTGCTTTGGGCTCTGGGTGGTGAGCGGCTGAGCGCCTATGAGCCCGGCGGCACGGCGGAGGAGCCGGAGCTTATCCCCCGCGTTGGCCTTATCTTCGATCTGCCCGCGCCGGAGGGGGAATACGCCGGCGGGCATGACCTCTTTCCCGTCTACGGTACCGAGCAGTTCTATTGGGTCACGACGAACCGGGATATCTTTCAGTTCAACGTCGAAACAGGGCAGTTCAGCACGGATTATCCCGGCCACGATTTAATCGGCGGGCCGGGCGCCAAGGCCATTGGAAACCAGCCCTATTCCGGCGCGGTTGTCCGCGCGGTGCCCAACGGAACCCACGAACTCTGGGATACGGACACGGCGGATATTTTTACATTCGACAACGGATTCGCAAAGCATGAAAGCCGTACGCATAAGCGCGAGGCCTATTACAAGCTGCGGGTCTGGCACCCGGACTATTAAAAAATAGAAATTGGAGCGCGTTACATGAGATTTACCTGCGTGAACAATGCCACCGGCGCCATGGAAGGCTTTTGCATGATTAAAACCGTGGAGCAAAAGAGCACCGCGAAGGGCCTGCCCTTTCTCGACATGATCATCACCGACGCGGAGGGGGAGATCGTCGCGAAATTCTGGGATTTCAGGCCGGAGATCCACGGCAGCTTTTCGCCCCACGATATTGTCAAGGTGCGGGGCGCCATCAACGTATATAACGGCGCGGACCAGTTCCGGGTGGAGCGTCTTCGCCTGGCCAACGAAAAAGACAATGTGCGCATGGAGGACCTCGTCCCCTGCGCGCCGATACCCGGGCCGGAGATGCTCGCCGGGATCCGTCAATGCGCGGAGGGCTTCCGGGACGAGGGCCTTCGCCGCCTGACCCTCGCGCTGCTGGAGGAAAACGAGACGAAGCTGCTCTACTGGCCCGCGGCCTTCCGGCTGCACCACGCGGTGCGCGGCGGGCTGCTCTATCACACGCTTTCGGTGCTGAAGCTGGCCCAGACCGTGGCCGCGCAATACGAGCAGGTGGACGCTGACCTGCTCTTTGCCGGGGTAATCCTGCACGACATCGAAAAGCTCAGCGAGTTCGAGGTTCCTGCCAGCGGTCTGGCCTCGGGCTATACCCCTGCGGGAAATCTGGTGGGGCATCTCGTCAGCGGCGCGATTGCCGTCGACCGCAAGGGCCGGGAGCTGGGCGTCGCCGACAGCACCCTCATGCTTCTGGAGCACATGCTCATCTCCCACCACGGCGAGCCGGAGTTCGGCGCGGCGGTGCGTCCCATGTTTCTGGAGGCCGAAATCCTTGCCCAGCTTGACCTGCTCGACGCGCGGATCTACGCGATCAGCCAGGCCCTCGCCCCCGTGAAGGAAAACGAATTCAGCAACCGCGTCTGGTCGCTGGATAACCGCAAGCTGTTCCAGCATGGCCGGGCGGTGGAGAGAGAGACGCAAGCTTAGGCGCGGCCGGCCGGCGGAAATAATAGCGGCATGAAGATATTCTTCATGCTCTATTTTTTTACATAGCGCTGCTGACGCGCGGTTCTGTCCAGAACGCCAATGAGCTTTTGACCCGCTTCCCCATGCGCGAAGTCCATGAAATAACGGCCCAGCAGCAGACGGCTTTGCATAGGAATACGTTTCCATTCATAGCCGCGGTACAAATCGGGGAAAAAGAAAACCTCGCCGGCATGCAGATGGGACAGCTCGTCGATCGCCGCTTCCAGCAGAATGGTCATAGACTCACGGGTTTCGGTGTTCATGTTTTCCGTAATGCGGGTGGCACGTTCGGCTGACATAGGGGAGGCCTCCTTGCGGTGATTTTTTTGGGTTGGGGAGTGGGATTGGGGAGTGGGATGAGGGGCGCTGGATACTGCCGCGCGAGTACATGCGCGCATGTACTCGCGCGCGCACAAATACTATAACATATAAGATGAAAATTGTCAATATATTGTATTTTTTGTCTATGAAAATTTTAATTGCCGATAAGGCTGCCAAAACAGGCGGCCTGCAGATTTTGTGCGCGGGTGGCTTACCAGCACTCTACAAGCGGCGGCGTGCTATGTTTTTTTGAGAAGGGGCCCGGAGATACTGCCGCGCGAGTACATGCGCGCATGTACTCGCGTGCGCACAAATACTATAACACATAAGATAAAAAACGTCAATAAATTATGCTATTCGCTGAAATCAAGGAGTATTCTCTTCTATAAATTGTTTTAATTCCTTGCGTTTCCTGAAGTGAAACACACGCTTTTCATTTGTATTTATCCAATTAAGAAAACGCTTGCGATATTTTCTTGGAAAAGTCCAAATAACCCAATACAAATACAAAGGAGGGAAGCCGTCTTTACATCCATCGCCGACATCGGACCGGCATTTGCCGTGATGCTTAATGCTGCGTTTCGTTACCCGCCACATACACAAAAACTGATTGAAATCAATGAAAATGAGGGTGTCGGCACGCTCAATACAAGCAGGCATCATTTCTGTCGTGGGGTAACCATCCAAAATCCACTTTTCTTTGTGGATCACTCCATTTATATGAGCGTGAATTTCGTTTATGGGTTTCCAATTAAAATTCTCAACTTGCTTTATGCGGTCACAATGATAAACGGGAATGTCAAGCATTTCACCCATTTGCAGGGCGAGGGTAGTCTTGCCGCCACCGGGAAAACCGAATATCATTATTCGTTGCATATTTCTCCCCATAATATGAATTATAGTACATCGTCAAACAATTCTACCTGAAATAGTTTCGCGTCCGCCTTTTCCAGCGAAACGACAGCCTTCGTGCCCGGGGAGGTGAGGGTCTCGCCGCTCCAAAGCTCCTTCATCACGTAGGACTTCGCGGTTTTCCCCGTCAGGGCCTCCAGATCAAGGGTAACTTTTTTGGGCAGCCAGCTTTCAAGGTTGAACACCGCGATATATACCCTGCCGCCGTCCTCCATCACGTACACATTGTCCGCGCCCTGGCGATAGGGGGTTGTGAACGATGCCGGGCGGAAGATCTTTCCCACGCGCGCGACGGCGAGGATATCTGGATTGCACAGAAGCTTTTCAAAGCGGTCCCGGGCCTGCGCGGCGCTGCCGGCCGGATCCGGGAAATTGTCCCCCATCAGGAGAGTTGTGCCGGAGATCACGCTGCTGGTAACCCGGCTGCGGGCCTCGTTTTCGCCCGCCTTGCCCTCCCTGCCCCAGACCAGGGTGTGATCCGGATCGGGGTAGGCGAAGAGCTTTTGCTGCCAGAAGCAGAAGCTCAGGGAGTTGAGCATGTATTTCGTGTCCTTGAGGCTGTAAAAGGTGTCGCAGGCGATGCGGCGGCTGTGGACATACTGGTGCGGGAAGATGGGGGACATGGCCATGTTGATGAACATCCGGTCGCCGATCTGCGCCGCGATGGCGCCCATGGCCTCGTTATAGGCCTGTATGCCGGTTTGCACACCGCTGTCGTGGTGCGCTCCCTCCATGGCTCCGTGGCCGGTGAAGTCAAATTTGATGTATTCGAAGCCGCAGTCCAAAAAGTATTTGATGTCCCAGTAGATGCGCCATTTCACGGCGGGATGCGTCACGTCATAGGCCAGCGCGCCGTCCCACAGGGGAAGCAGGCTGCCCTGCGCGTCATGCAGAAGGCATTCCTCCAGAGGATAAATATTGCCGTGCTCGTCGTTGAGCGTCCGGCCCTCCAGCTGGTGGGGCTGCAGCCAGATGGCGAAGGGGGTGTAATAGATGCCCGCCTTCTGCCCGTTGGCCTTGACATAATCCACGTAGGCGACGGCTTTTTCGGCGCTGTTAATGGAGTCGCGGTTGTTCCAAAAAGAATCCCAGTTAATATAGACCTCTGTATCCGGGGTTTTCCAGCTGTCATGAAAGTTCTCTTTCACATAGTCGGATATCGCGTACATGGCGGCCGTGCTCACATCCGCCTGCAGCGTGCCCCAGCTGTTGTAGCCTATGGGCATGGGCTTGTTCCAGGGCAGGGGCGGCGCGATGACGGCGTTGGCTTCGCCATAGGCATCCAGGCCGCCGCGCCAGTCGCCGGCCACGCCGATGTAGATTGTCGAAGAGCGCAGGGCTTCCCCGCGCAGGGTGCCATGGGGCTGGGTATCCCGCGTCTTGAAGCTCACGAAGCCGCTGACGACGTCAAAGCGCCGCACGCTTCCGCCGTAGCCCTGCCAGTGGATGCCGGTCTTCCAGCTGTCGTGGGTTACGCTCCCCACCACCACGGCGGAGCCGGTTTTGGAATTCACCAGGGCTGTCATCTCATAGCTTTCCCCCACGGAGTTGACGCTCACCGGGTCAAAGGTGGCGTAGTCGTCGTTGTCAAAGGGTACGCGGATGAAGCTGTCCCCGCCCCGCAGGCAGCCATCGCCCGCCGCGATGAGGGGTGCGATCCAGTTGGTGGCGATTTCTCCGCCCGCCTCCTCGTCAAAGAGCTCGACGCTGCTGAGCGCGCAGGGCTTGCCCTCGTATATTTTAAATGACTGCCGCATCGTCCACAGGCCGTCGCCGCGGTGGGTGAAGAGGATCTCAAGGCCTGTGCCAAAGCCGTCGCTGAGCTCGGCCGCGGCGACCGTATGCGTGCTGTAATCCTGGGCGTATACGCGGTGGCCGTCGATCAGCGCGGCGGCGCAGGCGGCGCTGACAATCTCATTCGCTCCATCGTGGATGCTGTAAACGCCATTGGCCTTGTCCAGCGTCAGCGTAAGCCCGCCCTGATCAAAGACCTCGTTATCCGGCGGAAGCGCGGACGCGGGCGGGGCCTCATCCATGCCGCCCCGCGTGACCGTGATCTTGTCCAGATCCGGCGCGGCGCCCCGGAAGCAGGAAAATTTCAGGGAGTTCCAGCCGCCGCGCAGAGAAACGCTCACGCTTTTCACCATGCGTTTTTGCGTGTCACCCGCGCCCTTGCAGGGTACCTGCTGCGCCGTGTTTTCGTTGACGCTGAGCATAAAGGAGCGGTCCTCGGCGGTGAAATAGTAGATATTCAGGGTGTAGACCCCGTTGCGCGGCGCGTAGACATGGGGAAAGGTAACAGTGGAATCCCCGAAGAAGCTTCCGACGGATATAAACATAGAGGCCTCCTTTTTAATATAAAGCTTTGTATCCCCCCTGCGCCTGGCGAACACGGCGGCGTGGGAGCTCAGCAGAGGAATACGCATGGGGATATCCGTAAAAAAACCTCCGATGGCCATGAACAGGGCCAGAATCGCCGACAGCAGCCGTTGTATCAATTCCATAGTGTGTTCCTTCCATAATTCTTGCGTTTTTGTAATATCTGTGCTATACTGGAACAATACAAGCAGTCTACCACAATCGGACCATAAAAGCAAGCGTTTGGCATTTTATATTTTTTTGAATATTTTTTGAATATTTTTTATTTGGCAAAGTATTTTTTATTTATTTTTATAATTTATTTTACAGAAGGAAATAACCGTATGTCTTTCAAAGCCATTGAGCCCCTGCTGCGGCAGGTGCAAAAGCCCGGGCGCTACACCGGCGGCGAGCCGGGCAGCATCGACAAAAGCGCGGCCCAAAACGCCGGGGAGCTCCCGCTGCGCTATGCCCTGTGCTTCCCGGATACCTACGAAATCGGTATGTCCCATTTGGGAATGAAGATCCTCTATGGCCTGGCCAACAGCCGGGAGGACTGCTGGTGCGAGCGGGTCTTTGCCCCCTGGACGGACATGGAGAAGCTCATGCGCGCGGGGGGCACAGCCCTTTGGGGCCTCGAAAGCGGCGAGCCCATCGCGGGCTTCGATCTCGTCGGCTTCACCCTGCAATACGAGATGAGCTATTCCAATATATTAAACATGCTGGATCTGGCGGGGATTCCCCTGCGGGCGGCGGCGCGGGGCGGCGCGCTGGCGCCGCTGGTCATCGGCGGCGGACCCTGCGCCTGCAATCCCGAGCCCCTGGCGCCCTTCTTCGACCTCTTCGTGCTGGGGGACGGGGAGCAGGCCCAGCGGGAGCTGCTGGATTTGCTCGCGGCGCACAAAAAAAGACAAAGCTCCAAAGCGGAGTTCTTGCGCGCGGCGGCGAAGCTGGAGGGGGTCTATGTCCCCTCGCTCTATACGGTTACATACAATAGGAACGGTCTGATTGAGGCTGTCGAGCCCGCTCCGGGGGCGCCGGCCCGGGTGAAAAAAAGGGTGGTCCGCGATCTGGACAGCTGCTATTTTCCCGAGCGCTTCGTCGTGCCGCTGCTGGAGGTGGTGCATGACCGCACGGTAACGGAGCTCTTCCGGGGCTGTATCCGGGGCTGCCGTTTTTGCCAGGCTGGGTATCTCGGTCGTCCGGTGCGGGAAAAATCCCCCGCCGTCGTGGACGCCCAGTGCCGCGCGCTGTGCGAAAACACGGGCTACGAGGAGGTATCGCTCTGCTCCCTGAGCACCAGCGACTACAGCGCCCTGCCCGAGCTCCTGGACGGCATGCTGGATTGGACGCTCCCGCGAAAAATCAACGTTTCCGTGCCCAGCCTGCGGATCGACCGCTTTCCGCGTGAGATGATGGAGCGTTTGGCCCTGCTGCGGCGCGGCGGGCTTACCTTTGCCCCGGAGGCCGGCAGCCAGCGCCTGCGGGATGTGATCAATAAGAATATCACGCAGGAGCAGGTGCTTTCCACCGCCAGGCAGGCCTTCTCCGGCGGATGGACGAGCGTAAAGCTCTACTTTATGATCGGCCTGCCCACCGAAACGCGGGAGGATATTGCCGGCATCGCCCAGCTGGCCCAGGCGGTGACGGATGAATTCTACCGCAATCCGGACAAGCCAAAGGGTAAGGGCGTCACGGTTTCGCTGAGCGCGGCCTCCTTTGTGCCCAAGCCCTTCACGCCCTTCCAGTGGGAGGCCATGGACACCAAAGAACAGCTTGATGAAAAGCAGGTCCTCCTGCGTTCGCATATCCGCAGCAAAAAGATCAGCCTGAGCTGCCACCACGCGGACATCAGCCTGCTGGAGGGCGTTTTCGCCCGGGGAGACCGCCGCCTGGCCGACGTGCTGGAGGCCGCCTGGCGCGCGGGCGCCCGCTTCGACGGCTGGGACGATCAATTCAAGCCGGAGCTATGGCGGGCAGCGTTTGAGAGCCGCGCGCTTGACCCGCGGGACTACACGAGAGAACGCGAAGAAAGTGAGATTTTGCCCTGGGACCATCTGAACTACGGCGTGACGAAGGCCTTTCTCCTGCGGGAGCGGGCGCGGGCGTACCGGGGCGAGACCACGCCAAACTGCCGGGAGGCCTGCGCGGGCTGCGGGGCTGACGAATGCCGGATACAGGGAGGATAACATATGCCGGAACCATTTGATCAAATGCTGCCGGGCGCGCGAAGCTGCGGGGGGCACCGCGGGTGCCGGATCCGTTTTGAAAAGCGCGGGCGCGCCAAATACATTTCGCATCTGGACCTGATGCGGGCCATGAGCCGTGCCGTGCGGCAGGCGGGGATTCCGCTGTGGTACACGGAGGGCTTTCATCCGCACCCCTACCTGTCCTTTCCCCTGCCGCTGCCCCTGGGGCAGGAAAGCCTCTGCGAGGCCATGGACCTGCGCCTGGAACAAAATATGCCCCTCACGGAAATCCGTGAAGGGCTCAATGCCATATTGCCGGAAGGCCTGCGCGTGCTGTCCGTGGCGGAGCCATGGAACGAAAGCGGGGAAATTCACGCGGCGGATTACGTCGTCGGCTGCGATTTCATCTCAGAGGCGCGGGCCTCGGACTGGAAATCCCGCGCGGGCGAGCTGCTCGGGGCAGGGGAGCTCCGCGCGGCAAAGCGCGGCAAGCAGGGGCGCCGCAAAATAGAAAAGGAGATCCGGCTGGCGGAATACATCCACCGCTGGTCGTTGGAGCAAAACGGCGCGGGGGTCACGCTGCGTCTTCGCCTGGCGGCGGGGAGCGCGGCGAACCTGAATCCCGCCCTGCTCTGCGGCGCGCTGTTTGCCGGGGCGGGCGAGCCGGCGGACTGGAGCGTCACGCGCACCGCGCTGCTGCGGGAAGACGGGGCGGATTGGGAGTAAGCTTTTCAGTTATCCAGCGTATAATTGTGCCCCCTGGGCAGCCCAAGCTGCACCAGAACGCTTTCTTCCTTTTCGCGCATGCGCACGCTGTCCAGCCCGCCGCCTTCATGGTCATGGCCCAGCAGGTGCAGCATGGAATGTACCGTGAGAAACGCCAGCTCCCGCTGCAGGGTGTGGGCGTAAAGCTCCGCCTGCTCCAGAGCCCGGGGCAGGCAGATGACGACGTCCCCCAGCAGCTTCGCCCCCGTGTTCAAATTGGTATCATAGACCCCGTCCTGCCCCAGGGGAAAGCTGAGTACGTCCGTAATGTCGTCGATGCCCCGGTGCTCCCGATTGAGCCGCTGGATCTCCTCGTTATCCACAAAGCGGACGCTCACCTCCGCCGGAAAGCCAAAGCCCTCCTGCATCAGCACCGCGGTACACGCGCGGCGGATCAGCAGACGGATTCCGGTGGGGATTTTTACCTGCTGCTGGTCATCCGTGATGATGACCTTGATTTTGTTTGCCATGGCTCTTGCGAACCTCCTCTTTTTCATGTGCTTTTTCATATGCTTTGATAATCGCCTGCACCAGCCGGTGGCGCACCACGTCTTTTCCCGAAAACCTGACGATGGCGATGTCCTCAATATTCTTGAGCACCTTCACCGCGTTGACAAGCCCCGAGGGCTTGCCGTCGGGAAGGTCGATCTGCGTTATGTCGCCGGTCACCACCATCCTGGAGTTCGCGCCCAGGCGGGTGAGGAACATCTTCATCTGCTCTATACTCGTGTTCTGCGCCTCGTCCAGGATGATGAAGCTGTCGTCCAGGGTGCGCCCGCGCATGTAGGCCAGAGGCGCCACCTCAATGGCGCCGCGCTCCTGCTGCTTCTGAAAATTCTCCGAGCCCAGCATCTCGAACAACGCGTCGTAGAGCGGGCGCAGGTAGGGGTCCACCTTTTGCTGCAGGTCGCCCGGGAGAAAGCCCAGCTTTTCGCCGGCCTCCACCGCGGGGCGGGTGAGAATGATGCGGTTGACCTCCTTCGCGCGAAAAGCCGTGACTGCCATGGCTACCGCCAGATAGGTTTTTCCGGTGCCGGCGGGACCCACGCCCAGGGTGACCGTGCTTTTGCGGATGGCCTCAATGTATTTTTTCTGCCCCAGGGTCTTTGGCTTCACCGGCTTGCTCCGCGACGTAAGACATACGCAGTCGGCGGTCATGGCGGCCAGCTTTTCCTCCGCGCCGTCCCCCTCGTTCACCATGGAGATCACATAGCGCACGCTTTGGTCGGTGAGCTCCTCGCCCTTGTTGATCAGGGTCAGCAGCCCGTTGATTGCCCGCAGCGCCAGAGATACCTGCTCCGGGTCGCCGGCGACCTTGAGCTCCGCGCCCCGGCAGATCACCTTCACCTGGTATTCCGCCTCGATGACGCGGATATTCTCGTCGAAATTGCCAAACAATCGTACCGCCTGTTCCATGCGGTCAATATGGATGACCTGTTCTGTTGTCATGAAACTCTCCAAAACTTATGAATATTTAACAGATCAAAAGCGAACTTTTGTTGGATTATAACATAATTTTGGGATTATGTCAAGCCATAAATAAAATTATTCCCAGCAATCACCAAAAAATGCGCATCAAAGCAGGGAATTTTCTCCAATAACTGGCATTCTTTTACGCTTATTCGCTTTAACACTGTACTACATTGTTAATTTTAGACAAAAAAAGCCTGAGAAAATTGTCAAAATTTGCGGCAGGAAACTCTTTCTTTTTGTCGCAGAATATGGTATACTGTCAACAAGCAGCCGGTTAGCGCGCGAAATTCCCGAAAACAGGAAGAAAAGAGGCACGGGTATGAAAACAACAGGAATCGTCCGCGGAATTGATGAGGTCGGAAGAATTGTTATTCCGAAAGAGTATCGTCGTATGCTGAAAGTCAACGACAAAGAAGATTCTCTTGAAATATCTATGGAGGGTGACCGTATTGTGCTGCGTAAGCACATGCCAGCATGTACATTTTGTGGCAACTCGGATGGCATGATCGAATACGCTGGATACAAAATTTGCCGTCACTGCGTCGATAACTTGGATCAGATTGTCGGTCAACAGGTGGAAGGGGAATAACCGCCGAGGACTAAGGGGCTGCTGAACGTTTGCTGGTTTGTACGGGAAGAAGAAAGGTGCAGCTAAGCGAAGAAAAAAATAAAACCTGGCCGGGGAAAAGGCCGGGTTTTATTTTATGCCGCCGGGGATTTGCCGCGTTACCCGATCTCTTTTTCCAGCAGGCCCAGCGGGAAGGGCGGCATGGCCAGGGGCTTGACCGCGATGGACATGAGCAGTGTGGGGTTGTCGTCGGCCGCGATGCGGTTTGAGCTCAGCGCGCCGCAGAACCGGCAGCGGTGGATGATGGCCCATTCGCCGTTTTTGCGCACCCATACGCCGATGGCGTCCATGGTTCCGCCGCAGTCAGACGCGCGGTCGCCCGGCTCCTCATCCAAATGAACGCTGGAAAGGCAGCGGGGGCAGTGATTGCGGTGCCGCGTGCCCGCGCCCTCAGGAGTGACCGGGCTTCCGCAGGAGCTGCAGGTAAAGCTGTCTTCGCGGTGGCCGTGTTTATATTCTCTCAAACAGTTTCCTCCATCAGTTCAAAATACCTGTATCAAAAACACATAAAATCCCGCGGATCAGCAGCCTTCGTCCGGCTGCGTATCCGCGGGAAGGTTACTTTCACGGCAAAGCCAGGGCGCTGAAAAGGCGCCCGCCGCTTTGCCTCTATTCTATTTTAGGCGCTGGCCGCCTCAAACAATACCGACATCACTTTATCTCCCTTCGGCTTGATGAAATTATTATAACACAACCGGCGGGCCTTGGCAAGCTTTTTTCAGGCAGTTGACATCCATGCAATAATATGCTATACTCCTCTTGTACGTTGGATGATTCCGGCGTATTGAGGCATCTGTCAGATTACTGTTGCATACGCTTCGCCGGAGGTGTGGTTGATTTCCATGAACGCGAACGATATTGTGGGCCGTTGTCCCAGCTGCATGCGCTTCCTGGAGGACGCGCTGCTCTCGCCTGAGGGCGAGCCGCTGTGCCCGGGCTGCGAAAACCCGCTGCATATCCAACAGCCCGCGCCCTATCTGCCCCTGAACAGCCTGATCGGCCAGGGCCGCTACGGCATTGGCCGCGTGGTCTCCCACAACGGCGACGGCGCGACCTACCTGGGCTTTGACGCCAGAACGCAGAAGCCCGTGTTCCTGCGTGAGTTTCTACCGGACGCCATCGCTCTGCGGCAGGAGGGCCAGCCTGAGCTCTTCATCATGCAGGGCTGCGAGACGGTGTGGCGCGACTGCGCGCAGAACTTTCTGGAGCTCTGGCGCAAGCTGCAACGCCTGCGGGGCCTTTCCGCCCTCATTGCCGTCACGGACGTCTTTGAGGACTGCAACACCATCTACGCTGTATATGAGCACATGGAGTGGATGACCCTGCGGGAGTTTCTGCTGCGGGGCAAGACCGGCGCGATTTCCTGGGAGCGGGCCCGCACCCTGCTCATGCCGGTGCTGTCAACCCTGGGCAATCTGCACAGCCAGGGCATATTGCATCGGGGGATTTCCCCCAACACGCTGATGTTCGGCGCGGACGGCAAGGTTCGCATCGGCGGCTTCAGCATCTGGCAGGCCCGCACGGCCCACGGCGATCTCACGGCGGAGCTCCTGGATGGCTATGCCGCCCTGGAGCAATATGGCCTGGAGGGCAAGCAGGGCGCCTGGACAGACATCTACGCCTTCGCGGCGGTGCTGTACCGCGCGCTCATCGGCTCCGACCCGGACGACGCCGTCACCCGCCGCCACAACGACCGCGTGATGGTACCCGCCCAGGTAGCCGAGCGTATTCCCGCCTATGTAATCAACGCGCTGATCAACGCCATGCAAATCTTCCCCGAGGACCGCACCCGCACGGTGGAGCAGCTTCGCGCGGAGCTTTCGGCCTCCCCGGTGGCCGCCGCGCAGTCGCGCCCCCTTGGCGCGGCCCCCGCCCCGGAGCCCCGCCGCGTGGTCACGGAGCCCTTTCAAAAGATGGAGCAGGCCCCGGCCTCCCCCAAAAAGAAGAAGAAAAAAGAATCAAGCGTCGGTGTGGCCATGAAGACCACGGGGATTATTCTGGGCGTTGGACTGCTGATTCTGTCCGTGGTGATCGGGGTCTTTTTTCGCGAGAAATTCATTGACGTTGTGCGCGGCTTCCAGAAAGAAAGCGTGACCGCCGCGACCAGCTTTGCCGAGCGGAGCAATCTCAGCATTGAGGTGCCCGAATTCGTTGGCCAGACCTATGACGACGCGCTGCGGGAGCAATACCGCAGCTTTGACCTGGCTGTGGAATACCGCAGCGATGAAACGATCGCGGAGGGGGAGATCATCTCCCAGAGCGTGGAAAAGGGCGAGCAGCTGCCCGCGGGTTCCACCATTACGCTTGTGGTAAGCAAGGGCCTGCCGCCGGTGGAGCTGCCCAAAATAGAGGGCAAGAACATCAAGGAGGTGCGCAAAACCCTGGAAGGCCTGGGCTTTGTGGTGAAGACCAACGAGATGGCCAACAGCGGCGGCGAAGCTCCGGGCGAGGTGATTTCCTCCGTGCCGCCCGGCGAAACGGAGCAGCCCAAGGGCAGAGAGATCTATATCACCTTCTGGGGCAATCCCGACGGCTCGCCGGTGGAGGCCGCGGCGGAGGAAACAACGGCCGCGGCGGAGTAGAAGGCGAACTTGTTAGCCGCTTGACTAGAGCAACCACAGCTTGTAGGGGTGGCTAGCAAGCCACCCGCGCGCAAAGCCATGAATATGTTCTTTACCTCGGGCGGCTGCGTTACCCCTCAACCATCTTCCGTAGCAGCTCCGGCCCGTTTTCTATAAAAATGCCCGTTCCGGCGGCGCTTTCCTCTGTTACGCTGGCGACGCCGCGCCCGCTGCCCGCCCAGCGCTTGCGGTAGAGCATATAGGGCACCGGGTCGGCGGAATGCGTCATCGTAACCAGGGGCGTGGGGTGGTCCGGCAGGATCAACAAAGCGAAGTCCTTCAGGCTGTTCAGGTAATCCAGTAATATTGGCAGTACGCGCTCGTCGATCAGCTCGATGGCGCGGATTTTGTTTTGGGGCTCCCCCCGGTGCCCGCACTCGTCGGGGGCCTCAATATGAATGTAGGCGAAATCCTGCCCGCCTTGCAGCTCCTCCACGGCGCGGTGGGCCTTGCCCTCGAAATTGGTGTCGATGTACCCCGTGGCCCCGGACACCTCCGGCGCGCGCAGCCCCGCCAGCCTGGCGATGCCCTTGAGCAGATCCACCGCCGAGATGACGCTCCCCTTCAGGCCGAAGCGCTCCTCGAAAGCGGGCAGCGCGGGCCGCGTTCCCTCACCCCACAGCCAGATGGCGTTTGCCGGCGGCTTTTGCGCGCCGCGCCGTTTGGCGTTTACGGGGTGGTTTTCCAGAATCCCGATGCTTTCGCGCATCATCTCCAGCAGAGGCCGTGCCGCTTCCCCCTTGGGCAGATGCGCCGCCACAGGCTGCCCCGCGATGTCGTGGGGCGGCGTGAGCTTTCCCAGCGCGGGCTGCCGCTCCCTTCCGCCGCGCCAGAGCAGGCAGTGCCGGTAGGCCTTGCCGGGGTAAAAAGAGAATTCCGTTGTGCCGAGCTGTTTTTCCACCGCGGCGATGAGCTCCGCCGCCTCGTCGCTATGGATATCGCCGGCGGAATAATTCCGCATGCTTCTGTGTTCCAGCTCCGGCCCGCCCGCCAGGGTGACCAGGTTGCAGCGCAGGCTGAGGTCGTCCGCCCCCAGGGGCACGCCCATATTCACCGCCTCCAGGGGTGAGCGGCCGGTGTAGAAGCGCCGCGGCTCATAACCCAGCACGCTGAGATTGGCCACGTCGCTGCCGGGGGGCATGCCTTCGGGCACGGTGCGCACGAGGCCCACCTCGGCGTCGCGGCCCATGGCGTCGAAGAGGGGCTTGCGGGCGAGCTGCATGGGTGTTTTGCCGCCCAGCGCGCCGCAGGGCAGATCGGCCATACCGTCGTAAAGAACGATGACGTATTTCATATCAGGACCTCTTTCTTTCGTTTGCTCCGGACCTTTGAAAAGCAAGAAAATTATATCACGCGGCGATATCGTTTACAAGCCTCTTTGTCATTTAAAATAATTTTCTTCATTAAAAACAGTTTTCTTATCAGCATATCATTTGATACGGCCGCGGTTTGGGCTTGCTTTTTTGCGGGGCCTGGTGTATACTAGTAGATAGAGCAATAAGATTGGAGATGATGATATGCGCGTATCTTTTGATGTGCCGGAGCCCATGGCGCGCTATGTCGATTTGAGTGACCGCTCATACCTGCTGCGGGTACAGGAGCTGATGATGTTCGAACTGGTGCGCCGGGGCAAGCTTTCTTTCGGAAAAGCCGCCGAAATCCTGGGTATCGGGAAAATCCAGTTTATCACTGACCTGGGGCAGCTTGGTCTGCCGTACTTCGACCAGAGCGCGCAGGAGGTCTGGGAGGATGCCGCAACCGCTGAGTTCCCACCGCGTTCGTCAACCGCCTAACCCCAAAACCACCAAACCCCGCAGGCTTGCTGCCTGCGGGGCTTGTCTTTGCCGGGGTTGGGGGGCTTGCCGGGTGCTAGTCCACAAAGCGCACGTACATCGCCGGGCGCAGGCCGTGGTTAAGAGTCTGTGTAACGTTCGAATCGCTTCCACTTGGAGTAATGCAATATGCTGTATTAGAATAAATGCTACGCAACCACCATGTCTTCGCTACAGAAGGATTTTCAAGGCTGTAACCGATTCGATCGGCAGCGTTCAGGAAATTGGTGGCGCTTTTCGCATCCGACCAGCTGAGCAGGAACAGGATGTCATCGTTGGAACTCGCCCTTGTGCCTTTGCTGTTGGTTATGTTATCCGCGTTAATATTGCCGCCAAAGTCTGGATTGATGGCGTATTCCTGAAGCGTGTTCAGTCCGGCGTACATGGCATTCACTTTGGGTCTGGCATTTGAACCGGTATACTCTGAGTGCCAGGTAAGGTCGAACGCCACCGAGTCTGACAGCAGCACATACTTGCTCAGGATGAGCAAGTCGTTGTTGCCGGGGCCGCGGTTTTTGGCCAGGATGATCCACTCGATGTTGTCCATGGTGAAGCTTTCGCCCACAGCCTTGTTTTGAATCAGCGAGGGGTTGGTCACCTCAACGGTCTTGGAGATGGACACGCTTGAGTCGCCCACGGCTGTCGCGGTGATGGTGACGGAGCCCTCGGCCCCGGCGGGCAGGCGCAGATAGGCGGTCTTGCCCGGGGTGGCCAGCATGACCGCGCCGGGGATGCCGGTGACCGTCCAGTCCGCGCTGTCGGTGAAGGGCGCCAGGCCATCAACCGTGGCGGTGTAGGGGTGGTTTGTGAAGCCGAGATTGGCCTCCACGGAGGCGTCGCCGGAGATCGTAATGCCGAAGATGATCTCGTTGAGCGGCGGGGAGGGCGGCTGGATGTCAAAGATGTCGCTTTCGACCCACAATGCGGGACGTATGCCGCGCGTGTACATGGGGCCGGTTGCATAGGTTGCGATGCCCGCATCGGTAACCCACGCAATATTGCCGGCAAGGGGGCCGGGGGAGCGGAGCCACCAGTCCAGGTTTTTGTGCGTGTCAAGATCGTTCCAGTTGTTCTTTGCGGACGGTGAGCTGTCGGTAGTTTCGTTTCCACCCTTCATTTGCCAGGTGTCGGAGATGTACAGCGCGGCCTCCTGGAAACTGAGCAGGAACGCGGTATCTTTGCGGCCAGGCAACGTCTGCGTTGGCTTTCCCTGCGGTGTGCTGAGCCCTGCCGCGTTGTTGTGTTCGCCGTAGGTGCTCGAGGTGCCGCACTTGAGCAGCGCGTCGTTCTTCATTGCTTTGGTTCTCAGCGTTCCCGGTCCCAGGGTATCCTCGAACCAATCGTTGAGGAACTCCCGCGCATAACTGTCAGCGTAGGATTCGATACCGATACCGCCGAATTCGACGTTGCCGGCGACGACCTTTTGTCGCACAATCAAGCTGTAGTCGCCTTCGGTGGCGATTTCGATCCAGTCGCTGCTGTCGCCGGCCTTGGCTGCGGTGAGCACACGGCTGGACTCGGAGGACCCTTCCACCTCAATCCACATGGCGGGGCGCACACCGCAGACAGTTGTGCGTGCGACGTGGCTGAGCTCGCCGTTCGCGGCGACTCTCCACGCGTTGCCTCCGACGGAAGAGTGGGAGGAGCGCGTCCACCAAATGTAGTCGGAAACGGCGGATATGCTGTTCGCGGCGCCGGTGTTGGAATAATTGCCCCACATGGCCAGCTCCTTGGCCGACAAAGCGAAGGCCGCGTTGTTGGCGTCTGCCTTGGCCGTCGTGGGCCTGGAGTAATCAGATGATGCGTTGATTTCCGCCCAGTCGTTCAGATAATTGTGATGATTGCTGCCGTTATCCGGAATGCTGGCCGGCACAGCGGCCGCGTTGCGCACCGCCAGGGGAACGGAGTCCCACCAGGTGCTGTAAGCGGACGAGGAGGTGTTGAACGCGCTGCGGTTGTTGATTCCCGCCCACTGCGACACACCCGCCGCCGTGCCCTCCGTGGCGACGATCAGGGCGTATTTGGTTCCCGTCGGCGCGGAAAGCGGTGTGGTGCTGGTGTTCCATGTGGTGATATCGCCGCTCGCGCCGGCATAGGCCACTACCTTGAAGCCGGAGGTGACAGCGGGATCAGTGACATCAATCGGGGTGGGCTGCACGCTGTTCTCCTCGGCAATTTTGACCCAGAGCGCGGGGCGCACGCCGCGCTCGCCGGATTTGGGATAGGAACCGGTGAGAAGACCGGATGTGTTGATGGCCCAGCCAAGCGAAGAGTTGTTGGAGGAGCGCAGCCAATGGATCGCATTTGACGCCGTTACGTCGGTGGTACCGATCAGGCCGGTATACATCCCCCACATATAGGCCTCCTTCACCGAAAGCGCGAAGGCCGCGGTGTTGGCGGTGGCCGGGGCAGCCGTGGGCCTGGAGATATCCGTGGAGGCCTTGATAGCCGCCAAATCATCCACATTCGTGCCGCTGTTATCGGTATTGGCGGGCACCACAGCCGCGTCCTTCACGGCCTGTGGAACGGAGCTCCACCACGTGCTATAGTCGGGCATAAAGCTGAGGAACGCGCTGTGGTCATTGATAGCCGCCCACAAGGCCGTTCCCGCGGCGTTGCCGTCCACGGCGGTGATCAGGGCATATATGGTGCCGGGCGGCGCGGAAAGCGGTGTGGTGCTGTTGTTCCACATGGAGATGGTTCCGTTGGTGTCGGCATAGGCCACTACCTTAAAAGCGGAGGTGATGGCCGGGTCGTCGAAAAAGCCGGGCGGCGTCTGATCAAAAATGCTGCTGTCGACCCACAAAGCCGGGCGCAGGGCGGCGGCTTGCCACGAATCGGTTTCGCTGCTGCCGCCATCGGGAGCGAGGATGACCGACACCTTCGCGGAGGTTGTGGTGTAGCCGGGCGACCGGAGCCACCAACCCCCGTTAGAAACCCTGTCGTCCAGGGAATGCAAGTTCGTGAGGGCAATGCCCTGCCAGGTTTCTTCACCGAAGGTGCTGTAGAAAGAGTTGCTGCCCGGGGCGGTGTACCAGGAGCTGGCGCAATACTTGCCGGCCTCCTGGGCGCTGAGTAGGAAGGCGATATCGGCTGTGTTGCCGCCGCCCGCCAGAGCGATGGGGGAGCTGTAGCCGCTGGCAAGGTCAACGTTAAAACCAACATAGCTGCCCTTTTTGGTCAGCGCGTTGTTGGTCATGGCATAGATGCGCAGGCCCTCGGTGGGAGACAGCGCGGAGGCATACCACTGGTTGATTTTGACGCGCGTGTTGTTAAAGTTCGGGTTTGCCCAGTCGTCGCATTTGTCTTCTAAGCAGCCCTGGCCGGGGCCCGTATGCATGCAGAAGTTCTGCCTGCCGAAGGGGTTGCTGCCGCCGACCGGCGCGGCGCTCAGCACGTTGGCGCGCAGGATGAGGCTGCTTCCGCCGCTCTGGGCGATTTCGATCCAGTCGCTGTCGTCGCCGCCGGTCAGGCTGGCGGGCAGTCTGCGCCCGGTGACGGAGCTGGGCTGGGGTGTCTGGTCAAAAATGCTGCTTTGAACCCACAAAGCGGGGCGCAGGGCGCGGTTAGAATTGTTGAAAGCGGCGGAAAGATTGATGGAACCATTGTCCTCGACGAGGCAAACACTACCACCACTATAAGTGCTCTTTGTCCGGAGCCACCACCGAACCGAGGTTCCCTCCAGCTGATTAAAGTTTTCCACACCATTATATTGGGAGCAATACGAATGCGCTTCAGCGTGGCTGAGCAGGAACGCGGTGTCCTGCGCGCCCTCGGCGAGAATGCCGGAGGGTACGCTCATGCCGGAGACGGGGGATTGGGAGGGTGGGACAACGTCGATTTCCTGCATCACATTGCTGGTTACGGCATAGGTCCAAATGGGGGCTTCCTCGTCTACGGTGTCATACCAATTGTTGAGGTTTGTGCGCGCCGTGCTGGTGCTGTAGTTATTGTCGCTGCCGAACGCGGTTGGGCTGTAGGGGGCTGGCAGGGCATTGATGCGCAGGATGAGGCTGTAGCCGCCATGGGTGGCAATTTCCAGCCAATCACTGCCGTCTCCGCCATCCACTGTTCTGAGGTCGGTGGCAATTTGAGCGTCCGGATTCGGTTTCACCGGGCTCAGGCCATAGCCCACGTCATACAACTTCAAATCCTCAGGATGAGCGTTATGGCCGACGGGCGTGCCGGTGCCGTCGCCGGAGGTATCGAAGCGGGCGTCGCCGGTGCCGATGAAGTATTCCTGGCCGTTGTCGTTGGTGTCAGAGAAGGGGCCGGCGACGAGCTCGCCGTACTTTTCGACGAAGCCGTAGAGGTCGTTGTTGCCGCCGGGCTTGCCGTCGCTGCCGCCGCCGCGCCAGTTGTTTTTGTTCTCGTCCAGGTCGCCCTGGTCAGGGCCGGGGGCGGTGAAGACGGGCTTCCACAGGTTGCTGTTGGCGGGGTCCTCGGCGTACCAGATGCCGGTGCCGGCGTCCTTGGCGGCCGGGCGGTCGTCGACGCTGCCGAAGGGGCCGGGCCTGCGGTCGCCGCCGCCCCAGATGGCGCCGTCGTAGTCCTTCAGGCCGGTTTCCTGGTCGATAAGCACGAAGATGTTGCTGCCCTCGGGATCCTCCTCCACGTAGTAGAGGTAGCCGTTCTTGTAGGCGGGCTCTTCGTCGCCGTCGAGCGCGGGGGGCTCGCCCTCAAGGGAGCCGTTTTCGTCATAGATGTACTTTTCTTCCGGCTCAAAGGAGTCGCCGTTGCTGTCGACCTCTTCATAGACGTTCTTGGTGCCGGTCTTTTTGAAATACCGGAAGCCGTCGGGGTTATCCGGGTCGGGCACCTTGATGATGCCGCTGTCGATGACCTCGATCAGCTCCAGGGCCGCGATGGCGTCCTCAATGGCGTCGATGGCGTTCTGGATGTCCTCATCCTGCGGGTCGTAGGAAAACAGGAGCGTCTTGCCGTCGTCCACGGCGATCTGCAGATCGCCCAGACCGGTCTCCTGGTAGGGGTTCGGGTCGAGGTTCAGAATGGTCTCGCCCTTCTTGATGGCGTCGAGCAGGTCGGAAAGCATGGACTTGCCGACGATGGTGTCCACGCCCAGCACGAAGGTCATCACGCGGGGCACGCCCCAGCGGTCAGTGAATTCGCCCTGCAGCACGGTGGTGCCCTTGGACTCGATGGTGACCGAGCCGTCGGGAGCGCAGGCGGCGACCTCCGGGTTGCGGGAGGACCACTTGATGTCGGCCTTGGCCGCGTTGCCCGCTTCGGTGTTGGGCTGGTAATTGGGATTGGTGACCTCGCCGTCCACCACGACGTTCCAGGGGGTGGTGTACGGGGTTACGCTGTCGTTGATGTTAAAGGGCTGATCGCCGGTTTTTCTGTTGAGCTCGCCGTTGGTGGCCAGGTCGTAGCCGGTGAGCAGAGTGGAATCGGTGACCTGCCAGGCGAGGTTGGCCGCGATTGATTTCGTCGATACGGCGACGGCGACGGTGCCCGCTTTTTTGCCGGTAATGGAATACGACACATTGCTGATATAGGTGGCCTCCGCAAGCGCGGTATCGCTGATGCGCGCCACATTCAGGCCGCCGGCGTTTCTTATCTCGGTGCGGTCCTTTTCCACCACGTTCACATAGCTGTTCGGCTGCGTTAAGCGCACCCGCAGCGGGTCCGGCGCCGCGTAGGTCAGGCCCAGGCCAACCGCTACGGAGCTCAGCAGAAGAGACGAGGCTATGATAAGAGCCAGCCAGCGTTTGTTGATTTTTTTCATAGGTTACCTCCTGTGTTATTCATGTGTTGATCGCCTTTGGCGAACACATTGTCTTGACAAACCGCATACTATGTGTTAAAATGGGTATCATAAAGAACAAAGAGGTGAGAATTATGGCCCAAACCACATTTAGTATCCGTATGGATGAAAACCTGAAGCGGCAGTTCGACGCATTGTGCGTGGACTTTGGCATGAACGTAACCACCGCGTTTACCATCTTTGCCAAGACTGTTGTGCGCGAGCGGGAAATCCCGTTTAAGATCGCTGCGCCCGACCCGTTCTACAGCGGGGCGAATTGGCGGCATATCACAGCGGCGATTGAGGAATTCTACGATCCATCCAAGCCAAAAATCGTGAAAACGATGGAGGAGTTGGAGGCCATGGCCAATGAATAAAACGCTTTCATTCAGAGACAAGGGCTTCGAAGATTACCTCTATTGGCAAATGCATGATCGCAAGATGCTCAAACGCATCAATCTGCTCATCCAGGACATTGACCGCAACGGGCATGAGGGAATCGGCAAACCTGAAGCGCTGAAATATGAGCGCCAGGGTTGGTGGAGCCGCCGTATCGACAACGAACATCGCTTGATTTACCGCATCGAAGGCGACGAAATCCTCATTGCGTCCTGCCGCTTCCACTACGGCGAATAGCCCACCCCCCGCCCCCCGCCCTTTTCCCGGGTCGGGGGCTTTTGCTGCGGATTGTCTGAACAATTGCTTGACAGTCTGCGTAAAATGTGTTACAATGTTTATACTAACACAAAGGAGGTGCTTGCATGGCACAGACTACTTTGACCATCCGCATTGACGAGGGGGTGAAGAAAAAATTCGAATGGCTCTGCAATGAGCTCGGCCTGAACCTTTCCGTCGCGATTACGGCCTTCGCCAAGGAATCCGTTCGTGAAAACCGCCTGCCGCTTTCTCTGAGCGCTGACCCGTTTTACAGCAAATCCAACATGGATTTCCTGCGCAGGGCCGCCGCCGACATGGACGCCGGGCGCAATGTCTCGGAGCACGAGCTGATTGAGGTGGATGGATGAACCCCCCGCCCCCAGCCCTTTTCCGGGCCGGGGGCTTTGCCATTGTGCGGGGGCCGCTGGCGTCAATCAAAAATGCTAGACTTTCACCCAAATGGCGGGGCGCAGGTGCCCGCCAAGCTGGACATATTGGTGGCTCAGTCCGCCATTCTGAAGGACGTTTAAAACGAGCGTACCCGGGGGCTCATAGTACTCAAAGAAAGGCGACCGGGTAAACCAGCTGGCTTCATAAGCTCTGATTGGGTCAGCGCCTCCTGTGCCTGAAATTTCAAAGGCCTCCTGATAGCTCAGCGCGAAGCAGACATCTTTTATTATATCGGGCTCGTTTATGGCCATGGTGGCCGTGGGAGTTGATATCGCACTAACGCCGGAGCCGTTGAGGTTCGGTATGACCGCGGCGTTATGCAGCGTCGGACTGAGGGCCCTGACTTGCACCTGGTAGTAAAAGGTCATTTGCGCTTGCAGGTTGGAGCCTTCATACGCGTCGCCTGCGGTGGGATTGTTTTGGAAAGTTACTGTAGTGTTGGGGGAGTTTTTCAGCAGCAGCAGCGCGTAATCCTGCCCACTGATGTTCTGGCCCTTGATCTTGATCCACTCGCGGCCATCAATTGTGACCGTAGTGTTGTCCGGGGTGTTGGGGTCAAGCTCGACCGCACCAAAAATGGCGCTGTCAACCCACAGGGCCGGGCGCAGGCCGCGCGAATACCAGGGATTTAGGCCGCCGTCGTGGACGTGGCCACCTGAACCGACGCGACAGACGTTGCCATCAAGATTGGGTGACCGGAGCCACCAGCCATAATCGTCGTTCTTGCCTGACAGGCTGTCCCAGGTTTGGTAGACCTGGTCGTTCGCTACCTGGCGGTCGGACCAGGTGTTGCCGTCGTAGAAGCCCCTGCAGCAGAACTTGGAGGCCTCCTCCAGGCTGAGCAGGAAGGCGGTGGCCGGGTTGCCAGTCACGGGCCTGCTGATGCCGCTGCCGCTGTCGTCGGTGTTCATGTTGACGCCGGTTCTAAAGCTGCCGAGGTTTTCCGTGGCGTCGTTGCCCACAGCGTGCACTACGATCGGCAGTGACGTTGTGGTTTTCACGTCGGCGTACCAGCCGTCGATCTCGGTTTTTGCCACGCTGTTCAGGTAGTCCGTGCAGCCGGTGCCGCAGCCTTGGCCGTAGGCCGTGTGGATGCAGAAGTTTTTGGCCTTGATGTTATCGTCGCGCACGATGAGGCTGTAGCCGCCGCTGACGGCGATTTCCGTCCACATGCTGCCGTCGCCGCCATCCACCTTGCGGCCTGAGCCGACGGTGGGCTGGGCTGGCTCAGCGAAAATGCTGCTGTCAACCCACAGTGCGGGGCGCAGGGCGCAAACTTGCGCAGTGCTCGCGTAACTATGTGCGCCCGCGTTGTTGCTGCCCGACACGGACGGATAGATGACGAAATCGGTTGCTGTTGACCGTAACCATGTGTTACAACCAGTAGCGTCACCCAAGGCAAGCCAGTTCGCGTAGGCTAGGGCCTGCCAGCTGCCCGTGGGTGCGTTGAAATAATCAATGCCCATGTTATCGTTGCCGTCGTGCCAATAGCGGGCGCAATACTTGCCGGCCTCCTGGGCGCTGAGCAGGAAGGCGATATTGTCTGTGTTGCTGCCGCCCGCCAGAGCGATGGGGGAGCTGTAGCCGCTGGCAAGGTCAACGTCGAAACCATCATAGCTGCCCTTTTGGGTCAGCGCGTTGTTGGTCATGGCATAGATGCGCAGGCCCTCGGTGGGGGACAACTCGTTGCCGTACCACTGGTTGATTTTGGCGCGCGCGTTGTTGTTCATATGTGCCCAGTCGTCGCAGGTGCCGCTTGTGCAGCTGAGGTAGGACGAATGCTGGCAGAAGGTCTGGCTGCCGTAGGGGTTGCTGCCGCTGGCCGGCCAGATGCTCAGCACGTTGGCGCGCAAAATGAGGCTGTAGCCGCCGCTCTGGGCGATTTCGATCCAGTCGCTGGTGTCGCCGGCCTTGGCGGCTGGCAGCACACGGACGGTGTACTCGCCACTCTCCGGCTTATCCACACTCAACCCGCTGCCCGTATCATACAACTTCAAATCCTCAGGATGAGCGTTATGGCCGACGGGCGTGCCGG
>WRMQ01000003.1 GCA_009777055.1 Oscillospiraceae bacterium
TCTTGATGAACCAGTCGGTGCCAACATAGACAGCCTTATCGGTGATCATGGCCGCGGTGAAGGTGGTGGCGCCCGCATAGGCGGTGCCGTCTTCATCGTACTTCCATGCCGGGTCAGCCGGTCCATAGCCGTCGTCGTAATCGACGTCGGGACTTGCGCCGGTGGTGCTGGGCACCGTGATGGTGGTGTTGGTGACCAGATCCACAGCGATATTCGAGCCGATCTGCGAGCCGCCGTCCGGGTTGAAGAACTGGACGTAGTAGGTGATCGGGCTGCGCTGCGCGTAGATCTTGATGGTCGGGACCGTGTCGATCTCAACAGCCTCGTCGATCATCTCCATGGTCAGGGGGCCGGTGAGCGTGGCCGGGTCAGTCACCGCGTTCTGGCCATAGGCCCAGGGCACTGTCGCGTGCGCCTCGTAGCCGGTGCCGTAGTTGACGGTGGTTGGCACGGTAACTGTGTCGCCGATTTCCAGACCCTCGTTGTCGCTGCCTGTGTTGATGAGCTGGTAGGCGCCGCTCCCGTCAAAGTCATAGAACAGCACGGTGTAGGCGATTTCCGTCTGCTGCGCGTAGATCTCAATGGTCATGGTGTCACTGACATCAACGGCCTTGCCGATCATCGCCGTGCCAAGAATGGGCTGATCGTCGTCGTTTTCTTCAATGACAAAGGCCGTGGTATCGCCGTACTGCCAGCCGTCACTCATCATGCCGTCGCCGTAGTTCGGGCTGGGAATCACGATGACGTCGCCGATATTGTAGGTCTCTGTGCTCAGCACGGTCGTGCCGTCCACATCGTAGAAGGTGACCTCGTAGTCGGTCTTCACGCGCTGGGCGAAGATTTCGATGATATAGTCACCATCGGCCTTCAGGACCATCGCCGTGGTGAGCTCCAGGCCGCTGATAATGGCCTCGTCACCGTTGCTGTATGCCCATGGCTTCGCCGTATTCACCTGCCAGCCAGTGCCGTAATCCACGACGCTGGGGATGACGAAGTCGCCTTCGCCCGGTTCCAGCGTCAGGCCGGACTGGGTGCTGATGGCTGTGGCGTTGCCGGGCTCGTAGAACTTAATGGTATAGGATTTTGGCTCCTGCTGCGCGTAGATCTCAATGATCATATCGCCGCTGACGTCAACGGCCTTGCCAATCATTTCCGCGTCGAGCTTGCCCGTCGTCGGAAGGGCGAAGGGGGTGGCGTCGTTGTTGTCATACAGCCACAGGGGATCGGAAGCCATATAGCCATCGTCAATGGTCACCTGGTTGGAGGCACTGCCGACGCTGGGCACCGCGATGTTTTCACCATCGATCTGGTAGGCGACGGTGCTGAGTACAGTCGTACCATCCGTGTCGATGAACTTAACGGTGTAGCTGCTCTTCACGCGCTGGGCGTAGATCTTAATGGTCATCACGCCATTGACATCCACCGCCTTGGGGATCATCGCGTTGGTCAGCCGGCTGGTGGTGAGCGTGGCCGGATCCGTCGTCGCGTTTTCGCCATAGGCCCAGGGCACTGTCGTATTCGCCTCATAGCCGACACCATAGGTCACGGAGCTGGGTACGGTGAACTCGTCCGTGTCCGCCAATGTATCGGCATAAGATACGGTCTGTGCCAAGCCGTTGATCGCGTAGGCATCCTCCGCGCCGCTGAAGTCGTAGAACTCCACGGCGTACTCAATCGCCTTCGCCTTCGCGGTGATGGTAACGTTCGCGCGCTTCATCTCAGAGGCAAGCAAGAGCGCGTCTGTGGCAAAATCAGCGGTGCTGCTGCCCCAGGCAACGGTCCAGCCTTCGAACGCGAAGCCGATCTCGAAATCTTCTTCCGCGTCCAGCGCCAGCTGAGCGGCGTTAACAAAGTCACCTATTGTTGCGCCGGTGGTGAAGTCAGTGGGGATGTCGGTAATGGTGGCAAGCGTTTCTGGCGCGTTCAGAGCGTTCAGAATGGTGATGGTGAAGGGATCTCTGCTTTCAATCGCCTGAACCTTGATCACCTTGCCGGTGTTGGCCATACCGGGCTGCCAGTTGGTGCCGGTTTCCACGGCGGTGCTCGTGATGTCACCGGTTTCGGGGTTGATGTAGTACCAGCCGCCGAAGAACCAGGTCTCATCCGTGTAGTTCAGGTCGCCGCCAGACTCGTTTTCAACGTTGCCGCTGAAGGTGATCACGTCGTCGGGCTTCTTCAGGCTCGTCTGATCGAAGCTGCCCAAATGCCCGCCGTCAATGTCGTAGAACTCAACGGTGTAGGCGATCGCTTCCTGCTGCAGATAGATCTTGATGGTCAGCACGCCGTCGACATCCACCGCCGTGGTGATCATGGCCTCGGTGATCTTGCTGCCGTCGGTGAATACCGTGTTGTCGGCGAGCTTCCAGGTGTTTGTCGTGGCAGGCTCATAGCCCGGGGTGCAGGCAAGGCCCGTGGTGGGGGCGTTGATCGCGGCCGAGCCACCGGCTGTTTCAACCAGCTGATCCGTCAGCGTCGAGCCAATCTTCTGGGGCGCGGTGGTGGCGTCGTAGAATTCTACCGCGTACTTGATCGCCTGCGGGGCGAACTTGTACTCGTAGGCGCCCGCCGTCGCGGCGGTGGCCGGATAGCTGACCGCGTCGTCGCTGGTGATGTCTTCGCGATAGACGAACTTGCCGACATTGGCGGTGGTCGCCGGATCGGAGATCACCTCAAAGGCCGCGTTGTAGCCCTTGGCGGCTGTGAAGTCGCTGATATCCGTCACTGAGGTCCAGGGGATTGACGGCATGGTTTCGTTCAGCGCCAAATTCGTAAGCGAAATCTGGGCATCGTCCGCCTGGAGGAACTCCACGGTCGCCGGAGCGGGCTGCTTCGTCCAATTGGCGTAGAGGTTAAGCGTGTTGGTTTCCTCGTTAAACGGAACGGCAGCATTGATCACGCTCGCGTTGGTATAAGCCGTGGTGCTGTTCTCGTCCTCGTCCGTCCAGGTCTCCCAGCTGAGGGTCCAGAAGCGCCAGGTGCTGTCGGGCGGAGGCGGCGTAAGGCCTGTGTCTCCCACCACGGGAGCCACGTTGTCCTCGCCGTTGCCCAGGGTGTCGCCGAAGGTCACGCCATAGCTTCTCACCGGCATGGTGATCGGGTCGCCGGTTCCCTCCAGGCCGCCCGCCGCATCCATATTAATATAGTTAACGGTAATGGTGGCCTCGGTGAAGGTGGCGTTGTAGGTGTATTCGTCGGTTTCGAGAATCGTGATGTCCGCTGCGCTCCAGCCGGGGCTGCCGGTGGCCGCGGTCCAGCCGGTGAAGGTCATGCCCTTCTGGTAGGGGGTTTCGACGCCGCCGGAGGCTGCGACCGCGGTCGCGATGTCAGCCCATTCGCCGATGGAAACCATCACGGGGCTGTCGTCGGTGGCCGAGCCGTCAACCAGGAAGTTGACCGGGATTCTCGGGGTGGTCTCAAAGCGGAACCAGACATTGTTGGCGGGCATCGCGGCAACGGTCTCGCCGGCGATGGCCGAAAGGGCGTCCGCCACGGTGGTGCTGGAAGTGATGGCCGTAAGCACATCCAGCGGAATACGAGTGTAAGCACCCGCATTGCCAAAGCGATAGGTCCAATAGCCATCCTCGATGGGCTGGTTATCGCCGTCAAGGGGCTCCTCCGGGAAGAAGTAGTCGCTCACGTTCTCGCCCTCGGTCAGGGTAACGATATAATCCTCTTCGAGGGAGGTGTTGGTGGGATCCCACTGGAAATGCTCTTCTATCGCGCCGGAGGCGTCAACGAAGTGGATTTTGTAGTTGGGATACCATTTCAGCGAAAGATCTCCGCTGGGCATCTTGTCGATGCTCTGCTTGTCGGGATCCTCGGCGTTGCCAAGGCCGGTGAGCGCGGTGCCATCCGGCAGCGCGGAGTCCTCAGAATTGATGACCTTCCACACGCCGTCGGTATAGCCCGCGGGGAGGTATCCGCTCAGCGGGTAATCCGTGATCAGGTTCGCGCCCGGGAACACTCTGACCTCATCCGCGTCGTTGATGAGCTCAAGCCCCTCCGCGCCGTCCTCATAGAAGTAAATGTTCTTCTTGAGCCACTCGTGCTCGTTGATGAGGGTGAGGTTGGTTGCCCAGTCATAATTGGAAAAGAAACCCAGTCCGCCGGACATGCCGGTAGGACTTTGCTGCTTATACTGGACAAACGACCTCTGCCTCAGACCCTCGTGCCATTCGGTGGCGTAGATATAGTTCTCGTCGAGCTTGATGTCGTCGTAGGAAATGTCGTCAACGGTTTGGCCGGAAAGTAGCTTATAGTGCGCCATAGCGACAGGATACCAGCCATTGTCTGGCCCGCCGTTGGGCTGGAATGGGAAGACACCCACGCCGGGAACATTGATCCTCGTATCTAATCTTCCCTCGGCGGTGACAGCCGCCGGATAGTAGGCATACACCATGTTCAGAGCGTAATTTCCGCGCACATTTTTGACCCATTCGTCCGCCGTAGATGACTCGTCGGCATAGTTGCCCACAGGGCCGTAGCTGTGCGGCTGATTGACAAAAGTTAACTCAGCAATAGCCTGCGTATCGTACCACTGCCGCTCCAAGCCGGTCCAGAAGGCGCTGGACGTGCCCGGCGCGAGAGGCATGCCATAGGTGCCATCCTCCCGTGTCGACGCGATCGTTTCACCGGTATTCCAATGCGTCCAAGTAGGTATTTCCGCTAACAAGGGAACCAGCGGATCACACTCATAGGTCGCGATATTCTTTGTTCTGGCATCCTTATTGATGTAGAACGGACTGAATATGCCCGCCATCTGGAATTCCATGTAAGGCAGCACCCGCATCTTCGTGCGGTTGGTCAGCCAAACCGCGGAAATGTTGTCGCATCCATAATCAGAACGCATCGAAAGAGTGATATAAATTTCGTCTGTCTTATCAGGAACCTGCTCGGCGTAAAGCTTGAGCTGCGCCGAAGCGCCCAGCTCGTAGCGGAGAAACACACTGCCCCAGCGACGGGGAACGATTTCATAAAAAGGATCGGAGGGGTCCACATTGGTGGCTCTAAAGCCCTGATCAAACCAATTCTTGTTGGGGCCAATATAGTTGTTCGATCCTACTCCGATCTTTCTGTCGGGATCCTCGGGCCAGAACTCCTGCTGTGGGAATTCGGTAAAGGCTTCGCCGCCGGTATATCTCCAGCTGCCATCCAGGTTTTGCAGGGGCGCGCGATAGTGCCAGTTCCAGGGAGCTGTGGAAGGATTGCTGTCAGTTCCCTCCGGGGACACTTCATAATTTGTATATGTCCTGTAGAACATCGTATAGATGTCCTGGGCGATGCGGTTGATCTTGAACTGATCCTCCGGGCCATAGCTGCCATAGATGCCCCAATAGGGCACAAAGGCAAACTTACATGATCTGGCCAGATAGCTTGCCCAGTTAACATAGTAATCCTGTGAATATGAAGTAAGGGTAACGCCGGCAATTTCGTCGGCCAGGACGTACTCATTGTTGTACCAGTAATAGCCCGGAACCGCCTTGGCGCGCTGCCAGGGGAACTCTTCGTCGCCGGTGAAGGGCGTTTTGTAGTCCTCACCCTCTTTGACCCAGTTGCTTTCTTCGGCCAGCCAGGTGATCAGCGTAATGAATTCCTCTGTGTAGAACTTGGCCCAGAAGGCGTTTTCGCCGTCGAGGCTGATCATTTCCATCGCGTAGGCGAGGGCGTTTCTGATCGGGTCGTAATCTACGACGTCTTCATCCGTCCACTTGCTGTAGATCTGGATCACCGCTTCATGGGTGGCCACCGCGCCGGTCACAGCCGCGGGATTGAACACCGTGTCGAGGTCATCCTCCAGCCAGTCCAGGAAGTTGAGGTCGCCGATTTTTGTGGGCCGGGTCACGACCAGGGAGCCGTTGTTGTTGCGCTTGACCGTGGCATACAGCTCGAAGTCGGCTGCTGAGGTCGGCGGAACGCCGGCGGCGCCGACAGCGGTTGTCACCACGTAGAATTCATAGATTTCATAGATCGGCGCAATTTCAATAACGACCAGGCTGTTGGAGGTGCCCGGGGTGAAGTAGAGGTCGTCGCCGTCCCAGCGGGTCGCGCCCGTGGTGGCGGAGGGAGCGTTCACATACGAGTCCACCCGATACCAGCCGGCGGGAATGGTGTAAATGGGGGCCGACGTCTCTTCGCCGATATTCGCCGCCACTTCGGCGGTGGGGGTGCCGGCGGTGAGCGTGCCTTCTTCGCCCGCCAGATAGCTGTCTACCCGGATCGAATACCTGCTCTGCCCGGTGGCGACTCCCACCGTGTAGGTAAATGACGTGCCCTTGGGGACATCGGGGTTGATCACGCCATCGGTCAGGTAGGGATCGTCGTCCAGGGTGACGGTCAGCGTCTTGCCGGGGGCCTCGGTGATAACCCCATCGCCGATCGCGTTGGCAATCGCGGTGTTGATGAGATCCTGCAAGGGAGCTCCCGCCTTCGCGGGCACATGGATCAACAGCTTGCCCGCGTTCGGGCCGTCCGCCTCAAGCGCCGCGGGGTCAATCGTAATGCCTTCCAGATCGGGGTCAGTCGGATCCAGCACGATGGTCACGCCATAGTCCCTGGCCTTGAGCTTGATCACGAATTCCGCGTCCTCGTCGATGACGAGATTGGCGGCTGAGGGCTCCACGAAAGCCACATAGGCGTTGTTGTTGGTGACGTTGGCAAGGTACGCGTCCCGCTGGTCAAAGTTCGGTTCCGCGTCGTTCAGAAGGTCGAACGAGTCGCCTTCATTCTCAGGCGAAACAGAGAATACATCAATTACGTCTTCCTTCGCCGGGGTGATTCCGTCAATTTCGAAGAATTGATAGGTGACCTTGACTTCATACTGCGCATCCTGCGAAATTTCCGGATACAAGGTGAATGTCTTGACCGCGGCAGGAGGGCCGGTTACGCCGGCGCCGGCGACCAAGGTATAGGCTTCGCCGTCCGTGCCCTTGTAGCTGCCGATCACATAGCTGAAGTTCGTTTCCAGAGCGGGAAGCAACGGGGCAGAGATTGTCGCGCCCTCCTTCAGGTTGGCGGCGACTTCTTCCCAATCCGCGTTCGCGGTGCTCACGGCGCCCGCCGTAATATCATCCGGATGGATTTTGAAGGTATAGGTCCAACGCTGACGGTTATAGAAGGCCTTCAGGTAGTTGGGGCCCACGGCGCTGAGGGTCAGGCTTGTGTCCTGGGAGTCCAGGTTATAGTTGATGCCGCTATAGACAGCGGTGGCCTCGGGGCGGCCTTCGGTGAAGGCGTTCACCTGATAGCCCAGCACCTTCTCAACGCCCGCTGATTTTACTTGATAGCTGTCATAGTCGTCGTCTTCCAGGTTTTCGTAGTAATAGACCTCATAATAGGTGGCAAAGCCAACCTCGATGAAGGTGTGGTCTTCATAAGCCAGTGCGGAGAAATCCGTTACCCTCTGCGAGTAGGCCAGCGTTCCGGCGGCCTCGCTGCCCGCGAGCCCGTATTTGTCAACGTCTTCCTGCGTGAACCAGCCATAGCGCAGGTCTATTCCGTCGGCGGCCAGAGCGGGGGCCAAAATAGAATCGGCGAATCCGTCTTCATTCGCATCCGTAAGCAGGAGCGGCGCCGGCTGCGGGCCTGTAATCTTCACGAAGGTCGCGAAAAATTCGTCATCCTCGGGCGCTTTGACTGTAATGGTGATGGTGGCTACGCCGTCCGTGCCGCCGCTGGACTCCGGAGAAATCGACTGGCCGGCGGGGGGAGGCTGAGGCCTGTCTTCCGCCGTGGCGTTCAAGCTATCCACCACACCGGACTGTCCCATACTAAAGATCTGCGCAGGGGCGGTCTCGCCGTCGGCGCCTGTGAAGAGCTCGTTTTCGAGCGTTAGCACGGCGAGGTTCTCATAGAGCTCACTGCCGCCCTCCCAGGTTTGGCTACCAACAACAAAGCCGGGCATGGCTTCGTTGGGCAGGCCGATTTTGCCGGCGCCTTCCGGCAGCGCCTCAATTTGCGCCTGGTCCAGGTTGCGCAGCTGCAAATAAAAAGAAATGAGCTCATACCTGCCGGCTCCCAGCTGCTCGCAGGCGTCCTCATCGTACATGCCTGCCAAAGGGAACTCGCCCTTGGCGGCGATTACACGGTACTTGTCAAAGACATAATTGTTTTCATCGTCCAAAAGGGGCTTGCCGAAATGACCCTTCGTGTAGGTTGAGTAGTCGGGATAAGGAGGAGTGTTCGCCGTAACCTTATCAAACCACGCCATGGGATAATAGGTATGCCACGCACCAGCGCCCAGCGCAAAATTGCTGGAAACCTCCATCTCGCTGATGGAGGGCGGGTACGCCACAGACCATTCGAAATTGCTGCTGAAGAGGGCGTCGCTTCCCGCCTCGACCGAATAGACGCCCGAAGAGTCGGGCACCGTGTCAAAATACGATTTCGGGGTGTTGTAGCCACCTTTCAGCTCATACACGTCGCTGTCGAAATAGACCAGCGCCGTGAGATTGCTGAGATAGGCACCGGGGGCTTCGACCCAGGCCGTGGCCTTGATCTGCGTTCCCGGTTCCAGTTCCTCGTCCCCATTGAGTTCTGCCCAGTCCGAGCCGTCGTGGTAGTACAGCGTAAGACCGCGCTCCACGGGGACTGTGTTGCCTTCGGCGTTGATTCCGACAATAAGCACACCGAGGAGCAGGCAAAAAGCCAGCAGTACACTAAGAGACTTTTTGAAATACTTCAATCGTGTTTCCTCCCTTTAATGTGTATATCATGCAACCCACGGCGCCGGGCTGACCCCGGCGCCGCCGGTTCGCGTTCTCTAAGGAAGCTGTTTAAATAAGAGTTGGCTGCGTATAGTTTTCTTCGATGCCGATCGCGATGGTATACAGCAGCGCCAGGTCGCCGTTCGAGATCGTGCCGGCGTGGCCGGGCGACGCAACCGTGGCCGCCATATGGTAGGGCGAATCATAGGGGTTGATGGATGCCGGGTCAAATTTTTCCTCGACCCGCAAGCCGGCCTGAATCGCCAGGAACTCCACATAGTCGTCGTGGTTGATGATGAAGTTGCCGTCCAGGTCGCCGAAGACAACCAGGTAATACTTGGCCACACAGGCGGTTTCAGCGGCATCCCAAAGCTCGACGAGGGTACCGGTGCCGTAATCGGTTGGGTGCTCGCTCTTTCTGGCGTTGTCGTTGCTCACCTTGAGCACGCCCATGTTCGTCGCCTCCACAAAGTTATCCAGGCGCGCGTCATAGGCGCCGTCGCCGGTCTCGGGGTCAATCCAGCGCACCGGCGTACCCTGCTGTGTCATCACCGCCGGGAACGAGTAGATAATGCCGTCGTAGCCATATTCGGCCTTGTCGGCCGGCGAAAGCTCCTTGATCTTCGCGCCGCCCTGTTTTTCCTGAAGCGTGGGCGCAGGCGGAACCGGCTTGATGAGACAGTTCGCCCCGGAAACATCGATCGGAAAGCTCGGGTCGTTGACGCCGACGTTTCCGGTCGGCGCGTAGGACAGTATCCCGGGCGGCGGCAGCGCCTCCGAGTAGCGCTCCATATAGAAAGGATAGTCCATACCGGGGTAGCCCTTGAAAATGGCAATGGTGCCGCCCGCGGTGGTCAGGGGCGCGGTCTGCTTCACACGGAAGCGGAGGATCATGATCTCCTCCTCTTGGGGATCGTCGATGAACTGCACAACGTTGTCTTCTATCGGCGCGATCCATTGCACCAGCAGAGCGTTGTAGCTGGACACCATTATGGAGGGGATTTCGCTGGGGTATTTCTCTCTTTCGCTTGGGGTGGATGCGTCACGGATGCCAAAGCCCTTGTTTGTTTCGTCGTCCTTGGAAAACGCGCCCATGAGATCATAGGAATACATGCCGCTCTGGGGATCGATTTCCTGAACGATAGCCTGGCCGGCGCCCCGGTAGCCCAGCGGCTCGAAATATTCATTGGAGTAATGAACATAAAAGCGCATGGCCGCGATGTTGAAGTCCTGTGGCTCGTTCATTTCCGTGGTGATCTCCACGGCGACCTCAAAAACCTCCCCTATCACCGGGTTCACCGTGCGGGGAACCAGCTTGTAGAAGATTTTTTCGCCTTCCGTGGCAGCCGAGGAAGGAACCGCCAGCGCGCCGGCCAGCATGGCCAGCGCGAGGCCGAGGATAAGATAGCGCTTGAGCTGTTTCATACATTACACCTCCCAGGTGTTTTGGGAATGGTTACCCTTCTGTTCGGTATTCGGTACCGCGCGGGGAAAACCGGGGGCCTTCCCCGCGCGGCGTTCATGGATTAGGGTCAGGGGGGAAGAATCGGGCCGCCCGGCGTGACCAGATTGTACGGGCCGCCAACATTGGAATAACTCTGCTTAACGTAGCGCGTACCGGGCATCTTGTAGCCCAAGGTCAAGGCGTCCGTCGTGTCGATCACATTGTTGGTGTGCACGTTCATGGCAATGGTTTGAACGGTGGACAAGCCCGGCTCGGGATCCCACTTTTTGCCGGCGGCTACCGCGAGAACGTCCGCCTGCTCGGTGGTGGTGAGGATGGTGCCGTTGCCATCGTGGTCGCCGAAGTAAACGAGCTTCAGCGTGAAGAGAACCTCGCCCTTCCTGTCCTTGACCAGCAGCTTGGCGCCGGTGCTGCACTTATTGAACGGCGCGGGGCTGGCGACATAATCCACGGAGCCATTGATCACCTTGTAGGGCAAGCTCTTTCCGCCCAGAGCGTTCATGCTGGGCACGCCAATGTCAAGGCCGTAGATATAGCCGTCGTAGAAATCGTTGTAATAATTATCCGTGTAGATCGGTTGGACCCCTTCATCTCCATCCGCGAGGGCCTTGCGCACGGACTTCGGCCAGGTTTGGGTTGCCATCAGCCTGTATTCATCCAGATTGATGGTGAGCTTCGACTGGGCGCCGGCCCCGTCATAGATGTAGGCGTCCTCGGTGGGGATAATCGCCACCGTGAGATCCATCGCGTCCTGCAGCGCCTTGGCCGCGGCGTCGAGCTCGGTCGTGGTAAGGCCTTCCGGCGGATCGCTTTCCTGCTCCAGCAGCTCCACCACGGTAGTCGCGGCGTCTATGCACGCCTGGCCGTACTCCGCGATGAAGTAAGCCATTTCGGGCTCTGTAACCTCGGCGAGGCCGGAGTCCAGGAAAGCCTGCTGCGCGGCTTTGATCTTCGTCCAGTCAAGCTCGCCTTCCTCTTTTTCGCCGACCACATGCTTGAGCGCGTAAACCAGCATGTTCTGCGCCATATTGAGCCGGCTCTGGGGTACGCGGCTCCAGCCTTCTGGCTCTCCCATAGCAGCCATAACGTTCTCGTTACATTCTACCGTCGCAAGATCCGCAAGGAACTCATTTCGACCCGGAGCTCCTTGTCCCAGTATATAATCTATATACTCATCGCCATAAACCGGGTGGTAGATGGAAGCCAGAACAGCCTCCACGTTCTCGTAGGCATGCATCAGGTCATGGATTGATTCGTTGCTCAGGCCGAGGTAATCCCCTTCATACTCATAGGGATCGCCGGCGCCGTTTGCGGTGTAGAACAAAGTCTTGATCTCACCGAAGGTGAGTTCCGTATGGCCCAGCTTAACGCTGTCTGTCAGCTGATCATACCTGTAGCTCATCGGATTCATGAAACCAACCGTCGGCAGCGGCATGAGGTTATAGTAATCGGATGGAATATACGTATTCGGCCGGTTCAGCTTGAAGGTCCAGGTCTTGTTCAGCAAGCTCACGCAATACCCCACCTCAAGGAAGCCGGGCGGGCCAAGCTTTTCATAGGCTTCGCTTGTCGGATCGTCGCGCTCAATGAGGCTCAGCGCCATATCCAGTGCGTCCTTGGACTTCTTCCAGTTGACGAAATCGTCGGCTTCCATATAGAAGTAGTTCGAATCGTAATACGGAACGTCCTCATTGTCGCTTTCGACGATCTGGTTCACCAGCGCCTGCAAAGCGTCTGTCGTGCCGCCCTTGACCTGGCTGAGCAGGGTGTCGTTGGCGTTGGTGAAGTTGGTGTAGGTGGTGTTGAGCGAACTGGTGGAAAGCGGGTCAACCAACCCTTTCGGCTTCATCGTGATCCACGCCGCGTTGGAAAGCGCGTTGATATAGTTGTCGAACGCGCCGCCGCTATCGTTGTAGTTGCTCCGCTGCACATCGCGCGAGATAGCCTGACCCACCATTTCCCGCATACCGCGGTCACTTTCGATCGCAATGGAGAAACTGCAGTAGAGCATCTCTCCCGAGAAATCGTCAACAAACGGCTCCGACTTCGTACCCTCCGCCGTTCCGCCCGCGCGAAGATACACGCCAACATCAAATATCCTGTTGCCAAACAAATCCCAAAGCTTCGTATCGGGGTCGGCTGTCGGATGAATCAACGCGAAAGGATACAAGGTTTTTGTGTCGCCGTTTTCGAGCTCAACCAGCGCATCCGGCGCATAGGGGTCCTTGATGCTAAGATAGTTGAGCAGATCCGACGCGCCGGCATTAACAGTATCTGCGGCAAATGCCCCCTTATAATCGCCGCCGGGTGCATAACCGCTATAATAATCGTCGATTATCGCCCAGGAGGGCGCGTCGTTAAGGGGAGGTACGATCTGCTCGCCTTCCGCGTCAAACACGCCCAAATCATTCGGGCGGGTAATGTTGATGCCGATGTTCAGCAGATCCTTCAGCGTGCTGTTCCTGTCGAAGAAGAACGTCTGGAGGTAGACGGCCTTGGCGGCATAACCGCCCTCGTCCAGCGCGGCTGCTCCCGTATTGTAATTCGTACCCTGATCCGTTTTGGTGTATTCACTGTAATCCCTGAGCACAAAATTGCTGTCCGCATCCTGGTCATAGTGATTCGGATGAGCCATGTAGACATAGAAGGGTGTCCTGATGGGCGTGTTTCCGTTGATCTTTTCCATGAGCTGGAGCGTCTCGCTATTCGTCTCGTAGACATCGTATTCCAGGATAATCGTCAGCATCTTATCCCTGAGAAGCGGAGCGTTAACGTTGAGATTGCCCAGGGTGATCGTACCTGTCGGATTGGCCGGCGTCACCAGCAGGCCCGCGCCAATACCGCCGACAGAAACACCGCTGGCCTGGACATTGCTGACTCCGTTGGAATACCACACCTCAGCCCCCAAAACGTTGTAGCTGTAGGCTATTTCGGGCACAGGCATATAGGAGGCGTTATAGTTGATCTGTGGCACGCCGCCGCCTTCATTAATGACGGTGAGAGCCATTGTGTCACTACTGGAGTAACGGAACACGTAAATGTCTTCATAGGGCGTCGCCGCGGGCAGGTCAATGGAGGGAGGGCGATACCCCTGCGCCGGAACCATGCCGAGAATATCGGTCAGGAAGGGAACCACCGTGGCAACAAGGCGGTCGCCCATCGCGCCCAGGCCGGTAATGATCTTGCCCAGAGAATCGCACAGCAGCACAGCGTTCGCGGGATGAAGCAAGCTGTCGAGGCTGGTAAAGGTGGTGTACGCCTCGGGCGTAATAATCGCGGCGGGTGAAGAGGAGCCGGCGTAGTTGATCTGGCCGCCGACCAGATTCACCAGATCGAAAATCAGCTTCACAAGCACGCGCACGACGGTTTTGTTGAGGCCGACCTCGGTGTTCGGATTGCCCGTGGCCTCCACTCTCGTGAGCAGGCTGAGCAGCTTGCCAATATCAAGGCTGAGAACGGTGCCGATCACATCCTCCACAAGGAACTCCCGCAGACCCCTGGTGGTGCCGTCGGGGCCGCCGTTGAGGAAAACGGGATCCCAAATGCTGAAGAAGACGTTGTTGAGGGTAGCCCAGGCGTTGCTCGGGTTGGTCACCAGGGCGGTACGGCCAACAATTTTGGAGGGGGCAAACAGGCCGCCGAAGTTGCCGATGATCCAGTTGATCAGCTTCGCGATTGTCGTGTCGAAGCCGTCGCCGTAAGCCAGCGAGAGAGCGCCTCCGGCGCCGGTCTGGGCCTGCTTCTGGCCAAGATAGGCACTGCGGTCATAATTGTTACCACCCTCGCTGAGTACATTGGTATCCACCAGGAAGTACAGCAGCTTCACAAGGTAGTCCGCCAGCAGGTCAAGCAGGGTATCCTGTTCGTCCAGCTGCGCCGCGTTCGCGCCGTAATAGCTTTCCACATATCCCGGGAACCGGTTGGGGATCACGTAGGCGGACAGTTCAATGAGCAGATAGTTGATCACCTTCGTCAGCGTGTCGGCATCCTCCGGGATGTAGACATAACTGATATACTCATTCATAATAGCGCGCGCGAAGAAGGGGATGAAATCCTCTTCCGGCATGCTGTCGATTTGGCTGTCCTCCGGCATGGGGGTCAGGGTAAAGAGCTTGTCGCTGAAAACCTTGACCAAGGTCTTGGCTCCGGCAATAAAGTTGTCGAGCACCGCGCCGTTGTCTGTGTAGTCCCACGCAAACGAGGCACCGCTTTGCGCGGCGTTCACCGCGTCCACGTCAATCACGGTCGTCAGGATCATGCCGAGAATCGTGTTGATCTGGCCGACGACACCGCGTTCGCCTGGCGCAAAGACGCCTTCCGCAACGGATTTCGCGCAGAAAGCATCGTAGCTTGGCATTTGGTAATCAAGCTTGAGGTAGTCGGTGAGGCCCGCGGTTTCCGCCGCTTCCGCCAAAACAGGCTTGAGCAGAACATCCAGCACGGGCTTCAGCGCCTTGTCATAAAGGCCGGGAACGATCTTCTCCAGCAGCGTGTAGACGCTGTCGGTGGTGACATCGATGCCGCCGAGAAGATCCAGGATTGTGAACTTATCGCCAGCATTGTTGGTAAACGGATCAATGCGGCCCAGCAGGGTGAAAACGAGGGTCTCAATGATCTCGTCGAGCGTTGAGGGCAGGGATGGCACCGGGCCCTCATCCTCGGGATATACGATGCCCCAAAGCAGCCCCTTGAGCAGGTTCGGAATGTTGAAATCGCCGAGCAGGCCCTTCAGCAGGTTGCCGACCAGACCGCCGAGGTTCGCTTCAATCCGGGGCTTCGAAACGCCCGCTGTAGGCACGATCGTGTCGGGGTCAAGCAGCGTAAGAAGCAGCTTGGAAACCAGCTCGCCGTTGCGGCCGTTGCGGTCCGGGTCGGCGAACACCATAAGCAAACGCACGAGAATCGTGGTATCAATGGTGCTTGCATCTCCCGTGTTGGTGCGGCGATATGATCCGGGCGTCACATAGTCCAGCTTCAGATTGTACGGGCTGAGCATCGGAATCAGGCCGCCCAGGGTACCGGCCAGAAGACCATTAATCTGATTCAGCGTGCCCAGGGCCTGATCAATGCTCCTGAGATTGATCACCAAGGAACCAAGGCCGAGGGTGTTGGCAATATCGCCCAGCAGCTCGACCACAGGAAGATAAACGTCCAGTCCTTTTAGCAGCTCGTCGAGCTTGTCGAGCAGAGCTGTCGCGTAGTGGTGGGTGCTGAGGATAATTTTCCCCGTGTTGTCATATCTGAGGTTTCCTTGGTAAACCGAAGGAAGACTCAGGCCCGCGCTGGTGCTCACGACCAGTGTGGAAGCCAGCATCACTACCGCCAGCAGGAACGCCAATAACCGTTTCGATTGTTTCAAATGAATTGCACCTCCATTGTATTGAAGATCAATGCCTGTGCGGCCAAAACAGCCATTTTGGCCTTTTTTGTCTTGCGAGACACGTGCGCGCCTTGTTACTCGCTCTTTTACCGGCCGCGCACCCGCCGGCAAGACCCACGCCTTCTCCTCGCATACCTCCCCTTCTACTTCTCCCGCCCGCGGGCGCTTTGCCTGCTTTAAAACAGGCACCGCGGATGCGAAAAGCATATTGCATCCCCTTCACAGGGGAAACCGCAAATCCTCACCAGGAGCTTCGTCTAGTCAGCGGCGCTTTTCCGCCTCAAAAAAATGGCGAAACGCTTCCGAGCCTATCCCCCGATGTTCACATTAAATATACTCCCTTCAAAGGTATTTGTCAATGGAATTTGTTACAGTATTTATTATTTGTACGTATTGCCCAAAATAGAAAACGAATATCTGGTCAAAATGCCGATGAAAAAGAGGGAACCGGAGGGGCGTTTTCATTGTCCCTCCGGTTTTGACTACTCATTGTTTTTTATCGCGCAGGATCTGCGTTATTTTGCGTTTTGATCCAGGATAATTACTTCCTCCCCTTCCTTCCGGTCCTCCCCCTCCTTCCGCCGCAGCGTGACTTTCACATCCTTCCAGCCTTTGGGCAGGCAGGGCTCCCAGGCAAGCGCTCCGCCGCGCATGCGCAGCCCCAGCATGCCCTCCAGCACGGCGCGGTAAAACCAGGCGGCGCCGCCGGTGTAGTGGGTCCAGCCCGCGCGGCCCTCCACGCCGGGGGCGGCGGCGACATCCCCCGCCAGGGCATAGGGCTCGGCGCGGTAGCGCTCCATGCGCGCGGGCTCCTGGCAAAACGCCGCGGGATTGAGCATTTGCAGCAGCCGCCAGGCGTCGTCCGGGCGGTTTTCCCTGAACAGCGCCAGGCACAGCCACGCCGCCGCGTGGGTGTACTGTCCGCCGTTTTCCCGGATCCCCGGCGGATAGGCGTTGATATACCCCGCCCGCCTGCCGTGGAGCGCAAAGGGCTCCCGCAGCAGCCTGACCACTCCATGGCGGGAATCCGCCAGCTGGGATATCGCCGTATCCAGGGCCAGGCCGCGCCGCCGCGCGTCGGGCATGCCGCACAGCACCGCGAAGGACTGAGGCAGGCTGTCGATGGCGCAGGCGCCGTTTTCGGATCTGCTCCCCAGAGGCGCGCCGTCGTCGCAGAAGGCGCGGAAGTAGCGGTCCTTATCCCAGGCGTGGAAGTCCACATTCAGCCGCAGCAGCGCGGCCTGGTGCCGGTAGAGCTCCGCCCGGGCGTTTTCCTCCCGGCGCGCGCACAGCCCCGCCGTTTTTTCCAGAACCATCACCAGGAACTGCGCCAGCCAAACGCTCTCTCCCCTGCCCTTCGCCCCCAGAAAGCTGAAGCCGTCATTCCAGTCCCCGCCGCCGATCAGGGGCAGCCCGCGGGCGCCCAGAAGCCCCAGGGCGCGGTCCGCCGCGCGCAGGCAGTGCTCATAGAGGCTCGCCCGCTCCGCCGTCCGGGGATAAACCGCATAGCGCTCCTTTTCATTCGGCGCCAGGGGCGCGCCCCGCCGGAAGGGAATCTGCGTATCCAGAAAGGCCGCGTCGCCGCTTTGCTCCACATATTCCGCGCAGACGTAGGGCAGCCAAAGGTAGTCGTCCGCGTAGCGTGTGCGTACGCCGCGCAGGCCTTCCCCCGGGATACGGTGCCACCAGTGCAGCGCGTCGCCCTCGGGGAACTGCGCGGCCGCGCAGCGGGCCAGCTGAATCCGCAGCAATTGCGGGTGCGTCAGCGTCAAGGCGGAAACGTCCTGCAGCTGATCCCGGAAGCCCCACGCGCCGCCGCACTGGTAAAAGCCCGCGCGGCCATAGAGCCGGCTGTGGAGGATCTGGTGGGGCAGCCAGGTGTTCATCATATGGTTGAGCGCTTCGCTGGGCGTGTCCACACGCAGCGCGGGCCCGGCGGGCGCGTCCCGCTCTGCCACAAGATGCGCGCACAGCGCCGCGTTGCGCCGCGCGCCCCAGGAAAGGGAGAACTCGGCCACGGCCTCGCCGCCGGGGGGCAGGCTCAGCTTCCGCCCCACGGCCGCGCAGGGGTCGGACTGCGGCCAGCCCGCGTCCGTGCGCCACAGGCCCCGGAGAAAGTCCGGGCGGCTGGCGCACACAAAGTCCGCGCTGCCGGTGAGCAGCAGCGCGCACCAGCCCGCCACGCAGGAGGAGGGGCTGCGCAGCAGCGCGCCGTCGGGCAGCGCCTCCCCCTGAATCACCGCGCCGGGCTCCCGGCGCTCACCCAGCACCGGCTCCAGATAATACGCCAGCTCGGGGGCAAGGCCGCGGTCGGTGGTGTTGCGCAGGCGAAGCTCGCAGCGCTTGGTGCAGCCCCGCGCCGCCACATAGACCGTGACCTCGTACGCGATGCCGTGCAGCTCGCCGGTCCATCTCGCCTCCCCGGGCGTGAATTCGCAGCGCGCGCCCAGCAGCAGGTCATACACCCGGCTGCCAAAGCGCAGCAGCAGCAGCTCGCCCCGGTTATCCGTGCAGGTGTCGTTATACCAGGGGCTGAGCCTGTTTTCCCGGGAGTTGACCGCCCAGGTAAAGCCCAAAGCGCTTTCGCTGACTATGGTGCCGAAGCTGGGGTTGCACAGCGGCAGGCACCAGGGGACGGCCGGGCTTTTATCCTGCTTGGGAACGCGAAACCCGCCTTCTGTAAAAATCCCCGCCCCCGCGTAAATGCCGGCGTCCGCGCCGCCCTTCGCCGCGCCGGGATTCGCCGCGAGAATCGGCAGCGCCCCGGCGGGCCGGGACTGTCCGGATTCCCTCGGCGCTTTTTCGGAGGCAAGGTGCGCGGCATAGGCCTCCAGCGCCATGGCCGTATCGGAGGGAACCCGGTTCAGGTTCACCAGCTGCACGCCGCCCCGCTGGTTGACCAGATGCCCGCAGCCCTCGCGGCACACCGCCGCGCGCAGCGCCGTGGAAAACGGCGTGTCGTAGTCCCCGCCCTCCCGGAAGCCCAGCGCCAGCTCGCAGGGAATGCCCGCCCCATGGAACTTGCGGAACATCCCGACATACGGCAGCGCGCCCAGAATTTCCTCGGGGCTGTCCAGGGGAATATAAATGAAAGGGAAATCCCCCGAAACACCGGCGGGCCAGAGCGCCTGCTTTTTCGCCCGGAGCCGCGCGCGGGCCTCCAGGCTCTGCTGGGAGGCGGCCGCGTAAAACAGCAGGCGGGGCAGAATCCGCCGGGCGAGGGCCGCGGCCATCTCCCCCTCCCGGAAAGGGCTCGGCGCGCCCTGCGCGATTTTTGCGCTGACGCGCTCGTCCCGCAATTGCGAAAGGCGGCCGGCGGCCTCCTCCCCTGTTGAGCCCGCGCACAAAAACAGGCTGAACTCCATGCTCTCGCCGGGCTGGAGCTGATAGGGCAGCTCGAACAGGGCGCAGGCGTCGGGATTTCCTCTTGCCGTCCCCCGGCCCGCCTGCCCCTCGCCTTCCATGATTTTAAACGCCCGCTCCCGGTCGCGCTCACAGAAAGCGGAAACGCCCCTGCTCAGCCCCACGGCGAGGCAGAGGGCTTCCACGCCCCCGCCCCGGTCGTCCAGCCGGCTGCGGCTGAAGGTTACGATTTCCTGCGCCGTGTCGCAGCTGTCCGCCAGAAAGAGCTTCGAAAAGGCCGGGTGCGCCGCCTCCTCGCGCATCGGCGCCAGGCTCGGCTCCAAATACAGCAGCAGCTTGCCCTGCGCCATTTGCCTTCCGGCGTTTTTGATCCAAATCCGCCGCTCCTCCGCCGGGAGCCTGGGGTGCACCGCCGTGCGCATGGACGCGCGGACCGGGCCGCTTTCCCAGGCATATAAAACATCCCGGTTGCCGAACTCCGTTTTCTCCATTTTTTGCGGCGCGGCGCTTCCCTCCGAAGGCAGGCATAAGAGCCGCACGCCGCAGGGCCGGCGCAGCAGGTCCGGGCTGTGCCGCAGGATGCTGGCTCCCCGGTAAAAAGAAACCCCCGCGCCGGTGTCCGTCATCACGCAGCTCCATTCGCCGTTGGTCAGCAGCTGTGCCCGAGGCATGGCGGCGTCCGCCGCCTCGAAAACCGCCCGCGCGGCGGTAATGCGCTCCCGGTGGCGGGGGGTATCCCGCAGCTCCACGTCGCGGAACACCGCCGCGCGGTCCGGAATACGCTCCTCCAGCAGGCTTTGGGCGCTGGCCATTCTCTTGTCCGCCAAAAAGCGTTCCCGCAGAATCCCCTCTCGCAGGCTGTTCAGCGCCGCGAGCAGGCTCATGCCCACATGATGGGCCATATAGCTGCGCACCACCGCGTAGTCCTGCCCGCCCGCCCGGCGTGGAGTGGCGTCCACGGCCTCATAAAAACCGCAGTGGCCCGCCATACCCATGCGCTCAAAGCGGCGGAGGTTTTCCAAGGCGCTGCGGGGCGCCAGCTGCATGGCCAGAAAGCTGGCGTAGGGCGCCAGCACCAGCTCCTCCTCCAGGCCGCGGCGCAGACCCAGCTTCTGTACGCCATGGGCCTTGTACTGGTAATTCAAATTGGCGTCGAAGGCGTAAAACCCGCTTTCGGAGCAGCCCCAGGGCAATTTCCCCTGTCCCTGCCGGGCGATGGGAACGCGCCTTTTCTGGCAGCTCAGGCAGAAGCGCAGCGCCTCATAGCCCAGCGTGCCCTTCGGCGCGGGCAAAAAGAGATAGGGCATAAAATATTCGAACATCGTGCCTGTCCAGGAAACCGGCCCGGTAAATCGCCCGGCGCGGGCCAGGGTACGGCCCAGCGCGCCCCAGTGCTTCTTCGGCGCCATGCGCGCGGCAATGGCGTAGTAGCCCGTCATACGGGCCTCGCTCATCAGCAAATCATAATAAGACGCCGACACTTTTGAGGCTTCGCCCGTTTGGCCGGGGTTGAGCTCTTTGCCGGCTTCGCCCGTTTGGCCGGGGTTGAGCTCCTTGCCGGCTTCGCCCGTTTGGCCGGGACTGAGCTCAATTCCAATATGAAACAGCTTGCGCCTTGCGTGGTACAGCGGGCGCAGGTCGCAGCCGTCGATCAGCCGCTGCACGCGCCCCATGATCGGCTTGACCTCCCCGTGCTCGGACTGGTATTCCCGCAGGCCCTCCCGCAGGGCGGTCATGCAGCACAGGAGATTGCCGCTGTCCACGGTGGAAACGTAGCGGGGCTCCAGGGGGCGCAGGGTACGGATGTCATACCAGTTGAGGAGGTTGCCGTGCCAGCGCTCCAGCCGCTCCACCGCGCCTAAGCTGCGGGAAAGGCGCTGACACATACCCTCGGCGCTGATAAAGCCCAAGTCCCGCGCCGCCAGGATACACAGCAGATACAGCCCGATATTCGTGGGGGAGCTGCGGGGGGCGACGCGAAAAACCGGGGTCTCCTGCACATTGTCCGGCGGCAGATAGTTGTGCTCCTCGCTGCAATAGGTCTCGAAATACTTCCACATGGCGGCGCAGTAGCCGGTCACCCGCTCCCGCTCGCTTTCCTCCAGGGGCTTTTGCGCCCGGGAGGAGGGCCGGGCGGAAAGCGGCGCGAATAAAAGATTCGAAAGCAGGAACAGCCCCAGCAGCCGCTGCCCCGCCTGCCCGAACACGAGAAGCAGGATGCCTGCCGCGGCGCTGGGCCACAGCGCGGGCCAAACCCGGCTCCGGGCGGCCTCCCCCTGGGCGGCGGTGGTCCACTCCAGACGCTTTTCATGGCTGACGCAGCCGCGCCAAAAGCCCCGGGCGGCGGCCGCGGTATTCACCCAGGCTGTCTGCGCCAGAACAATCACCTGCAGCACCCCGCGTGTCAAATCCCCCAGCGCGGCGGGAAAGCCCCCCGCGTAGTAGAGCCGGGAAAGCATCGCCATACCCCCCGAGGCCAGGGACCGCGCGGCTGAGACGAAATAGCTCCCGCTCACCCCCAGAACCGCCGCCAGCAGCAGCGTGGCCGACGCCGGAAAGGAATGCGCGGCCATGGACGCCAGCGCCGCCAGCAGGCAGCCCGGCCCCAGCAGCGAGCGGCGCAGATTGTCGAAAAGCTGATAGCGGCACAGAAAATCCAACCCGAGCTTCTTTGAAAGGAAGCACAGGTTCTGCCAGTCGCCCCGCACCCAGCGCTCCTGCCGGGTGAAGTAGCTCGCCTGCTTCGCGGGAAAGCCGTCCGTCACCTGAACATCCGCGAGAAAGCCCGCGCGCAGATAACCGCCCTCAAGGATGTCATGGCTGAGCACCCGCTCCTCCGGAAAGGGCCGCGCCCGCGACACAGCCAAAAAGGCCTCAATGTCGATAAGGCCCTTTCCGGCAAAAATGCCCCGGCCAAAGAGGTCCTGGTAGCGCTCCGACACATGGTTCGCGTAGGGGCTGATGCCGCCCTCCCCGGCCATGGCGTGGGCGAAGGGAGTGGCTCGGGTGCTTTCCAGCTCCACGCCCACATAGGGCGCCAGCACGCCGTAGCCCCGGACAATACGGCCCAGCCCGGGGTCAAACACAGGGCGATTGCAGGGGTGCAGCGCGGCGGACACCATTTCCGCCACGGTGTCCAGGGGCAGCCGCGTGTCGGCGTCCAGGGCCAAAATATATTTATAATCGCGTAAATATCTCGTGTCGCCATACAGACACAAAAAATCAGAATCAGAGGAAGCCTCCTCCCTCAATCGCCCCGCCAGCTGCAGCAGCGCCCCTCTTTTTCGCTCCCAGCCGGTGTATTGCCGCATTGTTGGGGAATACACCCGGGGCCGCACGGCAAGCAAAAAGCCTCCGCCGTACCGGTGGTTGAGCGCCTCCACCTCCCGGCGGGCGGCGGCGATGTCCGCGTCGTCCTGGGGCATCACGGCACAGGCCGCGCCCTTGAGGTCGGCCAGCACGCAGATCGTTACGTTCGCGCCGCCGTTGGACCCGTGGAGCTCCTCCATGCGCCGGCGCAGCTGGGCCGCCTTCGCCGCCCCGGGCAGCAGGGTCGAAACCGTGATGAGGGTGCGGCCCTCCGCGGTCACCTGCCCGCCCAGCTCCAGGCGCGGCAGGGGCACGGTGTCCGTTCCCCGCAGAAAAACCGCCTCCAGCGGCGCCCGGCAAACGGCCCACAGCGGCAAATACAGCAGCGGCAGCAGATACCATGCCCCCAGCGCGGCCGCCGCGGCCAGGGCAAGCACGGCGGGCAGCAGGCTCTCCGTCCAGAGCAGGGCCATGCCGCGCTTTTTGGCGTAGGCCCGGGCCAGCAGCGGCAGGCCGATATGCCGCTCGGGGTCGCCGTCCCGCTTTCCGGCACAGTCCCGGGCCAGCAGCCGCGCCGTCTCCTCGGCAGGGCGCTTCTCCCGGCGGGACTGCCTGACCAGCAGCGAGCGCAGCACGGCGCGGCTCCCCTCCTCCATGCGGGGATAAATCCCCGCGGGGTCCTTTCTCAGCTGGCGCTCCAGGGGATTGACCTCCTCGAGCAGCGCGCTGAGGTCCAGGTCCGGCAGGGCGCGGAAGGAGCGCACCGCGCCGCTGATCAGGGCCGCGCGCCACTCCTCCTCCCACTGGCGGCCGCTTTCGGCGGCGTATTCCACCAGCGCGTAGCGCAGGGCCAGGTGAAACCATTCCGCCTCCGCCGCCGTCGGATTGGCCCGGCGCAGCTCCCGCAGCAAAACCTCCTGCCCCGGCAGCATGCCCCGCTGGCAGACGGCGCGGCAGAAAGCGCGCATCCGGGCGAAGGCGGCGCGGCCCTCCGGGCCCTGCCGCCGGGACTGCTGGCGCAGCTCCCGGAGCACGGCGTGGCCCTCCCGCTCCAGCATATAGTAGTTGTCCCGCAGCCACTCCCGATAGATCCCGGCGGTTCCGGTCTCCCGCCGGCGGCTGAGGGCGAGGCCCTGCCCCAGGGCGCGGCGGTACTGCCCGCGCAATTCCCGCAGCCTCCGCGCCAGAGTATGGCGATAATAGGAAAGGGACTTTCCTGTTCCCTCCAAATTGCTGTTTGCCGGTTCCGCAGCCTTGCGCATTGGCGTGGTTCCTTTCCAATATTCAGGAATATTCCCTGCTATTGTGTCCCAGCCGCCAAAAAATATGTGATTTTTACTGGACGTGAAGGCAAGATTGTGCTATACTTTAGATGTTAAGCTCTTAGATTTTACACCTCAGGCAGTGTGTGGCTGAATTTCCAACGTCTGAAATCTAATGTCTAACGTCTAAAATTCGGGGTGATTCTTTTGAAAAAGCAAGATTACAGCAAAACACTCGCGACCTCCTTTACCGCCCGGGGCGTAAAACGCAGGCGGCGGCGGATCCGCAGGGCAATCGTATCGCTGCTGTGCCTCGCCCTGGCCGGCGGGGCGGCGCTGGGGGCCGTCAACCTGGCGGTGGCCCAAAGCGCGAAGCGGCGCATCCTCACACCGGAGGGGGTCGCCGCCCTGGAGGGCGCGGACTGTATTATCGTGCTGGGCGCGCAGGTCTGGGCCGACGGCAGCCCCAGCCCTATCCTGGCCGACCGCGTCAGGCGCGGCGTGGAGCTCTATCAGCAGGGCGCGGCCCCGGTGCTCCTCATGAGCGGCGACCACGGGCAGATCAGCTATGACGAGGTCAGCGGCATGAAGCAGTACGCGGTGAACAGCGGCGTGCCCTCCGCCGACATCTTCATGGACCACGCGGGCTTTTCCACCTATGAGACCATGTACCGCGCCCGGGACGTCTTCCAGGCGAAAAAGGTGATCATTGTCACCCAGCGGTATCATCTCTTCCGCGCGGTCTACATCGCCCGCCGGCTGGGGCTGGACGCTTACGGCGTGGGCGCGGACTACCAGGCCTTCGCCAACCAGCCCTTTTTCAGCACGCGGGAGTTTGCCGCGCGGGTCAAGGATTTCGCTATGTGCGTCATAAAGCCCCCGCCCACTTATCTGGGCGAGGCGATCCCCCTGAACCTCAGCGGCGACGTAACAAACGACGAGGGGGTTGTGTTTGTGAGCGCGGAAGTGCCTTAAACCAATATCGCCAATAGATATCCGTCATAAGGCGCCCAAAAATGCATAGTAAAACCCGGGAGGTATACATATGCCAAGCAAATCCTACGTCATCGCCCTGGACCAGGGAACCACCAGCTCCCGCGCGATTCTGTTTGACAAGAACGGCGCGATCGTGGCTAAGGCGCAAAAGGAATTCGAGCAGCTCTACCCCCGGGCGGGCTGGGTGGAGCATAACCCCATGGAAATCCTCTACAGCCAGATGAACGCCCTGGAGATCCTGCTTTCCGAAATCGGCGGCAGGGTCAGCCTTTCGGATATCGCCTGCATGGGCGTGACCAACCAGCGGGAAACCACGATCCTCTGGGATAAAACAACCGGGCGGCCCGTATATAACGCCATCGTCTGGCAATGCCGCCGCACCTCGGGCCTGTGCGAGGAGCTCAAGGCCGGCGGGCACGCGGCGCTGTTTCAGTCCAGAACGGGCCTGGTGCTGGACGCTTACTTCTCCGGCACAAAGATCCGCTGGATTCTGGACAACGTGCCCGCGGCCCGCCAGCTGGCCGAACAGGACCGCCTGCTCTTCGGCACGGTGGAAACCTGGCTCATCTGGAACCTCACCGGCGGCAAAGCCCATGTAACGGATTATTCCAACGCCTGCCGCACCCTGCTCTTCGACGCCGATAAGCTCCGCTGGGATGAAGAGCTCTGCGCGCTGCTGGATATCCCCATGAATATACTGCCCCGGGCCGTGCCCTCTGGCGCCTTTCACGGCGAGGTGGCGGCGGGCCTCATCGGGCTCCATGAGCTGGCGGGCATGCCCATCACCGGGGCCATCGGCGATCAGCCGGCCGCGCTCTTCGGGCAGGCCTGCTTCGCCCCCGGGCAGGCCAAAAACACCTACGGCACCGGCTGCTTTTTGCTCATGAACACCGGAAAACGGCGGGTGCGCTCGGAGCACAGCCTGCTCACCGGCGTCGCCTGGGGCATCGGCGGCGAGGTCGAATACGCCATGGAGGGCAGCGCCTTCAACGCGGGCTCGGTGATCCAGTGGCTGCGGGACGAGCTCAAGCTCATCGACTCCGCCCCCCGCTGCGACGAGCTGGCCGAAAGCGTGCCGGACGCCAACGGCGTCTATCTTGTGCCCGCCTTCACGGGCCTGGGCGCGCCCTATTGGGATATGTACGCCCGGGGCACGATAGTGGGCCTCACCAGGGGCGCGAACCGCGCTCACATCGCCCGGGCCGTGATTGAGTGTATCCCCTACCAGGTCTGCGATTTGCTGGAGGCCATGCGGGCGGATTCCGGCATCAGCCTCTCGGAGCTGCGCGTGGACGGCGGCGCCAGCGTCAGCAACATCATGATGCAGATTCAGGCGGATCTCATCCAGACGAAGGTGGACCGCCCAAAAGTTGTTGAGACAACGGCGCTGGGGGCGGCCTACATGGCGGGCCTCACGGCCGGGGTCTGGAGCGGAAAGGAAGAGATTCAGCAAAACCGCCAGATCGACCGGGTATTTATCCCGGAGCAGGGCCGCGCACGGCGCGACGAGCTCTGCCGGGGCTGGAAGCGGGCCGTGGAGCGCAGCTTAGGCTGGGCGGAGGCCTGACCATGAAAACCCACGCCTACTTAATCACCGCGCACCACGAATTCCCGCTGCTGGAAAAGCTGCTCCGGCTGCTGGATCACGAAGAAAACGACATCTATGTGCATATTGATAAAAAAGCGCCGCGGGCACAGTATGAGGTCTTCGCGGAGAGCTATGCGCCGGAGCACGCCCGCGTCACGTTCCTCCCGCGTATCCGCGTGGGCTGGGGCGGCGATTCGCAGATCAAGGCGATCCTGAACCTGCTCAGAGAGGCCACAGAGTTCGAACATGCTTACTACCACCTGCTTTCCGGCGTGGATTTGCCCATCAAGCCCCACGGCGAGATCCTCCGCTTTTTTGAGGAGCGTCCAGAACGGCAGTTTCTCTCCTTTGTGCCAATGGAGAACAGCTGTCTGGAGCGCGTGCGTTACTGGTATCCCTTCCATAACCGCGTGGGAAACCATTGGGGGAGCTTCTGGTTTTATATGGAGCGGGCCCTGCTCCGCGTCCAAAAAGAACTGGGCATTGACCGCCTGCGCAAATCCGCGCTTGTCTGGCGCAAGGGCGGCACCTGGTTCAGCGTGACCCACGCCTTCGCGCTGGGCCTGCTTGATTTTATGGCACAGCCAGAGCAGCGCAGGGCCTTCCGGCACAGCTGCTGCGCCGACGAGATCTTCGTTCAGACCTTCGCCTGGAACAGCGAATTCCGGGCGCGCGCCGTCGATAACGACCTGCGGGAAATCGACTGGGAGCGCGGTGGCCCCTACACCTACACGGAAGAGGACTTTGATTTTCTCACGCGCTCGCCCGATCTGTGGGCGCGCAAGTTCAGTCTTGAGAAGCATCCCGGGATTGTGGAGCAACTCATCAATCATTTAAAATAAATAAATTAGCCCAAAGCAAAAATCCAATCGAAATGATCAGCCCAATTTTTTTGAATTTTTTTTGAAAGGAAGATTTGAAGCCAATGTCCGGACATTCGAAATGGAGCACCATCAAACGCAAGAAGGAGAAAACAGACTCCCAGCGAGCGAAAATATTCACGAAGGTCGGGCGGGAAATCGCCGTCGCCGTGCGGGAGGGCGGGCCGGATCCAGCCTCCAACGCCAAGCTCAAGGATGTCGTCGCCAAGGCCAAGGCCAACAATGTGCCCAACGAAAACATTGAGCGCATCATCAAAAAGGCCGCGGGGGAAACCGGCGGCGCGAACTACGAAAACATCGTCTACGAGGGCTACGGGCCCTCCGGCGTGGCCGTGATCGTGGAGGCCCTCACCGACAACCGCAACCGCACGGCAGGTGAAATGCGGCATTACTTCGACAAATACGGCGGCAACCTGGGGCAAAGCGGCTGCGTGTCCTTTCTGTTCGCGCGGCAGGGCGTGCTTCTGGTGGAAGACGAGGGCGTGGATGAGGACGCGCTGATGGAAACCGCCCTGGAAGCCGGCGCAGTGGACTTTCTTCATCAAAACGGGGTGTTCGACATCCGCACCGAGCCCAACAACGATTTTGGCGCTGTGCGCGAGGCCCTGGAGTCCGCGGGCTACGGCTTCCTCTCCGCCGAGATCGAATATGTTCCCGGCACCATGACCGCCCTGACCAGCGAGGATGACGTCAAGAACATGACAAAGCTCCTGGATATGTTCGACGACAACGACGACGTGCAGGCGGTGTGGCATAACTGGGAGGATGGCTGACCAAAATTTCCCCAGGGATTTTCTGCCGCCTTTCCCGCCCCAGCTTTTGACTTGAGATATTCGCGATCGCTTGCATAAATTCCCAATTGATCAAATTCATGTGAAAATAAATACCGCTTCCCCATGTCAGCGCATTGACTTCCTGATGCTCACACGCTATGATATGCCTGTGACCTCACCGAAAGGATGTTGAGCTGCATGGGGATGTTTCATTCCAAGGCCGACGAGCCGTTATTTTTTACCGTTTTTTTTCGTTTTGTTGAGGATGGCTCGCCGGGCTCCACCTTCCACCGCATGCCCGTGACCGCGGGCTCCGACTGCCCGGCATACCCCGCCGACTGCGGCCCGAACAGGGAAGGCTGGGACCTTGTTTGCTTCAGCCCACCATCGCTTCATCGCGTAAAACAAGATGAGGTCGTTGATGTGCACTATCGGCACAAAAGCTACACCGTCCGTTTTGCCGACGAGCTGGGCAAGCCCCTTCCCGGCGCGCAGCAGGAGATCCGCCACGGCTGCGACGCCATCCCCCCTGTATATGAGCCCCCGGACGGCAAGCTGTTCCACGGCTGGGAGGAAGGCTGGACCTGTGTGACCGCGGACCGCGTCATCAAGGCCAGGGTCGGGCCGAAGCGGCATCTGGTCTATTTTTTGGACAGCAACGGCAAGACCATCGGCCCGCCCCAGCGCGTGCCCCACGGCGAGGCGGCCACACCGCCCCGGGTCATCGAGAGCTCCGGCCATTCCGTGGCCCCCGCCTCCGATATTCCAGTGTATCACGTACCAAAGGGCCGGCGCTTCCTCAAGTGGAGCCGTTCCGTCGTCTGCGTCACGGACGACATCTTCTGCGTGGCGCTCACGGAGCTGGTGCCAGGGAAATCACAGCTGGTGCACGCCGTCACCTTCTGCGACGAGGAGGGCAGGCCTCTGGAGGCCGCTCCCCGGGCCGTGAAAGCCAACTGCGCGGTGATGCCTCCCAGCTATGAGCCCCGCAAGGGCGAGGGCTGGCTGCACACCGGCTGGAGCCACAACCTTTCCTGCATCACCCAGGACATCGTGGTGCGCGCCGCGGTGATCCAGAAGGAATACTCCGTGCGCTTCAGGAACGAAGACGGCGTACTGGTATATACCGCCATGGTACGCCACGGCTGCGACGCCCCGCTCCCGCAAAGCATGCCGCCCCTTCCCGAGGGCTGCGTGGCCCGGCGCTGGCAGGGCGAGCTGCGCGGCGTAACGGGCCCCCGTGAAATCATTGAGGAGCTGGAGCGCGAGACCTTCTTTGTGGCCTTTTATGACCAAAACGGCTTCGAGCTGGACGAGCTCGTCGTCGCTTACGGCGAGCTGGCCGGGCCCATTGCCTATGAAGCCCCCGAGGGCTGGAGCCTGAAAGGCTGGAAAGCTGTGCCGGAGGAGCCACAGGCGGAGCCCCGCTTCCTCTCCCCCGGTGAAGGCCTTGGCCGCGTCACCTGCGACCTCAAGGTCTACGCCCAGTGCGAGCCCTGCGTCTGCCGCGTACAGGTGCTTGATCTGCGGGACGCGGAGAAAGCGGCCATCATCCCCCTGGGCAGCTGGCGCTACGGCGCGTCCCTGAGCCAAAACGATCTCGTCTGCCTGCATTTGCGGCAGCAGGACCCCATCGCCCCCTTCCGGTTCCCCGTGACCGGCGACGTCTTCGTCGCGCTGACAGCGGAGGGCATCAAAATATACGACACAGCCATGCGGCCCCAGCAGGTGTTCTCCATGAGCCTGCTTTACGGCGCGGCGCGGGAGGCCGAAAAAAACGTGCCCCTGCTCGCGGCGGGGCGGCGCAGGGAGGCGTGATATACAAAAAGGAGATATTCGACATTGCTGGAAAAGACGTATAAAGTGGAATTCTTCGACGCCAACGGAACCTTTTTGGGCGATAAACGCGTGCGCCACGGCAAAACCGCCCAGGCTCCCGCGGCCCCTCAGCCGCCCAGAGGCTGGCGCTTCGACCACTGGGAGCCCCAGGTGGCCTTCGTCCTCTCGGACGTGCAGACCATGGCGGTGTATTCCCCCAAGGAATACCTCGTCACCTTCCTCAGCGAAACCGGCGTGGTGCTTAAGCAGGAATACGTGGCCCACGGCCACAACGCCACTCCGCCTTACTATTATTCGAAGCTCAAGGGCAAATCCGCCTGCTGGAACGGCAGCATACGCAACATACAGCGTTCCTGCGTATTCTGCGCCGTGTTTGAAGAACAAATCGCTTGATTTCTGACAAAACGAAGCGGCCGCACCACGGTGCCGCCCCTATGAGGATACGGCCAAAAGCTGATAAGAGCACAAGACGAACAAGAACAGACGTGAAACTTTTAAAACGGACGTTCGGTTTTTGGCTGTATCCTTGTAGGGCGCATCACTGGCGTGAACTGCGGCTACAAACAGTGCAAAGCCCCTGCAGCCTGGCGGCCGCAGGGCTTTGCCTTTTATATTCGCTTTTTTATTCTACGGCCTCACATAATTCGACGGGTTTTGCGTGTTGCCGTTGATGATCACCTCAAAATGGAGGTGCGGGCCGGTGGAGTTGCCGGTGTTGCCCACGCGGGCGATGGGCTGGCCGATATCGACGTACTCGCCGACCCTGACCGAGGTGGAATTGCCCAGCAGGTGCGCGTAGCGGGTCTTTACGCCGTTGCCGTGGTCGATTACAATCTGGTTGCCGTAGCCGGAGTAAAAGTTGGCGGATTCGACGCGGCCCTGCTTGGCCGCCACAACCGTTTTGCCGCTGGCGCCGCTGCCCGAAATGTCGATGCCGGAATGCCAGCCGCGGCCGCGGGAGCCATAGCGGGAGGTGATGCTTTTCAGCGCGGGCACAGGCCATACAAATCCCTGCGCCGAAGGGTTGATCGTATAGGAGGAGCCATCCGACCGGGTTACCCGCGTGCTCTTGCTACCCAGCAGCAGTTTTTCGGTTACGGGCTCCTTCGTGCGGGTGCGGGAGACCTCCTCGGCGGAAACACGGCTGCCGTTGACATAGGTCACGCGCTCCACGATGGTGTCTTCGCCGGGCACCCCCTTAGTGGTGGTGCGCCGCTCGCCCTGATACATGCTGCCGCTCATGGTGCTCGTCGTTTCAAAGGGCACAGGCGCTGTGCGGGTCTGGGTGCGCACCACCTTCACCTGGAGGAAATCCACCTGCTGCGAGAGCACCACGCGGTCTCCTTTATGCACATAGGCGTCTCTGTACTGCGGATTCAGCGAAAGCAGCCGTTCCTCGGTGGTGCCGTTGCGGTGGGCGATGGACCAGATGGAGTCCTCGTCGTCCCTGGCGTATTCGACCTTCTCGCCCTCCTTCATCCCGGTGAGCAGGGCCGAAAGCCCGGCGGCGTCCACCATGCGCTCGTCCTCGGCGGGATAAAAGCTTTGCACCAGCTCAATCTTCTGCACAAAGCCCACGGTGTCGCCGGTCTGCAGCTCCATCTGCGCGGCATACCTTGTCTTGATGGACTCCAGCACCGCGCTGGCGTCCGTTTCGTTTTTAATGGTGGCCACCAGCTCCCGGATTTCATCGGCGGGATCTGTCACATAGACGCCGCAGGCACTGGTCATTGACTGAGGGGCGTAGGCCAAAAGCTCGTCCCGCAGGGTATCGGTGTCGGTCAGCTGCTCCGGCGTCACCTTCGTGATCGCGTAGGAGGCCTCCGCGGATTTTTCGGCCCCGCCCGCCGCGGACTCCAGGGACATATGCTCCCGGGCGCTCTCCTGCGCGGAAAGATACACCACCTCATTGGCGACGTAGCCCAGGTCCTTCTGATTGTACACCACCTGCAGCGCGTAGGTTTCGCTGCTCACACCCTGGATCACCGCCAGCAGCAGCGCGAGGGCCGCCGCGGGCAGCGCCGTGTTGCACGCCGTGCGCAGGATACCCATGTAAGCGGCCAGGGCAATCAGGATCGCCTCTTTGGATGTGGGCCTGCTCCCGCGCTCCGCCAGACGGGCCTGCCGCAGCGCGCGTGCCTGCGCCAGGGAACGCCGCGCGCGCCCTGTCGTGAGATGCCTGACCGTCAGGACAAAGCTTCGCAGCAAGTGCCAGAGGGCCCGCGCCGGCTGCGTGAACAAGGGCTTTGCGTGGCGAAGCACGCGCTGCGCGGGCCGCACCGTGCGAAGCCCAAAAAAGTAGAGGCTTCGGTACGCCGTCCGCAGAATCCGCGCCACGGGCACGTGATACAGCGCCGCGTCATCCTCCCAAAACCCGCTGAAGCGCGCAACCCAGTCGTCGCCGCGGACCATGGGTCCGGTTGGAATCGTTTCCCTCATCTCCGGCTTTTGCTTTTGCATTTTTTCCGGCTTTGGCTGCTGAATTTTCTCCGGCTTTGGCTTTTGCGTTTTTTCGGGCTTTGTCTTTTGGACTTTCTCCGGCTTTGGCTTTTGGACTTTCTCCGGCTTTGGCTTTTGGACTTTCTCCGGCTTTGGCTGCTGAATTTTTTCCGGCTTTTGTTTTTGAATTTTCTCGGGCTTTGGTTCCAGCTTCTTTGCCAGCAGCTCCTTTTCCTTCGCCTTGCGCGCCTGGGCCAGCATTTCCGCCTTCGCCGCCTCCACCTTCGCGGGATCCGCCTTTGGCTTCGGCGTTTCGGGCGTCAGCTCCTTCGCGAACTCCGGCACTGCCCGCGCCGGCTCAGCCGCTTTTGCCGGCCGTTTTTTCGCCATAGCCGCGCGCTTCTTCGCCTGCCGCGCTTTCTTCGATTTCTCCGCTTTCGGCTTGGGCTCCGGCACGGGCGCGGGCTCCCTCGCCTCGATATCCTCGGGGCGTATCGGGCCCTGGCCCGGCATCTTTGACCAAAAATCTTTTATTTCATTTGCTTCTTTTACTCTTCTTTCGTCTTTTTTTTCGTCTTTTGCTTCTTCTGTTTTTATTTCTTTACTCACTTCTTCTTTAGAAAGTGCTTCTTCTTTAGAAAATACTTTTTTTTCTTTAGAAAGCGCCTCCAGAATCACCGCGATGGGGATTTCGCCCGTCATCGCCAGTTCAATCGTAACATCCTCCACGTTCTTCGCGAGCTGCGGCATCGCGGAGGGCCGGGTCTCGCCCAGCCCGGGCAGAGGCAGTGGCCCTTGCTCCCAGGCGGATTTCGTCACATGCTTTACCCGATATACGCCGTCTTCTTCCGGCGGTTTCCTGTTTTCTGGCATGAAAAACGCTCACTTTCTGCATACGGTTTGTTCCGCTCCGCTATGATTTCGCGTTTGTTCTTTCCCGTTTATTATATCACATTGGAAATTGAATTTCAAGTAAAAAAGGCAAATCGTTTCAAAATAGTTACATTTTGTCACAATTCGTTCATATGGCTCCTCGTCTTTTCCACAGGGGCGCCTGGTATATTGTGGTCAAATACCAGTTGACAGCGCCCATATATTGTGTTATAATTATTTTACAGATAGATATACACCGGTTTTCCACCGTGTTATCCACCGGAAAACCCTGCGCCGAAAAAAAGTTCGAATAATTAGAACAAATGTATTGACAAGCCAGAACATCTGTGCTATAATAGAGACGTGTTAAACATTCGTTCGGGAAGGATGACCGCTGATGTTGAGCTCTATTCTTGGTTTGCTGTTTTTTTGCGTGATAGGCGCACTGATTGTTTTCGGTGCTTTTCGCGCCAATCGCCTGGTCGCCTGGGAGAACCACGCGGTGAATGCCGCCGCGGAGGCGGTGGGCCGCTATCGGGAGTCCCTTGAGCTGGAGGATGCCGTGCTGCGCGCCGCCGAGGCGGAGGCTTCCGCGGTTCCGCTCTCACAGCCGGCGCCGCAGAGCGCTTCGGCCAGACGCGCCAGCCCGCCCGACCGCGGCAGTGGCCGCGCCGCTTAAGCAAGAAACAAAATCCCCGGTCAAGGCGCGAGGCTGACCGGGGATAACCTATCAAGCGTTATAGATTGCGGTTTCTGGCATACTCACCGATATCGTCGTCGGTGCGGTAGTAATAGTTATTGTCCGACAGGATGCTCTGGTGCTCCATGAGGATACCCAGGCCCAGGGCGACGCAGTGAATGGGATCCTTTGCCACGCGCACCCGCAGCCGCGTGCGCTCATGCAGCATCGCGTCAAAATCCCGCAAGAGCGAGCTGCCCCCCGTGAGCACTATGCCCTGGTCGAAGATATCGCCCGCCATCTCGGGCGGCGTTTCCTCCAAAACACGGACAATGGATTCGACCATGTCGCCCAGCCGCTCCCGCATAGCGAGAAAGCTCTCGGTGGAGCTGACCTCCAGCCGCACGGGGAGACGCGAAACATAGCTTTGCCCGCGCACCGAAATGGCCAGCTCTGTGCTCCGCAAACGGGCGCAGCCCACGCGCCGTTTGATTTCCTCCGCCGTCAAATCGCCGATAAGCACGTTCCGCTCCCGGCGCAAATAACGCTGTATGCCCTCGTTGAGCGCATTGCCGGCCAGCTTCACGCTGCGCGACAGCGTGACCGTCCCCATAGTGATCACCGCCACGTCCGTCGTCCCGCCGCCAATATCGACGATCATCTGTCCGCCGGGATAGGCAATGTTCATCCCGGCCCCCAGGGCCGCCGCCAGGGGTTCGTCCACAAGACAAGCCCGGCTGGCCCCCGCCGCGATCGCCAGCTCCAAAATCGCGCTGCGCTCCAGCCCCGTGACGGAAGCGGGCATGCAAATCATCACGCTCGGCTTAAACAGCCGGTTTCCGCATATTTTTTTGATATAATGCGCGATCATCGCGTGGATCACCGTAAAATCCGAGATGACGCCGTCCCGCATGGGGTGCACCACCCGCAGGGAATCCGGGCTGCGGCCCACCATCTGGTAGACGCTGTTGCCCAGGGCAAGCACGTCGCCGCTCTGCGCGTCCAGCGCGGCAATGGAGGCCTCGTTAAGCACGATACCCCGGTCCTTAATATATACAATAATAGATGTGGTCCCCAAATCAATGCCGATTTGCAATCCGGGAATGCCGCTCCCCCCCTTCGGGCATCATGTGGCAGCTGTCGATTAATATTTTTAGCTTGCTGTTTTGATCTTATTTTATGTGCCGTTTTTTGGATTCCAGATAGGCAAGGCAGATGACCTCCGCCGCGCCTGCGCTGTAAAGCACCCGGGCGCAGCTGCGCAGCGTGGCCCCGGTGGTTGTCACGTCGTCGCAGAGAACGACGCGCCGCCCGCGCGCCAAATCGGGCCGCGCGGCGGAAAAAGCGCCGGCCACATTCTTTTCGCGCAAGCTTGCGGGCAGGTTGTGCTGCACGCCCGTTTCGCGTTCCTTCCGCAAGAGCGCCGGGGTGAATTCCGCGCCGAGCCAGCGCGCCGCCGATTTCGCCATCAACTGGCTCTGATTATACCCGCGTTCCCTGATTTGCCGCGCGGTCATCGGCACGGCGCAAAACAGCGGCTCTTCATGCTTGTCCGCAAGGCAGGCGGAGCGGAGCGTTTCCGCCATGGTGTAGCCGATACAGGGCGCGAATTGCCGTTCGCCCTGAAATTTCACGCGAAGAAATATCCGGCTCGCCTGGCACTGATAGGGGAACACGCTGAGCAGCGCCGCCTCGCGTGTATCCCCGCAGCGAATCGTTTTTCGCTCCCCCATCGGCGGCGCCTTGGGCTCACATTCACAGCACAAAGCGCAATCCGGCTCGGTAACCCCGCCGCACCAGACGCAGCGGCGCGGAAAAAGAGCCAGAAGCGCCCTTTCCCAGCAATAAGCCGCGCTTTTCGATAATTCTCGCATGTGTCATTCTTTCCTGTTCCCCGTCAAATGCTTCATCAGCTCATCGGCTCCGCACAGATGGGTGTGTCCCAGCTCTTCGCAGAGCGCGGCGCAGCGCGCGCGGCTGGCCTCAGGCAAACCACAGTCCACCGCGACCACCTCGCCGCTGTCCATCCGGGCCATAATCCCCACGCGAAGCAGCGCCGCGCATACCAGAGACACAATCTCTTCCTCAGACGCGTTGGGAGGGATCATCACAACAAAGCGCCCCGCGGCGCCCGTGCGCAGCAGCCGCATCATGATCAGATAGACAAAGGCCACGATTCCCAGCATTACAAAAAAAACCAGGACCCCGTAAAAAAATGTATCCAGCATTACAAAACACACCCTTTCCCCACATCATATGCGGAGGAAGAATGTCCCGCGAATAGGCGGCTTGAGGATCTCAGGCGCCAGAGCAGCGCAGCCCTGGCCTTCGGTCTTTCTTCGCGCGCCTAAAGCGTTCACCTAATGTGAGCCGGCCTGTAAGCCGAGTTCTGTCGTTGAAGGCAATCATCTATCTAGCCGCGCCATTGCTGACGCGGTCATGCCACCCGTTGGGGAATGCGCCGAGCAAGCGCCGCGCCTTCGCGCGTCCCCGGTCGGTGTTGCTCCGGATCGGGTTTACAGGGCGCTGCGGTTCCCCGCGCGCCGGTGAGCTCTTACCTCGCCTTTCCACCCTTACCATGCCAGATTTTAATTCTGATTTCAGACTAAAGTCCGGCAGGCGGTATCTCTCTGTTGCACTTTCCCTAAGGTCACCCTCGGCGGCCGTTAGCCGTGATCCCGCTCTGCGGAGCTCGGACTTTCCTCACGCTGTAACGCGCGCGACTGCCCAGCCGGCTCACATGTCCCATTGTAGAATATTTTCCGTTCTTTGTCAAGTGAAAAGAACGGAAAAGCTGTTATTTTCCGCTATTTTATTCCAGATCATGGATAAACAGCCCGCTGAGGAGCTTCGGCTCGAACCAGGTGGATTTCGGCGGCATGATGTTGCCGGAATCCGCAATGGCCATGAGCTCTTCCGTTGTGGTGGGATGCATCGCGAAGGCAAGCCGCATATCAGCGCGGCAGCGGCGCTCAAGCTCGCCCAGGCCGCGGATGCCGCCGACAAACTCAATGCGGTGGTCGCGCCGCGGGTCCTGGATCCCCAAAATCGGAGCCAAAAGATTTTTTTGAAGAATATCCACATCCAGCCTCGCTACAGCATCGCTTTCGTCGAAGCTGCCGCGCCGCGCGCGCAGGCGATACCACAGGCCATCCAGATACATCCCGAAATAATGCCCCGCCTCCGGATGATACGGCTGGCCCTCCGCGGCATGGACCTCCACGGAAAACAGAGCGTCCAGGCGGGACAGAAAGGCCTTCACGCCCAGGCCGTTGAGATCCTTCACCACGCGGTTGTAGTCAAATATCTTCAGCTGGTGCTCCGGAAACGCCACGGCAAGGAAGAAATTGAATTCCTCCTCTCCCGTGCAGCCGGAACACCCGGCGCGGCGCTGGAAGCCCACCCGCGCGGCGGAGGCGCAGCGGTGGTGCCCGTCCGCAATGTACAAATCTCCCGAAGCCGCGAAGGATTCCCGCAGCGTCCTGATCAGCCCGGCGTCGCCGATGGGCCAGATCTCCTGTTCGGCGCCGCCCTCCGCAACAAAATGGACCTCGCACCGGTGCGTCCGGCACCAATCGTCCAACAGCGCGGCGATGCTCCGGGAGTCGCGGTAAGTCAGAAAAATCGGGCCTGTATTGGCGTTGCAGGCCGTCACATGCCTGATGCGGTCGACCTCCTTTTCCGGGTGGGTCAGCTCGTGCTTTTTGATGACGTTGTTTTTGTAATCGTCGATGGAGGCGCAGCCCACAAGGCCCACCTGGCTGCGGCCCCGCCAGGTCTGTCGGTAGACATAGAACCGGGGAGCCTCGTCCTGCGCGAAAACGCCCTCGCGCCGCAGTCTGGCGAGGTTGCCGGCGGCGGTTTCGTAGACCCTGTCGTCGTAGAGGTCCGTGCCCGCGGGCAGGTCGATCTCCGCTTTATCAATGTGCAAAAACGAATACGGATTATCCGCTGTCTGCTCCCGGGCCTCCTCGGAGCTCATACAGTCGTAGGGCAAGGCGGCTACCCGCGCGGCCAAATCGGGGCGCGGGCGGATAGCGCGGAACGGGCGAAACACTGCCATAGATTTCCTTCTCCTTTTTTCATCAGAGAACTTCGCGCGAAGCTCTGTTTATTCTTCATATAAAAACTGCCGGAGCAATTCGCTGTTTTTTTCTATGTTCAGCTCCAGCACGCTTTGGCCGTTCTTCGTGGCGTCCTTATAGGTGTTTTCCGCCGGAACCGTGTGCTGCTCCACATCGAAGCCGGCGTAAAACGGCAAGGATACCGCCAGATTCGTCAGGCTGAGCTGCCGCATGTCGGTTTCAATCCCGGAAAAGGCAATGTCGGCGATGCCCATCCACTTCAGCGGATTCGTCCGTTTGAGCTGGGCCGCCATTCGCTCAATCATAACGCGCTGCCGCTTGGTGCGTCCGAAGTCACTGTCCAGATAACGGATGCGGCAGAAGATCAGCGCCTGCTCCCCGGTCATGGCCACCGCGCCGTTTTGCTCCATCTGGCCGCGCATGCTTTCGCGCCCGATCTGCCTGCCCAGCCGTGTTTTGCCGCACAGCCAGTCGGCCTCCTTGTCGGTCACCGGCACCGAAACGCCGCCCATCGCGTCGATGATCTCCTCGAACGCCTGGAAGTCCACCATCATGTAGTGATCAATCTTCACTTTAAAATTCCGCTCAACGGTCTCCGCCAGCGCGCCGCCCCCCTTGGCCACGGCCGCGTTGAGCTTGCTCCAGCCTCCGTCGGGCAGCTCAACCCAGCTGTCCCGCAGAAACGAGCTCAGCTTGAGCTTCTTGCTGGCCCGGTCGATGCTCAGCAGCAGCACGGTGTCGGCCCGCGTGGCATCCAGCCCAACGAGGAGAATGTTCGTCACGCGAAGCGAGCTCGCCGTGCCGGCGCCCCGCTGGTGGGCAATCTGGCTGCCCTCCTTCACCTTGCCCGCCTGCACATAGGCGAAGCCGTAGCCCGAGCCCGCCAGCAGCAGCAGCGCAATCAACGCCGCCGCGATCATTCGCCGAAAACCGTGTTTCCTCCTGCGCCGCCTCGTTCCACCCTGCCCGGGCGCGCCCTGCCTGGCCGGCGCGGCCCGCTGCGGCGACTCAAACCGCGGCAGACCCGCCAGATAGTCCTCCTGCTGCCACAGCTCACTGGCCGCCCGCTCCGCCGCCGCGGAATAATCCCAGGCGTCAGACCGGGGGCGCCGCATTGGCTGCGTCTGTACCGGCGGCCGCGTGCCCGTGATGGCCTCCAGCTCCCGCAGGGATTCCGCCGCCGTTTTCGCCTTGCGCGGCTCCGGCTGCACCGGAGGAGCCGGAGCGTTTTCCGCGTCCAGGTGCCGGCGGATCATGGATAGCAGATCCTGGTTATCCTCTTGAAAAGACCGGTCCTTATGGTTGTCCATGCTAACTGCCCACCATCCGTTTCAAATTCATTCGCGGGCAAAGCGCTTCACCCAGTTTTCAAACCGATACCCATCCTTGATTTCCCGCGCGATCGGCACAAAAGGCAGCGCAAGCCATTTCTCCATCTTCCCCATATCGTCCTTGCCCAGGAGAAAAATATTGTCGGCATGATAAAACCGCGCGTCTTTGATGGCCGCGTTATTGGTAATCAGCTTTTTATCGAAGAACAGATGCTCCATCACCCGCAGGGAGAAGCCCGTCTGCCCTTCCTGACAGATATCCATAATCGCGCGTGTTTTCGCCACATAGTCCTGCAGGTATTTCCGGTAGGGTATTGCTTTCCCTGTTTCCAGCCAGCCGCCGCCGGCGCTTTCCTCCCGGCGCCCCTTGATGTGTAAATAAATAAAGGGCCGCAGGCCCAGTGAGGCCATTTGCTCATAGCAGGCACGCAAAACGCTTCCCCGACCCTTATCGCTGCCAAGGAACAGCGCGTCATACAGCGGCGCCGCCCGCGGCATAAATGCCTCAATATCCTCCGGCGGGAGATACAGCGTCGTGTTAAAGTGCATCCTGTAGCGCGCGCAGTCCTCCGCCTGAAAGGAGTACAAGTGATGGCAGCGCCTGCATTGCTCCACAAAATCCGAACCTAACATTTCATCGCGGACAGGGTCCCAGAACCAAACATAGGTATTCCGCCGCTTGTTCTTCAGATAAGCCGGGTTGAGGAAGGCCTGCTTATCGAAATAGGCAAAAAAGATGATCTTGCTGTATTTTTTGCAGTTTCGTTTTGCGTACCAGGCAACAATGCGCTCCTGTGTCAGGCAGCCCGACCGATATAAGGCCAAAGCCAGGTAATTGTGCCGGCGAAACCAGAAATCGGCGCCGCCGCCAAATACCACATCCGGATAAGCCGCGTGTTCCCACGCGAAGTATTCCGGCACAATGCCGTTGCCCAGCACCAAAATCTTTTCGCGGCCGCTTTTTTTCTTCGGCAAAGCGCGCACTCCGTTCTCAAGCAATTTTTAAATTTCTCACTCATCCAGCTTCAGCACCGCCATGAAGGCCTCCTGCGGCACCTCCACCGAGCCGAACTGGCGCATGCGCTTTTTGCCCTCTTTTTGCTTTTCCAGAAGCTTCTTTTTTCTTGTGATGTCACCGCCGTAGCACTTCGCGAGCACGTCCTTGCGCATGGCCTTCACCGTTTCGCGGGCGATCACCTTCGCGCCGACGGCCACCTGCACCGGGATCTCGAACATCTGGCGCGGGATATTTTCCTTGAGCCTTTCGGCGATTTTACGGGCCCGCGCCGCCGCCTTATCCGCGTGGATAATGAATGACAGCGCGTCGATCACGTCCCCGTTGAGCAGCACGTCGAGCTTGAGCAGGTTCGATTTGCGGTACTCCAGAAACTCGTAGTCAAACGACGCGTAGCCCCTTGTGCGGGACTTCAGGTTATCAAAAAAGTCATAGATGCTCTCGTTCAGGGGGAGCTCGTAATGGATGTCCACCCGTTCCGGAGCGATATAGGTCATGTCTTTAAAGACCCCGCGCCGCTCCTGGCACAGCTCCATAATCGCCCCCACGTATTCCGACGGCGCATAGATATGCGCGCTGGTGAAAGGCTCCTCGCTGCTGACAATGCGCATGGGGTCGGGGTAGTGGGTGGGGTTGTCGATGCTCAGAACGCTGTTGTCATTGAGCAAAAAATGATAGATGACGCTGGGCACGGTGGTGACCAGGTCCAGGTCGTACTCCCGCTCCAGGCGCTCCTGCACGATTTCCAGGTGCAAAAGCCCCAAAAAGCCGCAGCGGAAGCCGAAGCCCAGCGCGCCGGAGCTTTCCGCCTCGTAGGAAAGCGCGGCGTCGTTAAGCTGCAGCTTTTCCAGGGATTCCCGCAGCGCCTCGTAGTCAGCGCCGTCGGCGGGGTAAATGCCGCAGTACACCATGGGGTTCACCTTCCGGTAGCCCGGCAGCGGCTCGGAGGCCGGGCGCTCCGCCTTGGTGACAGTATCACCCACCCGGGCGTCCTTCACGGTTTTGATGGAGGCCGTGATATAACCGACCTCGCCCGCGCTGAGCTGCTCGCAGGGCTCCATGGCGGTGGCGCGCATGCGCCCGACCTCGACGACGGTGAATTCCGCGCCGGTGGCGAACATGCGCATGGTCTCCCCCGCCCGCAGCGTACCCTCCATAATGCGGACATAGACAATCACGCCCTTGTAGCTGTCATAGATGGAATCAAAAATCAGCGCCCGCAGGGGGAGATCGTCATTCGCCGCCGGCGGCGGGATATCCGCCACCACGCGCTCAAGCACCCGCTCCACGTTGAGGCCAGTTTTGGCGCTCACCCGGGGCGCGTTGGAGCAGTCCAGGCCGATCCCGTCCTCCGCCTCGGCGGCCACGCGCTCCGGCTCGGCGGCGGGAAGATCAATCTTGTTGATCACCGGCACCAGCTCCAGATTGTGGTCCAGCGCCAGGTAGGTGTTCGCCAGGGTCTGCGCCTCAATGCCCTGGGAGGCGTCCACCACCAGCAGCGCTCCCTCGCAGGCCGCCAGGGAGCGGGACACCTCGTAGTTAAAATCCACGTGGCCGGGGGTGTCGATGAGATTCATCTCGTAGGTCTCGCCGTCCCGGGCCTGGTAATTCAGCGTCACGGCGTGGGCCTTGATGGTGATGCCGCGCTCGCGCTCCAGATCCATCTTGTCCAGCAGCTGCGCGGTCATATCCCGCAGCGCCACGGCCTGGGTCAGCTCCAGCAGCCGGTCGGCCAGGGTGGATTTTCCGTGATCAATGTGAGCGATAATTGAAAAATTACGGATCTTATCTTTGGGGGTTGGCATGCGTTCACCTCAATAAAATATATCAAAAACAAACTTTTTAATAATAACACATTATATCATAACACATTTTCATCCGCTTGGCAACAATATGAAAAGAAAATTTTCATTTGCATTTCTTTGCCGGATATGCTACAATATTTTAACATACCGCCTGAAGGGAGCAGCGCATGAAAGTATACAGGCTCGCCGTCATTCCCGGCGACGGCATCGGGCCGGAAATCGTGGAGCAGGCCCTGCGCGTGCTGGACGCCGCGGGGGAGCGCTTCGGCTTCCGCTTTGATTATACACCCTGCCTCCTGGGGGGCTGCGCCATTGACGCCGGGGGCACGCCCCTGCCTGAGGAAACCCTGCGCGTGTGCCGCGAAGCGGATTCCGTGCTGCTCGGCGCGGTGGGCGGCGGCAAATGGGATCACCTGCCCGGGCAGCAGCGCCCGGAGGCGGGGCTGCTGGGCATCCGCGCCGCGCTGGGGCTGTACGCCAACCTGCGCCCGGCGCGCGTCTTCCGCCCGCTGAAGGACGCCTCGCCCCTGAAGAATGAGATCATCGCCGAAGGCCTCGACATCATGCTCGTGCGGGAGCTCACGGGGGGCATCTATTTCGGCGAGCGCGGCCGCAGGGAGCAAAACGGCGTGCCCGCCGCCTACGATACGGAGCAATACACCGTTCCCGAAATAGAGCGCATCGCCCGGGTGGGCTTCGAAATGGCCCAAAAGCGCGGCAATAAACTGTGCAGCGTGGACAAGGCCAATGTGCTGGAGTCCTCCCGTCTTTGGCGGGAAACGGTGACGCGCCTCGCGCCGGAGTACCCCGGCGTCGCCCTGAGCCACATGTATGTGGATAACTGCGCCATGCAGCTGGTACGCGATCCCCATCAATTCGACGTGATTTTGACCAGCAATATCTTCGGCGACATTTTATCCGACGAGGCCTCCATGCTCTGCGGCTCTATCGGCATGCTGGCCTCGGCCAGCTTATCCGGCGGCAGCTTTGGTTTATATGAGCCCATCCACGGCTCCGCGCCGGATATCGCGGGCCGGGGCATCGCCAACCCCCTGGCGGCGATCCTTTCCGCCGCGATGCTGCTGCAATATTCCCTGAACGAGCCCAAGGCGGCCCTGGCTATCGAGGCCGCCGTCCACGACGCGCTGACAGAGCTGCGCACGCCGGATATTTATGTGGAGGGCTGCCAAAAGATCGGAACGGCGGAAATGGGCACGGCGATTGTGGAACGGATATCGCGCTGCCTGTAGATCTGAAAGGACAACATCATGCCAAGCATCAAAAAAATCCCCTGGAAGAATATTTTTAACCGGACTCTGTCCTGGGCCAGCCTGTTTTTGCTGCTGAGTCTTGTTTTTCTTTTGTTGATCACGGCCGCCTACGCTATCCCGAACCGCTGGATCGAAAAAAATACCCGCAGCTCTATGGAGCACCTGGCGCAGGACCCGCCCGGCTTCTGGCCCACCATGCCCTACGGCAGAGGGGTTACGATGGATTACCGCACCGACCAGCGCATGCTGGACCATGCCCTTGTACCGGAGGGGGAATCCCTTTTCCGCGCGGCGCAGGTGCCGGCCTACGCCCGCTATTGGCACGGCTACCAGGTCTACCTGCGCCCGATGCTGATCTTCGGGGATTTGCAGATGCTGCGCTACTGGAACGGCCTGTTTCAGTTCGCCCTCATCGCGCTGCTCTGCGCGCTCATCGCCAAACGGCTGCAGCCCTTGATTTCCGTGGCCTTCGGGCTGTCGCTGGCTTTTGCGGGCTATATCTATGTGCCGCTGTCGTTCCAGTTCTCCAGCGTGTTTTTGGTGATGCTGGTCAGCTCCAATCTGCTGCTGCTGCTCTATGACAAGGAGCGCTTCCGAAAATGGCTGCCCCAATACTTCTTTGTCATTGGCGCCGTCACGGTCTTCCTTGATTTTCTCACCGCCCCGATCATCACCCTGGGCGTGCCGCTGGTTCTTGTTCTGCTTTTACGGATGAAGGACGCCTCCGGCAATACCGGCACCGGCCGAAACGCCCTGGGCATCGCCGGGCAGTCCGCCGCCTGGGGCGCGGGCTATGTAACGCTTTGGTTCAGCAAATGGATCATATCCAGCCTGCTGCTGGGCCGCAATATGGTGCGCATCGGGCTGGAGCAGATATTCTTTCGCACCGGCGCCAGCGCCGACGGCTATATCAGCATCGATCTGGGCGAAAGCGTCCCCCTGCAGACCTGGGACGGCTTCCTGGAGCTGAACCGCTTCCAGGCCGCCGCGAATTCCCTGTTCACCCTTTTCCGTGACAGGGATATCCCCATTTTTCTCGCCGCGGTATGCCTTGCCTGCCTGGGCGCCTGCCTGATCAGCAAGAGAGCGCGCGATAAAATCCCCCAGATCACGCCGCTGCTGTTGATCGCCCTGATCCCCTTCTGCTGGATGGCCGTGCTGGGGCAGCACACGCTGATCCACTCCTTCTTCGTCTACCGCAACTGGATGGTCTCGCTGTTCGCGCTCATGTGCGTGCCGGGCTATTTGCTCCGGGAGGCCTTCGCCGGCTCCGATAAAGCAAGCATCGCCGCAAAGCAAAATATGAGGAAATAAACATGGACAAAATCGCCGTCTTACTCCCCTGTTATAATGAGGCGCCCACCATCGAAAAGGTGGTACGGGATTACCGCGCCGCGCTGCCGGAGGCCGTCGTCTATGTCTACGACAACAATTCCTCTGACGGCACCGACGGCATCGCTGAGGCCGCTGGCGCCGTTGTGCGCCGGGAATACAGCCAGGGCAAGGGCAACGTCATCCGCCGCATGTTCCGCGAGATCGACGCGGAGGTCTACGTAATGGCCGACGGCGACGACACCTATCCCGCCGGGGCCGCCCCCGAAATGGTGCGCCTGGTGCGCGAGCGCCAGGCCGATATGGTGATCGGCGACCGGCTGTCCTCCACCTATTTCAGCGAGAACAAGCGCCGCTTTCACAACACCGGCAACCTCCTGGTGCGCCGGAGCATCAATCTGTTTTTCCAAAGCGACGTCAAGGATATCATGACCGGCATGCGGGCCTTCAGCTTTCTTTTCGTGAAGAGCTTCGCGGCGCTTTCCCGGGGCTTTGAGATCGAAACGGAGATGACGATTCACGCCGTGGAGAAAAACATGCGTATTGAGACCGTAACGATTGACTACCGCGACCGCCCGGCGGGCAGCGAATCGAAGCTCAGCACCGTGCGCGACGGTCTGCGGGTGCTTAAGATGATCCTCGTGCTGGTGAAAAACTACCGGCCCTTCCTGTTTTTCGGCCTGCTGGCCCTGGCGCTGCTGCTGGTCTCGGCGGGGCTCTTTCTGCCGATTCTCATTGAGTTTTTCCAAACCCGGCTGGTGCCCCGCTTCCCCACCTTAATTGTCAGCGGGATGCTTGCGCTTTCGGCGCTGCAAAGCTTCTTCGGCGGGCTGATCCTGGACAACATCTGCCGCAAAAACCGCCAGGATTTCGAAATGCGGCTGCTGGAGATTGAGCGGAAATGGCGGTCAACCTAGAAACAGGCCTCTATATGAAAAAAAACCGGCTCGTAGTGAGCCGGCTTTTGTTTTATGCGTTAGTTCGCCCGCCGCTTGTCAAGCTCCGTTCAAAGCTCCGCAATTCCCTCACCGCCTCCCCGGAAAGCCACAGCAGCCCGATGAGATTCGGTATCGCCATCAGCCCGTTGAGACTATCCGCCACGCTCCATACCGCGTCCAGGCGCATGACGCTGCCCAGCAGCGCGGAGCCCAGGTAAAGCACTCGGTACCAGGTCACGCTCTTCTCTCCCAGCAGATAGCGTGCCCCCTGCTCGCCGTAATACGACCAGCCGGTCAGCGTGGCGAAGGCGAACAGCGTAATGGAAAAAGCCATAAAACGATATCCCCACGCGCCGAACACCCCCGCGAAGGACGCTCCCGCCAGGGCCACGCCGCCATAGGCTCCGCCAGGCACCCACGCGCCGGAGCACAGCAGCACCAGAGCCGTCACGGTGCACATGACGATGGTGTCGATGAACACCTCGGCGATGCCCCACATCCCCTGGATGGCGGGCCGCTCCACATCGGCCGCCGCGTGGATCACCGCCGAGGAGCCCAGGCCGGCCTCGTTGGAGAATACGCCGCGCGCCACGCCGTAGCGCATCGCCCCCCGGATGCCATAGGCCGCGGCCCCGCCCGCCGCCGCCTTTACGCGAAAAGCCTCCCGCATGATTCCGGCGATTACGCCGGGAATCCGTTCCCGGTTCGCAAGGAGTACGACAAGACTGAGCGTAAGAAAAAGCCCGGTCATAAACGGAACAATCTTCTCCGTGACCCGCGCGATGCGCTTCACGCCGCCAAAGATCACCATCCCCACCAAAAGGCAGATGAGCAGGCCTGTGACAATATTGGGTGTCCGCAGCGTGCCTTTGGCCGCCTCAGCGATGGCGTTTGCCTGTGTCATGCTGCCGATGCCGAAGGAGGCCAGGGTCAGCAGCGCGGCGTAGATCCCCGCCAGAGGCTTTGATTTCAGGCCCTTCGACAAATAGGCCATGGGCCCGCCCATCCAGCCGCCGGATTCCGTGCGCCAGCGGTAGCGCAGCCCCAGAATATTCTCCGCGCAGCATGTCATCATGCCAAGAAACGCGGACAGCAGCATCCAAAACACCGCGCCGGGCCCGCCCAGCGTGATGACGGTCGCCACGCCGACGATATTTCCCGTGCCCAGGCAGGCCGCCAGCGCCGAGGTCAGCGCCTGCCACTGGGAAATGGAATGCTCATCCCCGCTTTTTTTTCTATCTTCATTTTTTCTTTCTTCATTTTTTCTTTCTTTTTTGCTTTTTCTTCTGTCTTCGCTTTTTCTTTCTTCTTTGCTTTTTTCTCCGTCTTCGCGAAACAGCGAGCCAAAGGTTGTTCTCATCCACAGAGGCAGCCCGCGCAGCTGAAAAACGCCGCTGCGCAGCGTAAACCACAGCCCGGTCAGCAGAAACACCGCCAGCATCGGCGGCCCCCAAATAAAATCGCCGATGGCCCGATTGATATGCTCAAGCAGATTCAGAAAATCACCTCTTGCGTTTTTTTATCTGATTATGTATAATATGCAGGTAGGGGTTCAAAAATTTGAACCCATGCACAACTGCGTTAATGACCAGGGTTCAAATTTTTGAACCCCTACCAGGCTTATCATATGCGTTCGGGGAGGCGATCATCACATGGGGAATTTCGGCTTTGTGAAGACAGGCGCGCTTTCGCCACGGATAACGGTGGCGAATCCGCAAAAAAACGCGGTAACGGCCCTGGAGGCCATCCGCGTCGCGCTGCTCGACGGCGTTCAGGCCGTTGTTTTGCCGGAGCTGTATCTTTCCGGCTGCAGCTGCGGGGACCTCTTCGGCCAGCCCGTTTTGCTGGACGCCTGCGAGGCCGCCCTGGACTGGCTGCTGGAACAAACACGGCAATCCCCCGCCCTGGTCGTCCTGGGGCTGCCCGTGCGCGCGAACGAGCGGCTGTATAACTGCGCCGCCGTCATACAGCAGGGCAAGCTGCTGGGCGTCGTGCCAAAGCAGCACCTGGGCTCCGGCGAAAAACGCTGGTTCTCGCCCGCCGCGCCCGGAGCGGACGAGGTTCGGCTCTGCGGACGCGGCGTGCCCTTCGGGCGGCTGTTGTTTTGCTGCGGAAACAAGCTCAGCGTTGGCGTGGAGCTGGGCGGGGAACTCTGGAGCCCCGCGCCCCCCTCCGTCGAGATGGCCCTGCAGGGCGCGCAGCTGATCCTGAACCCCGCCGCCCAGGCGGAGGCCGTGGCCCACAACGGCTACCGCCGCGCGCTGATCGCCCAGCAAAGCGCCCGCTTGTGCTGCGGATATATCTACGCCGGGGCCGGCCCGGGGGAAAGCAGCACCGATACGCTCTTTTCCGGCGCGTGCTTCGTGGCGGAAAACGGGCGGGTTCTCACCGAAAGCCGCCGCTTCGAGCAGGAGGGCTCCGCCGTTTATCACTGCGTCGATCTGGAGCTGCTGCGCGCCGAGCGCCGCTTCGGCCTGTTCGGCGATGAGGCGCGGGAGAACCGCGGCCCGCTGCGGCGGATTCCCTGCGCCGCCCTCCCAAAGCTGCGGGAGGCGCAGATCAGCCGCAAATACGCGCCCCTCCCCTTCGTACCCGAGGGCCTGCTGGCCCGGACCGAGCGCTGCCGCGAAATCTTCGAAATTCAAACCGCCGCGCTGGTGAACCGCCTGCGCCACACTGGGCAGTCGCAGATGATTTTGGGGATTTCAGGCGGGCTGGATTCTACCTTGGCGCTGCTGGTGGCGCTTCGGGCCGCGAAGGCGCTGCAATGGCCCCCGGAGCGCGTGCTGGGCATCACCATGCCGGGCTTCGGCACCACGCAATTCACCCGCGAAACCGTCGACCGCCTCGCCCGCGCCCTGGGCATCACCCTGTGGGAAATCGACATCCGCCCGGCCTGCGAGCTGCATATGCAGGACATCGGCCACAACCCCGAGGAACGTGACACGACCTACGAAAACATCCAGGCCCGGGAGCGCACGCAGATCCTCATGGACCTCGCCAACCAGGAAAACGCGCTGCTGCTGGGCACCGGCGACCTCAGCGAGCTGGCGCTGGGCTGGTGCACCTACAACGGCGACCACATGAGCATGTACGGCCTCAACGGCGGCGTGCCTAAAACCATGGTGCGGCACCTGGTGGAATACGCCATGGACGAGGGCGATGAAGCCGCCGCCCAGGCCCTGCGCCGCGTGCTGGAAACCCCCATCAGCCCCGAGCTCCTCCCGCTGGAAGACCTGGAGGAGGGCGAATATATTGATATCCCGCAAAGCGCCCAGCAGACAGAGGATATCCTGGGCAAATATGAAGTGCATGACTTCTATCTGTATTATTTTTTCCGCTTCGGCTTTTCGCCGGAAAAGCTCTTTTTCATGGCCAGGCGGGCCTTCACCGGCACCTACGCGCCCGGGGAGCTGAAGGAATGGCTGCTGATCTTCCTGCGCCGCTTCTTCAGCCAGCAGTTTAAGCGCTCCTGCCTGCCCGACGGGCCAAAAATCGGCAGCGTGTGCCTCTCCCCCCGGGAGGGCTGGCGCATGCCCTCCGACGCGGCGGGCGAGCTTTGGATCAGGCGCGCGGAGGAGCTGGAGATCTAAGAAATAAACAACAAACAACAATTGCTCGAGCGCTGTTGTTTGTTGTCATTTTTTGCTTTTTGTCTTTGTTTTTGTTCTTTTTTTGTCTGTTGTTTTTATCTGTAGAAAGGATCTGTCATGCTGGACCTTCGAACAAAGCACGGCTGTCTCTTCGATGAAATCAGCCTGGGTGAGGTGATGCTGCGCCTTGACCCCGGCGAGGGACGGATCAAAAGTGCCCGCGCCTTCCGCGCCTGGGAGGGCGGCGGGGAATACAACGTAGCCCGGGGCCTGCGCCGCTGCTTCGGCCTGCGCACGGCCATCATCACGGCCTTCGCGGAAAACGAAATCGGCGCGCTGCTGGAGGATCTCATTCTCCAGGGCGGCGTAGACACGCGCTTCATCCAATGGAAGCCCTTCGACGGCATTGGCCGGACTGCGCGCAACGGCCTCAACTTCACCGAGCGGGGCTTTGGCCCGCGCGCCGCCCTCGGCGTTTCGGACCGCGCGTATACGGCAGTGAGCCAGCTGAAGCCAGGGGACATCGACTGGGAGCATATCTTCGGCACGCTGGGCGCGCGCTGGTTTCACACCGGCGGGATTTTCGCGGCTCTTTCTGAGACGACGGCCGCGCTCACGCTCGAAGCCCTGGAGTGCGCCAAAAAACACGGCACCGTCACGAGCTATGACCTGAATTACCGGCCTTCTCTTTGGAAGGAGCGCGGCGGTCAGGCGCGCGCGCGGGAAGTGAACGCGGCCATTCTGCCATACATCGACGTCCTGTTTGGCAATGAAGAGGATTTCACGGCCTGCCTGGGCTTTGAAATTGAGGGCAGCGACGCCTCGCTCAAAGAGCTCAGCGCCGCGGGCTATGAACGGATGCTTCGCGCGGTTGCGGCCGCCTATCCCCATCTAAAGCTCGCCGCCGCCTCTCTGCGCGGCGTAAAAACCGCCACGCGCAACGACTGGTCGGCCATCGCCTTCGCCGGCGGCACTGTGTATACCGGTATGGCCCTGGACGATCTTGAAATTTTCGACCGCGTGGGCGGCGGCGACAGCTTTGCCTCCGGATTGATTTACGGCCTCCTCAGCGAAATGACCATCCCCGAAGCCCTCGATTATGGCATTGCCCACGGCGCGCTGGCCATGACCACCCCGGGGGATACCTCCATGGCCAGCTTTGCTGAAGTGAAGCGCCTGGTGGATGGCGGCAGCGCACGGGTGCTTCGGTAATATCCAGAAAGATAAAAAACATATATTGCTATATTATAAAATCAGAAGGAGTCATTCCATGAAGTGGACAAATGAATTGCTGAAAACAAACGCGAAGCTGGTCCTGAAGCAGCACTACTGGATTATCTTCGGCGTCACCCTGGTGACCGGTCTGCTCGCCGGGGCCTCCGCGCAAATCGGAAACATGATGCTGTTCCCCTGGTCGGCGACCTTCTCCGAGCGCCTGGCGGAAAGCCCCGAAGCGCTCTATGAAAGCCCCGGCGCCCTGTTTGGCGGAGCGCTCATTCTTGTCATTTTCTTCGCTGTCTTTCTCCCGCTGACGCTCTTGGTCAGCTTTTTTCTGCTCAACCCCCTGCTCGTTGGGGAGCGCCGCTTTCTCATGGAAACCCGGGAGGGCAGGCCCGACGCGAACAACCTGCTTTGGGCCTTTCAAAAAGGCCGCTACACAAATGTTGTGAAAGCCATGCTGCTTTTGCGCCTGCGGATTCTTTTTTGGACCTTGCTCTTCTTCATTCCGGGCATCGTGAAGAGCTATGAGTACTACTATGTTCCCTGGCTGCTGGCCGAAAACCCATCGCTTGACTGCAAGAGCGCCTGCCAGCTGAGCAAGCGGATGACCGACAATGAAAAACTAGACATCTTTTTTCTGGAGCTCTCCTTTTTGGGCTGGATCCTCCTTGGCATGCTCGCGCTGTGCGTTGGCAGCTTCTTTGTGACCCCTTACATGTCGGCGACCTACACGGAGCTCTACCTTTTCGCCCGGGCCCGCGCGTTGGAAAACGGCAGCGCGGAGCCGGAAGAGCTCCCGGGCCTCGCGCCGCCGCTGTGACCATTAAACCAATATCGAACTTCACCTTTAAGCCCTTGTGAGGAAGGGGGAGACATTATGAAAAAATATGGTCCTTCGCTAACTTGAATGGGTATCAAGAATATGGTATACTGTTCAGCGAGGTGATGAGCAGTGGAAAAAGAGTTGTTCAGCGCGGCACTGGGAATCGAAGAGCCGGTGTATATCGAAGCAATAGAGTTTGACGGCGGTGGCGGGGAGCTGCACATCCGCATGAATTTCCGGCGTGGCGCAAGGTTCGCCTGCGCCGAATGCGGTACGGAAAACCTGCCGGTGCACGACACGGTAAACAAAACCTGGCGGCATCTGAATTTCTTCCAGTACAAGTGTTTCATCCACTTGCGCACGCCGCGCACGATCTGCCCGGACTGCGGGCAGCGGTTGTGGCTGCCGCCGTGGGCACGCCGTCAAAGCGGGTTCACGCTGCTGTTTGAGGCTCTGGTGATGGCGCTGGCGAAGGAGATGCCGGTGTCGAAAATCGGCGAATTGGTGGGCGAGCACGACACGCGCATCTGGCGGATCATCTTCGGCTACGTTAGCCGGGCCTACGCGAAAAAGAATTTTGCGGGAGTAAAAAACGTCGGCGTGGACGAAACCAGCGCGAAGAAAGGTCACAACTATGTGACGCTTTTCGCCGACATGGATTGCGGCGAAGTGCTGTTCGCGGCCGAGGGCAAAGACGGCGAAACGATGAAATCGTTCACAGAAGAACTGCCCAATCACGAGGCAAAAGCCTTACAGATCAAGGAGTTGGCGATAGATATGTCCCCGGCCTTCATTGCGGGCGCGGCAAATTATTTGCCCGAAGCCGAGATTACCTTCGACCGTTTCCACGTGATGAAATCCCTCAACACAGCCGTCGATTCCGTGCGCAGGCAAGAGGTCAAGCAAAATCCCTTGCTGCGCCGAACCCGCTATATCTGGCTGAAAAATCCGCAAAACCTCAGCGAAGAACAGCAAAAACAGCTGGCCACGCTCTCGAAAGAAAACCTCAAAACCGCCAAGGCCTACCAGCTCAAGCAGACGTTTCAGGACATCTACTTCCACATCAAAGAACCTGCCGCGGCAGCCGAAGCCCTTGAAAAATGGCTCAAATGGGCCGACCGCTCCAAGCTGCCGCCGCTGCAGAAATTCGCCAAGCTGGTCAAACGTCACAAGGCTGGCATCCTTCGATTTTTCCAAACCCGCCTGACCAGCGGCTTGATGGAGGGCATCAACTCCCGCGTCCAGGAGATCAAGCGCCGCGCTCGCGGCTTCCGCAATGTCCGCAATTTCATCGCCATGATTTATCTCGAAGCCGCTGCGCTTGATTTAGCCTTACCCACTTGATTCAGCGGAGAGCCAAAAATATTCTGCACTTCTCATTGTATTACTTCTGCTACTGTTTTCTGCTTGTAATAACAGGATTGATGACATGTCAACAACTACTTCTCCGGAAGATCATATTCCCTCGATCACATTTCCCTCAGAGGAATTACGGAAAGAATGGGAACTGCCATCCTTTTCAGCTTATTCACAAGAGATTGCTCTTTTGGATGACAACCCTATAGATTTTGCTTATTGGGAGAGAAGAGAGGAATGGAAAAAACATGTAAGTCTACAACTTGAATATGACTTATATATAGATTTTGCAGATATATGGAAGACAGAAATGGAGAATGCTTTAGACTTTTTGCGTGATTATTTGCCGGAAGAGAGACTTGATGAATTAAATCAATCCCAAAAAGGCTGGGAAGCATACACAGCCAATGATGCACTGTTGGGAACACGCCTCCGAGAAAAAATCGCTTAAGCTTCTGGTGAACGTGGATATGGTATATCTATCGCAAAAAAATCTATGCATACATATCGCTTTCGCGCGTTACAACTAACCGAATATTGTGGAGCCGTTGGTCCGGAATATGAATTTGCCTATAATGGTTAGAAAATTATGAAAAAAATCAATCTATTATTTCTTGTGTTTATTTTCTTGTTTTCGTTTTCCGCATGCCAATCTAACAAACCAGAGCCAACACGGGCATTAGCGATGAATGAAATTACACCCGAAATAGAAAAAAATAAGGAGATATTATTAAATGCCTTGCCAATTACTGAGCACGCGGCATTGTCTACGGCAACTAAACTGTACATATGTTATGTGGACGAGATTGTTTCTGTTGAGCTTTTAAAGAAAGGCGAGAAGGATGGAGATATCCCAAGCAGAGAAAGCTCTATCCACGTCGAAATAATTGATGAGAATGAGAAAAAATATCGCATCAATATGGGAACAATATATGGAGCAAGCTGGATATATAGGATAGATGAAAGCGGGGAAGAACATCCTGTTTATTGGCCGAAGCTTAGTTGAGTACAAACCCGCTACTACAACCCAGAATGGCGGCGGTTTTTGAACGCCGACAGCCTGTTCATCGCAGGCGCCGACGCCCTGAACGGCGCGAACCTTTACGCCTACTGCAACGGGAACCCGGTGATGTTTGTGGACCCGAGCGGGCGGGGGATCAGGGAGTTTTGGGAGAGCATTGATTGGGGTCAGGTAGTTGAATTTTTCGGGAAGGCCGCGCTTTGGATAGCGGCCGGCGCGGTGGCGCTCAGGGGCTTTGCCTGCCAGGTGATCGACGGGATCCCCAGGGAAACCTTCGGAACGGGCCTTTTAACCTTGACCCGTTTTCTCACCAATCTCGGCCTCGGGGCGCTGAAGTATGGCGTCGGGGCGTTTGCCGGCACGATTGCGGGCCTTGTGAGCCTGGCCGGCGACGGCAAATTCATGGACGGCTTCGACGCTGTAAGCAGTGTTGTTTTCAGCTTTTTTGATGGCGCAATCAACAGGTTTGCGGAGGTCTGGCCTCAAATTGAGTACTATGTCGGGGGCCTTTTGACCATTTGGTATGACTGGAACCATGACTTTGGCATCGCGATGGGCTGGCTGGACGGCGCGGGTGAGATGGAGATCGAGGCGGAGGGCGACGGCGAAAGCAACGGCGGCTTCCAGCCTCAGGGCGAAATACCCTTGCCCGTGACCGGCCCCACCATGCACCTCTGGGCGCGCAGCTCCAACAAGCAGACCAAAACCTTTCAGGTGAAGGACACCGGCAGCACGGCGAAAAACTACAACTGGTACTTTGCCAGCGAAAATGGCGGCACCGTGTCGAGCCTGATCAGTTACACCAAAAACAACAACAAATCAACAATTTCGCCGGCGGGAACCAAAGAGGGCATCGTGCGTGTGACGGTCACAAAAACGATAGGAAACGGCCCCAGCTTCAGCCCGCTGAATAACCGGACCATTGACCGCGCCTCGGCGGCGGTCGTGGTGATCGAGGAATACACCGTGAGCTCGGGAAAACGCTTCGACGCCATGCCCAAAAACAACACAACAAGCTATCGAATCCCGCCGACGTATGCCATTTTGCCGCTGGCGCAATACTCCCCCAACCCATTGTCAGCGATCAACACAACAAAAGCGGTCACAACAAGCGATGTTTTGTCCATCAAGGGCTCATATAGGAACTATTATTATGTGAGTTTTGATAAAGATATGGTGAATTATTGGATGTTTGTGAGGAAGAGTGATGTGACCGCAAAGGTTCCAATAACTGATGGTTATCTTTGTCCTGCACCTTATGATTTTGGCTCAATCGCATGGGAGACCGGAAGAGCTTTCGGATACACATCGTCTTCGTCAGTTCGAGGAGCGCGGGCACACGCTGCGGTGGACTTCTTGGTTCGGGATTTTGGAGTGGACGATGTGCAGGCAGCGACCGATGGCACGGTTGTTGCCTATCTTGTTGAGTATTATGCGGGGACGGATGCTCTTTATGTAAAGAATGACGATGGATCGTTCATAACTTACGCGGAGATAACAAGCTCAAAAAGGCCAAACAATAGAGTCAGCAAAGGAGAGATTATAGGAAGCACTAAAAGACATGATAATGGAGGATATAGCATGTTGCATCTAGAATATTATATGGGTAAAAACATAAATGGAACTGCATATAACAATCCTCCGTATAGCGACACCACTAACACTACATATGATTTTGTTACAAATAGAAATTACCAGCGAAGGCGAGACCTATTAGATCCGACACCATTTGCATTGTTGCCAAAGAATTAGGAGGAATAATCATGAAAAAAACTATAATAATAGCATTTACAGTGCTGGCGTTGTTTTTGTCTGCTTGCCATAGTATCGCAGAGGATAGTACTACTCAATTATCAGAAACATGGTCACAGAATGCATCCGGTATTAGTTTTACAAGTGATTTCAGCTTTGCATTGGTTCCAGAAGATTTGCCGGACAAATTTTCTGATTTCAATATAGTATTGATTTCCACGCCGGAAGAATGTTCTCAATCAGCAATAAATCATCGAATAAGTGATCCGGTGGCAGATGGACGTATTTATAATTACGACGAATCTTTTTGGTATAAATGTGAAGATGTATCTTTCGCATTTGATGAGGATAGTCAACTTACGAGTATGACGGCTAAAAGCAATAGATTCGTAACAGAAAAAGGTGTGAGGGTTGGTGACACCAGAGAAAAGGTTTTTTCACTATACCCTAATACCCGCAATTATCAAGTAAAAGTTGAAAATGGATATATAGTATTTGGTTTTGGTGATGGACAAAAAGGTGAGATCCTTGAACAGTGGTCATTACACCGTGACTATAATCCCATATATGATGAACTGGGCGGTGAACCTACATCGTGCTGGTGAAGCGGGCACTTATCATTTGCACTTTGATGTGATGCGCGATTCAACGAACTTCATCAACCCATTGACAACTTATCAAGAAGAAGATATTCGTGGCTGTCCAAATCTTTCCACTAACGCAAATCCAAACCCGCTTTATAAGCTTAGTGGTGGAAAATATAGCTTCAACGCCAGCTTTAATTGGGGATATGTAACAAATAACGGCGATTTAACCAAGCATTATACCGGTTGGAATGAGACGGAAGGTACCAGCAACCCATATTATTGCGGTCATGACCATAATTATTGATTGGAGAAACAACATGAAAAAGTTATTGTTAGCACTGATTTGCATCGTTTTTACTTTTTGCGCCTGCGAAAAAATTGATCCTGAGTCAACAGAAGAGTCAACAGAAGTAATTACATCCACGAAAACAGAGATGCCATATGTGCCGGGAATGTATATGTATAATGAAAATCCTGAATTAGTTGTGCTTAATCCAGGTGAAAGTTAT
>WRMQ01000004.1 GCA_009777055.1 Oscillospiraceae bacterium
GCCGGATTTTTGTGAAGCCTCGTCGCTCCGCTCCTCGCCTTCACAAAAATCCGCCTGAAATCCATCTCTCTGCCATTTTCTCGGCGCGCCTAATTCTTTTTGGGCCACATCATTGACAAAGGGAGAAAACAAAAAAACAAAAAAAGATATTTTTTCTTGACAAAGCGATTCATTCCTGCTATACTGTCAGGGCAAATGAAGCAAAGCAGTGGTCAGGAGCCATTGCTTTCACCTACGAGGTTTCGTCCGTCGCGGGTCAATAGGGGTGCGCGGGGCTTTTTGGAGTTGTCGCGCCAACCGATTGAACAGCGCGGCATGGGCAGAATTTCGCCCGTGCTTTTTTATTTGCGCCATTTTATGGGAGGTGTTTTCACATCAGTATGAAGGAGCAGCAGATCAACGACGCGATACGGGACCGGGAGATCCGCGTGGTTTCCGAAACCGGGGAGCAGCTTGGCATCATGCCCTCTGCCCGGGCGCTGCAGCTGGCCGAAAGCAAAAACCTTGACCTGGTCAAAATCGCGCCCCTGGCAAAGCCGCCGGTGTGCAAGATCATGGACTACGGCAAGTATCGCTTCGAGCAGTCGCGGCGCGAAAAGGAGCAGCGCAAAAACCAGCGCATTGTTGAGCTGAAGGAGATTCGTCTTTCTGTTGGCATCGACAAGCATGACCTCGACACCAAGATCGGGCACGCCCTGCGCTTTTTGGAGGCGGGGCATAAGGTCAAGGTTTCGATCCGCTTTCGCGGCAGGGAAATGGCTCACGCCAACCTGGCCAACAAGACCATGGCGAATTTTGCGGAGGCCTGCGCCGAGCAGAGCAGCATTGAACGCCAGCCCAAGCTTGAGGGCCGCCAGATGCTGATGTTTTTGACCCCCAAGAACAAGCAATAGCAAACGCGAAAAACAGCAAGAACAAACAATAGGAGGAACCAAATCAAATGCCAAAGATCAAAACGCACTCAGGCGCGAAAAAGCGCTTCAAGCTTTCCAAGAACGGAAAGCCGATCCGCGGGCACGCCAACAAGTCCCACATCCTCACCAAAAAAACCCGCAAGCGCAAGAGGAACCTGCGCAAGCAGCTGGTGGCCGACGTGACCAACCAAAAGCAAATCAAGCGCCTGGTCCCCTATAAATAGGCTTTGTAAATCTACGATTTAAGAGCACATATCTAAAGTCTAAGATCTAATAGTCTAAGATCTAATAGTCTAAGATCTAAAGTCTAACATCTAAAATCTAGTATCGGAGGAATGCCCCATGGCACGTGTAAAGGGCGCGATGATGACGCGCAAGAGGAGAAAGAAGACATTAAAGCTCGCGAAGGGCTATTACGGCGCGAAAAGCCGTTTGTTTAAGACCGCCAAGCAGGCCGTTATGAAATCCGGGCAGTACGCCTATATCGGCCGCAAGCAGCGCAAGCGCGATTTCCGCCGCCTGTGGATCACCCGTATTTCCGCGGCGGCCAAGATGAACGGCATGAATTATTCCACCTTCATCAACGGCCTCAAGAGGGCGGAGGTCGGCCTCAACCGCAAGATGCTTTCCGAAATCGCCATCGCCGACCCGGCAGCCTTCAGCGCGCTCGCGGAGCAGGCCAAGGCGGCGCTATAATCAAGCTCGAGTGTGAAAAAAGGCAGACAGCGTAACAGCGCGTCTGCCTTTTAGATGTGTAATTATGAATATTTCGTCTTTGGAAAATCCGCATATCAAATCGGCGGTCAAGCTGCGGGACAGCTCATCCCGGCGGCGGGAGCTGGAGCAGTTTTTTCTGGAGGGCGCCCGGCTGTGCGCCGACGCCTTCGAAAGCGGATACCGCCCCCTGCGCTGCTTTGTCACGGCGCGGGCCCGGGAGCGCTACGGCGAAGGCCTCGCGCCCATGCTGGCCGCCACGGAGTCGGTGTATGACATCCCGCCCGCTCTCGCGAAAAAGCTGGGTGACACCGAAAGCCCCCAGGGCGTGTTCGCGGTTTTTTGTTTGCCTTCGGCCAAGAACGCGGCGCTCTTTTGGAGCGGCAGGGGAAAATACCTCGCCCTGGAGAATTTACAGGACCCCGCGAACCTGGGCGCCATCGCCCGCACGGCGGAGGCGCTGGGGGCAGACGGCCTGCTGGTCAGCGGCGGCTGCGACCGCTTTCACCCCAAGGCGCTGCGGGCGTCCATGGGGGCGCTGCTGCGGATTCCCCTGCTGCAAGCCGACGAGCTTTCCGAAGAATTGCACCGGGCGCGTGCGCTTGGCTTGCCCATTCTGGCCGCTGTGCCGGAGGCCGCGGCCCTCCCGCTGACGGCGCTGCCACTGACCGGCGGAGCTGTCGTCTTGATCGGCAACGAGGGCGCTGGCTTGAGCGCGCCGGCTTTGTCGGCCTGCACGGCGCGTGTGACCATCCCCATGCGGGGCCGGGCGGAATCCTTGAACGCGGCGGCCGCCGCAACGATACTGTTATGGGAAATGATGAGAGAATGAGCGCTGCGAATGACTGACGCTATTTATTGGATATGGCTGCAAAAGGCCCTGGGCATCTCCTCCTCCCTGCGCACGCAGGAGATTGTGGACGCCTTCGGGGGCGCCGGCGCCGCCACGCAAATTTTCGAAAGCTCCGACTATGAACGGCGGATTTCCGGCGTGTTCACCAATTTACAGCTGGAGCGGCTGGGCCGCACGCCGTTTTCCGAGGCGGAAAAAATCGCCGGGGAATGCGCGGCCAGGTCCGTGCATATCCTATCACCGGACGACGGGGCCTATCCCGCGCGGCTGAGGGAGCTGATGAATTTCCCCCTGGCGCTGTATGTCCTGGGCTCCCTGGACTGCCTGCGCCAGCGGCTGGGCATCGCCATCGTGGGCACCCGGCGGGCCGACCGCAAGAGCGTGGATATCGCCGCGCGGCTGAGCGGCTCCCTGGTGCGGGCGGGCTGTGTCATTGTCAGCGGCGGGGCCCTGGGCATCGACAGCGCGGCGCACCGGGGCGCGCTGTCCGCGGGCGGAAAAACCGTGGCTATCCTGGGCTGCGGGCTCTGGGCGGACTATCTGCCCGAGAACGGCCAGCTGCGCGGCAATATCATGGAAAACGGCGCGCTGGTGAGCGAATACCCCTGTGACAGCCCGCCCCTCGCGCGGCATTTTCCCACCCGCAACCGGATCATCTCCGGCATGACGGTGGGCACCGTGGTGGTGGAGGCGGGGGAGCGCAGCGGCTCGCTGATCACGGCGACCTGCGCCGCCGAGCAGGGCCGCGACGTCTTCGCCGTGCCGGGGGACGCCTTCGGCTCCACCTATATGGGGGCGAACAAGCTCATCCGGGAGGGCGCGAAGCCGGTTTTTTCGGCCATGGACGTTTTGGAGGAATACGAGCTGCTCTACCCCGAGCTGCTGGATATGCGCCGCGCGGAACGGCATCTGGAGCGGCGGACAATGGACCCGGCGGAGGTACCGGTAAAGGCCGCCGCGCCGCCAAAGAAGGCCCGGCCCGCGCCAAAGCAGCAAAAAGCGCCGGCGCGGCCCAAAGAACCGGCGGCGCCAGCCAGGGAGCTGTCACAGGAGCAGCGGAATATCCTGGAACTGCTGGAGGAAGAGGCGCTGCACATCGACGCGCTGAGGCAGCGGACAGAGCTGACGCCGGGCGCGCTTTCCGCCGCGCTGATCACCCTGGAAATGGACGGCCTCGTCCGCCAAACGCCTGGAAAAATATATGAAATCGCAAACGCGGAGGCATAAATGTCAAAGTTAATTATCGTGGAATCCCCGGCAAAAGCCAAAAGCATCAAAAAATATCTGGGGCGCGGCTTCGAGGTCGCGTCCTCCATGGGGCATGTGCGGGATCTTCCCACCGCGCGGCTGAGCGTGGACGTGAGCAACAATTTCGCCCCCAAATATGTCGTGCTCAAGGACAAGGAAAAATTGGTGAAGGATCTGCAGCAGAAGGCCGCGAAAAGCGAGAAGGTGTTTCTCGCCACCGACCCGGACCGGGAAGGAGAGGCCATTTCCTGGCATCTGGCGAGCCTGCTGGAATTGAATCTCAGCGACGCCAACCGCGTCACCTTCAACGAGATCACCAAAAACGGCGTACTCAGCGGCATGGAGCATCCCCGCCGCGTGGATCTGGACCTGGTCAACGCCCAGCAGGCCCGGCGTATTCTGGACCGGCTGGTGGGCTACCGGCTGAGCCCCTTCGTGTCGCAGAAAATCCGGCGCGGGCTTTCCGCCGGAAGGGTGCAGAGCGTGGCGGTCCGCCTGATTGTCGACCGGGAGCAGGAGATCCGCGCCTTTGTGCCGGAGGAGTATTGGACCATTGAAGCGAAGCTGCTGAATCAGGCCCACAAATCGCTGACCGCAAGCTTTGTCGGCGATCAGAAGGGAAAAATCCCCCTGCCGGACAAAGAGGCCGCCGACAGCATTTTAGGGCGGCTGAACAACGCGCAGTACTGGGTGGCGCAGATCAAAAAGGGCACGCGCAAAAAAAATCCCGCGCCGCCCTTCATCACCTCCACGCTGCAGCAGGAGGCCTCCCGCCGCCTGGGCTTTCAGGCGCAGCGCACGATGCGCGTGGCCCAGGAGCTCTATGAGGGCGTCGACCTGCCGGAGCACGGCACCATGGGCCTGATCACCTATATGAGAACCGACTCCCTGCGCATTTCGGAGGAGGCGCGGGCCCAGGCGGCGGAATACATCGCCGCCGCTTACGGCAAGCAGTATCTTCCCGCCCAGCCGAGATATTATAAATCCCGGGCCAACGCCCAGGACGGCCACGAGGCCATTCGTCCCACGGTGCCCTCCCTCGCCCCCGCGCAGGTGAAGGCCAGCCTCACGCCGGATCAATTCAAGCTATACGATCTCATCTGGAAGCGCTTTCTTTCCAGCCTGATGGAAAGCTGCCTGCAGGATACCGTGAAGGCCACCATCCTGGCGGCCAGCGCGGAGGAGCGGAAGAAGGGCCGCCACCTTGTGTTCAACGCCTCCGGCTACACGGTGCGCTTCGACGGCTTTACCGCGCTCTATGTGGAGGCCACGGACGACGAGGCCGGCGAAGACGGAAGCACACAGCTGCCGGCGCTTAAGGAAGGGGAGCCCCTGGGCCTCAAGGAGCTCATGCCGGCGCAGCACTTCACGCAGCCGCCGGCGCGGTTTACGGAGGCCTCCCTGATCAAGGCCCTGGAGGAAAGCGGTGTTGGCCGCCCGAGCACCTACGCCGCCACCATCAGCACGATTCTCCACCGGGGCTATATCCTCCGGCAGCAGAAAATACTCTCTCCCACGGAGCTGGGCGAGGCCATGACCCAGCTGCTCAAGGAGCGCTTCCCCCGCATTGTGAATGTCAAATTCACCGCCGAGCTGGAGGATTCCCTGGACGAGGTGGGCAAGGGCAAGGCCGATTACGTGGCGCTGCTGCGGGAGTTCTACGACGAGTTCGACGCCACGCTGACCAGTGCCAAGGAAGAGATGAAGGATGTCAAAATACAGCTGGAGGAGGACCGCACGGACATCCCCTGCGACAAATGCGGGCGCATGATGGTGATCAAGACCGGACGCTACGGGCGTTTTCTGGCCTGCCCCGGTTATCCGGAATGCAAAAACGCCAAGCCCTTGGTGATGGAATCCAAGGGCGCCTGCCCTGTATGCGGCAAGACCATCGTGCAGCGCAAGTCCAAAAAGAGCGGGCGGGTGTTTTACGGCTGCTCCGGCTGGCCTGATTGCGAATTCGTCACCTGGCATGTTCCCACCGACGAGGCCTGTCCCCAGTGCGGCAAGAGCCTGTTCCAGCAGCGCGGCGGCGCGAAATGCTGCCTGAAGGAGGGCTGCGGCTATACGCGGAAGGCCGAACGGGCAGAGAAAAAAAGCACAAAAGAGCAACCGTAATTATGAGAATGCAAGAATAAAGATATATAAGAATTTAAGATATTAAGAATTGAGATATTAAGAATTAAAAATTGAGAATTGAGAATTGAGAATTGAGAATTCAAGTAATCGGCGGGGGCCTGGCGGGCGTTGAGGCCGCCTGGCAGCTGGCAAAGGCGGACATTCCCGTTCGCCTGAGCGAGATGAAGCCCCTGCGGTTTTCCCCCGCGCACCAATCCGAAGATCTGGCCGAGCTGGTCTGCTCCAACTCCTTCAAGGCCCAACGGGTTGAAAGCGCGGCGGGGCTTCTGAAGGAGGAGCTGCGGCGGCTGGGGTCGCTGTGCCTCATCGCCGCGGAGCGGGCGCGGGTTCCGGCGGGGGGCGCGCTGGCCGTGGACCGCGATATGTTCTCCCGCGCTGTCACGGAGATGATCGAAGCGGAGCCGCTGATTGAGCTGGTCCGGGAGGAGGTCGCAGAGCTGCCCGGGGAGGGCGCCGTGATCGTCGCGGCGGGGCCCCTTGCCTCAGACGCGCTGGCTGACAGCATCCAAAAGCTCTGCGGAAGCTCTCTGCATTTCTACGACGCGGTGGCCCCCATCATCGCGGCGGAAAGCGTTGACATGAGCCAGGCCTTCGCAGCCTCCCGCTATGACCGCGGCGGGGAGGACGACTACATCAACTGCCCTCTCGCAAAAGAGGAGTACGAGGCCTTCCACGCCGCGCTGGTCACGGCGGAGCGGGCGCGTACGCACGATTTCGATGTCTATGAGGGCTGCATGCCCATTGAGGTGTTGGCCGCCCGGGGCCCGGACGCCATCCGCTACGGCCCCATGAAGCCGGTTGGCCTATGTGATCCGCGCACGGGCAAGCGCCCCTGGGCCGTGCTGCAATTGAGAAAGGAAAACCAGGCGGGCAGCATGCGCAATCTTGTGGGCTTTCAGACGAATTTAAAATTCGGCGAGCAGAAACGCGTGTTTTCGATGATCCCCGCGCTGCGGGAGGCCGAGTTCCTGCGCTATGGCGTGATGCACCGCAACACCTTTCTGGATTCCCCTCGCCTGCTGGGGGCGGATTTTCAGTGCGGGCTTCGGCCGGGATTGTTTTTCGCCGGACAGCTCACCGGGGTGGAGGGCTACATGGAGTCGGCGGGCTCCGGCCTGCTGGCGGGTATCAACGCCGCGCGGCAGCTGCGCGGGCAAGCCCCCTTCCTCTTGCCGGCCACGACCATGCTGGGCGCGCTGAGCCATCATATCAGCGACAAGTCCGTGAAAAATTTTCAGCCCATGGGGGCGAATTTCGGGCTTCTCCCGCCCCTGGATCTGAGAATCCGGGACAAGAAGCAACGCTATGAGGCCCTTGCCCAACGGGCGTTAGGAGCACTGGATGAACTTTGAACAGGACTGGTTCCTGCGGCAGCTGGATGCCGTGGCCGAGGCCGCCGCGCGCAAGCTGCTGAATAAGCCCGCGCCCCAGGAGCATGTTGACCTGCGGCAATTCGGCGGTGACGACCTGATTTATTACCGGCTGTGCCGTCTGCTGGCCAGGCGGGAGTTCTGCGCCGCGGAGGACCTGCTTTGGGAGCATCTGCGCCCGGACGACCTGGGCAGCCTGCTGCTGGCGGAGGAGTTTTACCGCCAGCTGGGCGCGTATAAGGACGCCACGCTGGAGGCCCACGGCTTTTCCCGCCGGGAGGCGGAGGAGGGCCTGGAAAGAGCGGCGGCGTTTATCAAAAATCAAAACGGATGGGGAGGCGCCATATGAAAATCATCGCGGACGCCTTTGGCGGCGACAACGCGCCATTGGCTGTGCTGGAGGGCTGCCGCATGGCGGCGGACAAGCTCCCGGGCGTGACGATCGTTCTGGCCGGGGAACGGGAGCGCATTCTCGAATGCGCGCGCAAAAGCGAAATTTCCCTGGACGGCATGGAGATTCTCGACGCGCCCCGGGTATTCGAAATGGACTTTGACCCCGTGAGCATCCTCCGGGAAAACAAGGATACCTCCATGGGCGCCGGCCTGCGGGCGCTGGCGGACAAAGAGGCCGACGCCTTTCTCAGCGCGGGCTCCACGGGGGCGCTGCTGGTGGGCGCGACGCTCATCGTGAAACGGATCCGTGGGGTGCGGCGCGCGGCCATCGGGGCGGTGCTGCCCACGGCCAAGAAGCCCTTCCTGCTGCTGGACGCGGGGGCAAATTCTGAGTGCACGCCGGAAATGCTGGAAAACTTCGCGCTGCTCGGGAGCATCTACAGCGCCCGGGTGCTGGGCGTGGAAAAACCCCGCGTGGCCCTGGCCAACATCGGCGAAGAGGCCAACAAGGGCGATTCCCTGCGCCAGGAGACCTACGCGCGCCTGAAGGAAAACAGGAGCATCCACTTTATCGGCAATATCGAAGCCCGCGAGCTGCCCCAGGGCGCCTGCGACATCGCCGTGACCGACGGCTTTACGGGGAATATGCTCCTGAAGCTCTATGAGGGCATGGGCAAGATGATGAAGGGCAATCTGGAGGCGCTCTTTAAGCGCAATGTGTTTTCGTATCTTGGGGCGGCCATGGTGCTGCCCGGCCTCAAGGCGCTGAAGAAGCAGATGGACTACAAGGAATACGGCGGCGCGCCGCTGCTGGGCATCAACGGCGTGGTAATCAAGGCCCACGGCTCCTCCAACGCCACGGCGATCTACCATGCCGTCCGCCAGGCGGAGCAATGCGTAAAAAGCGATATGACAGAGACAATAAAAACAAATCTGATGAAGAGGTCAGAGCCATGAACACACAGGAATTACAGGAAATCATCGGTTACCGCTTTTGCCGCCCTGATCTGCTGGAGCGGGCGCTGAGCCACTCCTCCTGGGCCAACGAACACAAGGAGCCCCGCGGAAGCAACGAACGCCTGGAGTTTTTAGGGGACTCCGTGCTGGGCTTTCTGGCGGCGGAGTATCTCTTCCGGAGCTATCCCCAAAAGCCCGAGGGGGAATTGACGAAGCTGCGCGCCGCCGCGGTATGCGAGCCCGCGCTGAGCGCCTACGCCAAGAGCATCTCCCTGGGGGAGGCGCTTCTGCTGGGCAAGGGCGAGGCCGCCACCGGCGGAGGAAGCCGCCCATCCATTTTGGCGGACGCCTTCGAGGCCCTGCTGGCGGCGATGTATCTGGACGGCGGGATCGAGCCCGCGAGGCATTTTATACTGGGCTTTCTCAAGGAGGGCACGGAGCATCCCGCGATGGTGGACAGCAAGACGGAGCTCCAGCAGATTGTGCAGCAGACGCCGGAGGAATCGGTGGACTACGTGCTGGTGGACGAAAGCGGTCCGGACCACAACAAATGCTTCGTGGTGGAGGTTCGGCTGCACTCCAACGTGCTGGGCGTGGGAAGAGGCCACAGCAAAAAGGTCGCGGAGCAGGAAGCCGCCCGGGAGGCGCTGCGGCTGATGGGGATTTAGATTTTAGACTTTAGATTTTAGATATTAGATATTAGATGCGGCAAGGAGGAGCAACGCTTTATGCCAATCACTGAGTTTTTAACCCGTAACGCCGCCCATTATGGCGACGAAATCGCCCTGGTGGAGGTTAACCCCGAGCTGCGGGAAAAAGCCGCCCGGCGGCAGTCCGACTGGAAGGAAATGTCTCTGGTGGAGCAGAACGCCTATGCGGGCTACCGCAAAACCCTCACCTGGCATGCCTTCGACGAGCAGGCGAACCAGTTCGCGCACCTGCTGCTCCAGCAGGGCGTGAAGCGCGGCGATAAAGTCGCCATTTTGCTCATGAACTGCATTGAGTGGCTGCCCATCTATTTCGGCACGCTCAAAACCGGGGCCCTCGCCGTGCCCATGAATTTCCGCTACTCCGCCGACGAGATCCGCTACTGCCTGGAGCTCGCGGATGTGAGCGTGCTGGTCTTCGGCCCGGAATTCGTCGAGCGCGTGAACGCCATCCAGGATCAGATGCCCGGCGTGCGCATGCAGCTGTTCGTGGGCGACCCCTGGAGCCGCCCGGCTTACGCCAAGCCCTACGACACCCTGGCCGCGCGCTGCTCCGCCAAGCCGCCCCAGGTCACGCTCCACGACGAAGACGAGGCGGCCATCTATTTCTCGTCGGGAACTACCGGCTTTCCCAAGGCGATTCTGCACAATCACGCCGCGCTGGTGTGCGCCTGCGAGGTGGAGCAAAAGCACCATGGGCAGACCCATGACGATGTGTTCCTGTGCATCCCGCCGCTCTATCACACGGGCGCGAAAATGCACTGGTTCGGAAGTATGCTCGCGGGGGGGCGCGCGGTGCTCCTGCGCGGCACGCAATCCCGCTGGATTTTGGAAACGGCCTCCTGGGAGGGCGCGACGGTGGTCTGGCTGCTGGTGCCCTGGGCACAGGATATTCTGGACGCCCTGGATTCCGGCGAGCTCCAGCTCTCCGACTACGATCTGGACAGCTGGCGGCTGATGCACATCGGCGCGCAGCCGGTACCGCCCAGCCTGATCAAGCGCTGGAGAACCATCTTTCCCCATCACGACTATGATACCAATTATGGCCTTTCAGAGTCTATCGGACCCGGCTGCGTTCACCTGGGGGTGGAAAATATTCATAAGGTCGGCGCGATCGGTGTCGCGGGCTATCTCTGGGAAACTAAGATTATCGGCGAAACGGGCGATACTGTCGCCCGGGGCGAGGTAGGCGAGCTGGCCGTGAAGGGCCCCGGCGTGATGCGCCGCTACTACAAGGACCCCGAGGCCACCGCCGCCGTTCTCCGCGACGGCTGGCTGTGCACCGGCGACATGGCGCGGGAGGATGAGGAGGGCTTCATCTATCTTGTGGACCGCAAGAAGGATGTGATTATCACCGGCGGCGAGAATCTATATCCCGTGCAGATCGAGGATTTTCTCCGGGCCCACGAAAAGATCAAGGATGTCGCGGTGATCGGCCTGATGGACGAGCGCCTGGGCGAAATCGCGGCGGCAATCGTTGAGCTGAAGCAGGGCATGGCATGCACGCAGGACGAGATCGACGAATTCTGCCGCGAGCTGCCCCGCTACAAGCGCCCGAGGAAAATCATTTTCGCCCCTGTGCCCCGCAACGCCACAGGCAAAATCGAAAAGCCCAAGCTGCGCGAAATGTACGCCGGCGGAAGCATAGTAGAAGCACAAATGAGCAATTAACAATTAATAATGAACAATTAAGCCAGACTCTGCGATGTTATGTTTTGTTCGAAAAGAGAGAACAAACCAAAACATTTGCTGAGGCTGGCCTAATTGTTCATTGTTCATTATTCATTGTTAATTGCCATTAGTTTCGGCGCATTGTGAACTGGTAGGCGTATTTTCCTGGCTTCAGCTTATAGGGCTCGTGCAGCAGCGCCCAGCCGGGCAGATCGCCGCCCACGCCGCGCTGGCGGGCGTCGATGTTCAGCGTTAGAAAATCCTCCGGCTCCAGCTCATACAGATGCTTTGCCGCGTCCAGGGTCTCCTGGGAGTAGGGCAGGACGCTGAACTCCATTACGGTGCCGGCGTCGATCCGCAGGCCCCGGCCATCCTCCCGGGTGAGGCTGAGGCTGCGCGCGTCGCTGCGGTTGCCGTTTTCCTGCGGGCGCATGTAGCGGTGCTCCAGCTCCGCCACAGGCATGGCGTGGCGGACGATTTTTTGGCCGCTCTTGCGGTCCGCGTAGGATTCGTGCGGCCCGCGGCCATACCAGGCGGCCTGGCTGAGCGCGGGATTTATCCCCAGCCGCATGCCGATTTTCAGCATGGGAACAAACCAGCCCCTGGCCCTATGGGCCACCTCCACCGCGCCGGAGGCGTGGACGGTGAATTCCGTGCGCAGCCCTGTGGTCAGCGGCGCCCACCACCAGACTCTCAGCTTAACCGCGCTGTCCGAAAGCCGCTTGATTTTTACGCCCGCGCCGCGGGCCCGCACCAGTCTGCTGCTCTGCTTCCACAGCCGCAGAGGCACCATCCAGGAAATGGGGGCCACAAAGTTCATGAAGGCGTTGTCGTTATCTGTAAGCGCGCGATAGAAATTGGGGCGCAGGGCGCGCTTTTTCCAGTCCCCGCCGCCGTCCAGCTCCGCGGCCAGCAGCTCGCCGTCGCCGAAATCCAGGGAGCACAGCCGCCCGCGGCGGAAGCTTGCCTTGATATCCTTCGACTCCAGGGTCAGCGTGCCGCCGGATTTTGTCAGCCGCAGCGGCTCCGCCGTTTTCGGAATCGCCGGCGCTGTCCAGGGAGTCAGGGCAAACTGGTCGAAGCGCAGCTCATAGCCCGCCGGGGCCCAGGCCTCGGTGTTCTTCAGCTGAAAGGAGAAGGTCACCATGCACTCGCCCTCGGGCAGGCTCCAGTCGGCTGGCACCTCCACCTCGGCGCAGTGGCCGGGGGCCAGCTCCGGGCAGGCCAATTCGCCCTGCTGTATCGCTTCGCCGCTGCAGCGGATCCGCCAGATAACACGGTAATAGGAAAGCGGCGTAAAGAGATTTTTGTTGCGGATGCGCACGCGCTTCGTGCTTTCGTCAAAGGCCTCGGCGCAGACGTTGGCATAGACCTGCTTGACCTCGTAGTAGGAGGGGTGGGGCTCCCGGTCCGCGCCGATGATGCCGTTGGCGCAGAAATAGTAGCTGCTCCGGCCCTCGCCGAAATCGCCGCCGTAAAGCCAGGCCTGCCCATGGCCCGCCGCCGGACCGTTGCGGCCGCTTTGCGCGTTTGCCAGGGAATTGAGTTTTTCGTTGTTGCGGATGGCCTGATCGACATAATCCCAGATAAAGCCGCCGCACATGTGGTCGTATTCCTCAAAATCCCGGACATACTCGTAGAAGTTGCCCAGGCTGTTTTCCATGGCGTGGGCAAATTCGCAGTATATCACGGGATGGGTGGCGAATTTGTGGGAGGGAACGGCCTTGTTGTCCGCCGCCAGCGAATTGGCAAGCTTGTCAAAGGCCTTTTCTTTGAACTCTTTTTGATTGCGCAGCAGCTCCACCAGGGGCTGCAGGGGGTACATCCTGCTGATGAAGTCGGAGTTTTCGTAGGAGAAGTCGCCTTCGTAATGGATCGGGCGGCTGGCATCCAGAGCTAAGATGGCCTCCCGCTCATATTGAAAGTTTTTGCCGTCGCCCGCCTCGTTGCCCAGGGACCAGAAGCACACGCAGGCGTGGCTGCGGTCACGCAGCACCATGCGCTCAGCCCGGTCCTCCACGGCGCGCCGCCACTGGGGATGGTCCCCGGGGCAGTTTTTGCGCCGCACGCCGTGGCTTTCCAGGTCCGCCTCGTCCATCACATAAAAGCCCAGCTCGTCGCAGAGCTCATAGAAAAACGGATCGTCGGGATAATGACTGGTACGGATGGCGTTGATGTTGGCCCGCTTCATGAGATAGAGGTCCTCATAGTAGCGCTCCCGGGGCACGGCCCAGCCATGGTCGGGGTCAAAGTCGTGGCGGTTGACGCCCTTGATGACGACACGCCTGCCGTTGACCTTCAGCACGCTGCCGTCGATATCAATTCTGCGAAAGCCCACGCGCAGCCTCTTTTTGCAGAGGAACGCGGCGCTTTCTTTCTCACGCAGCTCCAGCTCCAGGGTGTAAAGGTTCGGCTCCTCCGCCGACCAGAGCTTTGCATCCGGATGCTCTGTTTTAAAATAAAGCCGTGTACTGCCGCCTGAGATCGTCACGCTTTCCGCGCCGAGCTCTTCTCCGTCCAGCAGCGCGCGCAGCTCCACGCTTCTCGCTGTGGCGCCCGCGCTGTGCAGCTCCACGGTCAGGTTTAAAACGCCGGTACTGTAGTCGTCCCCCAGGCCGGTGTCCGCGAAGACGTCATAAATCGAAACAGCCGGCTCCGCAACCAAATACACCTCTCTGTAAATGCCGCTGAAATTCCACATGTCCTGGTTTTCGAGATAGTACGCCGTGCTGAAGCGGTAGACGATGGCCGTCAGCTGGTTTTCGCCGGGGACCACGAACGCGGAGATGTCGAACTCCGCCGGTGTCATGGAGCCCTGGGACCAGCCCAGGCGCCTGCCGTTGAGGTAGACCTCCAGCGCCGATTTCGCCGCGCCGAAATGCAGAAGAATCCGGCGGCCGTCCCAGTTTTCCGGCAGGCTGAAGCTGCGGCGGTAGATGCCCGCCTCGTTGGTCCTGGGATAGACGGTGGGAATCCGGCGTTTCTTCACCGATACGACCTTGCTGTTGAGGGAGGAGCACAGATAGAAGGGCTTGCCATAGCCCTCCAGCTGCCAGACGGAGGGTACGGGCGTTTCATCCCAGCCGCTGTCGTCGCAGGCGGGGTCAGCCAAAGCGGGATCCACCCCCAGGCTGAGGTCCTGCTGCCAGCGGAAGCGCCAGATGCCGTTCAGGCTGAGCTTATAACGGGATTCGTCATAGGAATAGGCCTCGTCTTCATCGAACGGAAGCGTCAGATTGCGTCCCGGCAGCTTGTTTTCGCCGATCATCGCGGGCTCCTGCCAGGGATGCCTTGGCTTGTCTCCCATATCTTTTCACTCCTAGCATCTATGGTTGATGTTATTGTATCATATCATGTAAAAAAAGTACAGTGTTTTTTGAGCGGCCTCTTGTCATCCCCCTTGATTTGTGATATAATTATAATGAGATGATGTATGGCTCCAATATGGGGCCGTGAAGGGGTGCGATCACATGCAAAGTGACAAATCGAAGGAGCTGCAGGCCGCCTGGCAGGCGCTGGTTCAGCGGCCGAACCGGCCCGCCGGGGGCTATAACGGCATTTATCAGCGCTGGGAAAACCCGGTGCTCACCAGGGAGCATGTTCCGCCCAGCTGGCGCTTCGACTTCGACAGGGATACCAACCCCGGCTGTTTGGAGCGGCTGGGGGTCAACGCCGTATTTAACAGCGGCGCGCTGCTGCATAATGGCATATACCACCTTGTCGCGCGGGTGGAGGGCAATGACCGCAAGAGCTTCTTTGCCCTGGCCACCAGCGACAAGCCCACGGAGGGCTTCGTGTTCCGTTATCCCATCGCCCTGCCGGACACCGAGCCGCGGGAGGTGAACGTCTACGACATGCGCCTTACGCGGCATGAGGACGGCTGGATCTATGGGCTGTTCTGCTCCGAAAGCAAGGACCCCGCCAATCCGGACCCATCGGCGGCTCTGGCCGCCACAGGCATCGCGCGCACAAAAGATTTCGTGGTCTGGGAGCGCCTGCCAAATCTGAAATCCAGATCGTCTCAGCAGCGGAATGTGGTGCTGTTCCCGGAATTTGTACAGGGGCAGTACGCCCTCTTTACCCGGCCGCAGGATGGCTTCATCGACGCGGGGAGCGGGGGCGGCATCTGCTTTGCCCTGTGCAGGGATATGGAGGCTGCGGAGATCGGCGGGGAAGCCCTCGTCAGCCCCCGGCGCTATCACACCATCACCGAGGGCAAAAACGGCGCGGGGGCCACGCCCATCAAAACGGACCGGGGCTGGCTGCATATCGCCCACGGCGTGCGCGGCACGGCCGCCGGGCTGCGCTATGTGCTCTATGTCTTCGTCACGGACCTCGCCGAGCCCTGGCGGGTGACCGCGGAGCCCTCGGGCTATTTTATGGCTCCCCTGGGCGCGGAACGCCTGGGAGATGTCTCGAACGTGGTCTTCAGCAACGGCGCCGCCGTGAACGAAGCCACGGGCGAGGTGGCGGTCTACTACGCCTCCAGCGATACGCGGCTGCACGTGGCCACCGCCTCGCTTGAGGCTTTGCTGGATTACGCCTTCCAGACACCGGCGGACCCCGGGCGCAGCGCCGCCTGCGTGCGGCAGCGGGAGGAGCTGATCCGCAAAAACCAGGCCCTGCTGGAATACCAGCGCTGGCTGGAGCATGTTCCGGCGGAGGACCCCTGGCGGGCCGAGCTGGACGCCCTGGAGCACGATATCCCCCTGCGCACAGACAGCTTTTACCGGGGCCTCAGCTTTGGCACAGGCGGCCTGCGAGCCAGCATCGGCCCCGGCAGCAACCGCATGAACTGCCACGTGGTAGGCCTGGCCACCCAGGGCCTCTTGAACTACCTGAAAAAAGAATATAATATTAAAGAAGAAGATATAAAAGAAATAAAAGATGATACTAAAGAAATTAAAAATAAAATTAAAAATATAATAAATAAAAATCAAAAGCTTCGTATCTGTATCTCCTATGACACCAGAAACTACTCACGGGAATTTGCCCTGCAGGCGGCGCGGGTGCTCCTGGCCAACGGCGCCGAGGTCCTCGTCTATGCCCGGCACCGCCCCACACCCATGCTTTCCTTTGCCGTGCGGGAATACAAGGCCCACGCGGGTATCATGATCACGGCCTCCCACAACCCCAGCGAGGACAACGGCTACAAGGCCTACAACGCCACCGGCGGCCAGATCACCGACGCGGCCTCAAAGGCGGTAGAAGCCGAAATCGGCCTGCTGGACGTGTTCGAGGTCTATGAGCGCTGCAAAAACACAAGCCTGGAAAGCATCCGGTGGCTGGGCGCGGAAACCGACCGGCTGTATTATGACAGAATCAGCGAATGGCTTCCCCGAAGAGAGGACGCGAAGCTCCATGGCGGCGCGCTGAGGATGATCTATACCCCGCTCCATGGCGCGGGCTATGTTCCCGTAACGGATATGCTGGAGCGCCTGGGATACACGAGCTATACCGTGGTGGAGGAGCAGCGGGAGCCGGACGGGGATTTTCCCACCGTGCAAAAACCCAATCCGGAGGAAAAAGCGGTCTTTGAAAAGGCCCTCGCGCTGGCGGAGACGGCCTGCCCGGATATCCTCTTCGCCACCGACCCCGACGCCGACCGCATCGGCGTGCTCGCGCGGGACAGCGCGGGAAGCTGCCTCCCCCTTACCGGCAACCAGCTGGGCGCGCTGCTGTGCGCGTACCTGATTGAGGCCCGCGGCGAAGGCCTGCTGGGCGGCATGCCCGCGAATCCCGCCGTGGTCACCACCATCGTAACGGGCACTCTGGCGGAAAACATCTGCCGCGCCAACGGCGTCGCGGTGGAGCTGGTGCTCACGGGCTTCAAATACATCGGCGAAAAAATGGATCAGTGGCTCGCCACAGGGGAGCGCAGCTTCCTCTTTGGCTTTGAGGAAAGCTACGGCTACCTGACCGGCGACGTGTGCCGCGACAAGGACGCGGTAATCAGCGCCGCCCTGGTGGCCGAGATGGCGCTCCATTACAAGCGCCGGGGGATGAATCTGCACGAAGCGCTTCAGGCGCTCTATGAGACCTACGGCGCGGTCAGCGATGCCCTGATCAACCTGGAGGCCCGGGGAGCCGAGGGGCAGGCCTTTATTCTGGCACTGATGGAGGACCTCCGCGCGAACGCCGCCGGCGCGCTGCCCGGCGAGACCGTCGTCGCTGTAGAGGATTTCCGCACCGGCGTACGCACGGATCTGGCCGGCAACGTCCGCAGCGCGATTCACCTGCCCAGCTCCAACGTGCTCAAGCTCTTTCTGGCCGACGGCTCATGGGTGGCGCTGCGGCCCTCCGGCACGGAGCCGAAGATCAAGCTATATCTCTGCTGCCCCGGCAAGACCATTGCCGAGGCGGACCGGCGCTGCGCGGAATTGCGGAAAAAGGCGGAAACGCTGTTGGGGATTCTGTAGGGGCTTAGTAAGTAGGGGCCAGTAAGTAGGGGCTCATGCTGTAGGGGCTCAAAATTTTTGAGCCCCTACAGCCTGAGCCCCTACAGTCATTTACTTTCATTTGTTTCACCCCCTCCCATCCCCTTGCATACACTGTCTTAGCGGATTTTTTCGTTTACATATCTCCGTGAAAAGGCGAATGGGAGGGTAACATATGGCATGCAATTGCGCCGGTTATGGCCGCGGCCCCGGCCGCAGCTTCCCCAGCTGGCCCTGGGGCGGAAGCGGAGCGCCCGGATTCCCGGGCAGATCAAACAGCCAAAGCTCGGTTCGCTTTGGCCCGGGAGGCGCCGTGGTGGTCAACAATAACAACAACAATAATAATAATTCCAGCGAGGGCTTCGGTGGCTTGTTTCCCGATTTGCCCGGGCCCTGGGATTGGCCGGCGTTTGGCCCGGGACCGGGCTTCGGGCCCGGGCCGGGACCCGGTTTTGGGCCTCCCTTCGGGCCGCCCCCCTTTGGGCCGTCCTGGACAGCCTGCTCCCCCGACGGCCAATGCTGCATGACCATTCCCCCGCCGCCGCCCTGGTACCGCTGCTGCGAGCCGGGCCTCACAGGGCCCGCGCGCCCCACGGGGCCCCTGGGTACCGCTCCGCCCGGCGAGCCCGGCGCCGGGGGGGAGACGATCGTTGACACCACGGCCAATCAGGTTCCGGAGGCCGCGGGCGCCGTGCAGCCGGGCTCGGCGGAATACCGGTACAGGCGCGGAAGCTGCTTTGCCGTGTCCTCGCTGCTGCCCTACAAGGCCAGGGCCAGCCATTACAACCCCATCCCGGTGGTGGAGCCGCCCGTGCCGGATTACCTGCCGCAGCCGCATTATATGTATCCGCCCAAGCAGCCGATCCTCCTTGCGGAGGACAGCGACGACAACACGACAGGCACAAACGTGCTCATCCCCAGCGAAAATATTAATCAACAATGAATAATGAACAATGAACAATTTGGCCGGTTTCTGGGGCTGGCCAAATTGTTCATTGTTAATTGTTAATTGTTCATTGCTCTTTTCAGCCTTTTGATTTCAGCGGCATATAGATCTATTTTGCGCTCCGCGGCCTCCAGGCTTGCCTTCAGCCTTGCCAATTCGACGTCCCTGCCGCGCACTGTCTCGGTGATCTCCGTGATCTCCGTGATTTTGGTTTCCCTGATTATCCTAGCAGCGGTCACATCCGCCGCGAAAATCGTCGCGGCGTCCACAGCCGCGTTCGTCGTCCCGGATATTCAGGTCGTCCCTGTGGAATTCCTCGTGCCGGTCGGTGTTATTCCTGCGGTAGTCCTCGTGGGCGGCCGCGTTTCTCCGGCGGAAGTCCTCTTCGGCGCGGTTCTTTTCATCGCGTTCGCGGAAGTCGACGTCTTTATTGCAGAATTTCTCGTCAAAGCTTTCGCGCTGGACATCTTTGTGATAGTCCACTTCCCTTTCGTGGAAGTCCTCCCTGAGCTTTTCCCGGTTAAAGTTTTCCCGGAAATTGATATCATTTTCGCAGAACCTCTCGTCATGCCTGTCCCGGCGGAGATTTTCGCGGAAATCCTCGTCGTTCTTGCGGGAATCCTCGTGGAAATCCACATCGCTGCGGCGGAAGTCCTCCCGGCGGTCTATATCATTCCTGCGGAAATCATCGGCGTCACCGAAACGGTTGAAGCCTCTGTTCATCAATTGCACTCCCTTCCGGAATCGCAGCGCCCGCAGCGCCTTCCATTCCAGAAATCGTCGCCAAATTCCATGCCCCTTCCGCGGTACTTGTCGCGCAGGCCGTCGCCCTTCCGGCGGAATTCCTCGCGCAGCTCGTCGCCCTTCCGGCGGATTTCCTCATCGCGCTTTTCCTTGCGGAAATCCTCGCGGAGGTCCTCCCTCCGGCCACAGCCACAGCCACGGTCGCGGTCCTCTATGCGGCAGCTGTCGCGGCAGCCCCCACGGCAGTCGTTCCTGCCACAGTATTCGCAGCAGCGGCCACGGTCCTCGCGGCAGCCCCCGCGGCAGTCGTTCCTTCCGCAGTATTCGCAGCAGCGGTCCTCGTCATGGAACTCCTCGTCGTCCCGGTGGAACTCCTCGTGGGAGCATTCATCGTCCCGGTGGAATTCCTCATGGGTGTCGGCGTCTCTGCGGTGGCACTCCTCGTCGAGTCTGTCCTTGAGCGCGTTTTCACGATAGTCCACGTCTTTGTTGCTGAAGTCCTCGTCGTACTCGTCCTTCTGGATATCCTTGTGGTAGTCTACCTCTTTTTCGTGAAAATCCTCAACAAAGTTTCTGCGGTTGAAATTCTCATGGAAATTCTCGTCGTTCTCGTGGAAATCCTCATCGTATTTGTCCTTGCGGAGCTCCTCGTGGTGGTCCCTGTCGTCCTTACGGAAATCCTCGTTGAAATCCACGTCGTCCCTGCGGAAATTCTCTTCGAAGTCCACGTCCCTTTGGCGGAAATCATCGATATCGAAATTGCCGAACCTACCAAAATTTCTATTCATGCTTCATTGTCCTTCCTGTCTTCGTGTCATTTTAATTTTGCTCTTAATTTTGCTTTTTTGTCGCTTTTTGCTTCGCGGCTATTTCTAACCGTTATCGGAATCCTCGTGCTCTTCCACGATTCCTCCGCGGAACGCCGCGTCCGCCTCTTTCTCCCGCAGCTCCCTGTGGAGATCCACCCGGCTTTCGCGGAATCCCGTATTACGCTTTTCCCGCTTGACCTTTTCCTGCACCTCAGCCTCCACGCCGTGAAACGCTCCGCCGGTCATCTCTTTTCGAAAGCCCTCGCGAAACGCGGCCATATCCTCGCGGAATCCGCGAAAATCCAAATCATCTTCCCTGTTCATCAAAAGACCTCCACGTCCTTGTCCAGGAAATCCTCATCGGTTTTTTTGTTGCGAAAGCCCTTGTGGTAATCCACTTGCCTTTCGTGAAAATCCTCGGTGAAGTCTCTGCCGTCGGAGCCGCCGCGGACTTCCGCGTCCTTCCCGCGGAGCTTTCCGTCGAATTTGTCCTTCTGCAGGTTATCCCGGAGCCCCATGACATTGTCGCGGAAGCCGCCGCGAAAGGCCTCGCTTTCCGCGTGGAGCTTGCGGCGGACCTCATCCATCATTCTGCGGGAAATGCCCCGCGAAGGGGAGCGCCGGGAATTGCCGCGATTGAACTTGTTGAATTCGTTAAACTTTCTGTCCATTGGAATGCCTCCTTTTTCAATTGACAAGCTCATGGCATTCTATGACGAAAAGAGAAAATAGGTGCAAAAGAAAAGCGTGCCGCGCGCAAAAAGAAAAAAGCGCCGCGGCCGCGGCGCCCTTCGCTTGATGCATGCCATGCCCCGAACCGGACATAATATGGAGCATGACGACTAAAAAATGGCTTCTCTCTGTTCTGGGCTTTGCTTTACTGGGGCTGGGCGCCGTGGGCGCCGTTCTTCCGCTGCTCCCGACAACGCCTTTTGTGCTGCTTGCCTTTCTTTGCTTTTCCATCAGCAGCGAAAGGGCCTCGGCCCGGCTGCGGCAAAGCCGCTTTTTCGGCCCCTATATCGAGAATTACCGCACAAAGCAGGGCATCGCGATATCCCAAAAAATCATAAGCCTCGCCTTTTTGTGGGCGGGGCTGACGGCCTCTATGCTTGCCGCGCGAAAAACCTGGCTATACATTGCCCTGGGGCTTGTCGGCGCCGGCGTTACGCTGCACCTGCTGCTGATCAAGACGAAGAAGCCGGACCGGGCGGCTGGCCGAACGCCCGCGCCCGCGCCGTCGCCAGCTTGTCGCAGCGCTCGTTTTCCGGGTGACCGCTGTGGCCCCGGAGCCAGTGAATCGTAACCTCATGCTTCGCCAGCTCCGTGAGCAGGGCGTCCCAGAGCTCGGGGTTGAGGGCGGGCTTTTTGTCGGACTTGCGCCAGTTGTTGCGCTTCCAGCCCGCGGCCCAGCCCTTGTTGATCCCGTCAGCGACATAGGAGGAATCCGTGTAGGCATCCACCCGGCAGGGCTGGTTTAACGCGCGCAGGCCCTCGATGAGGCCCGTGAGCTCCATGCGGTTGTTGGTGGTTTCCGCCGCGCCGCCGGAAAGCTCCTTTTCGCGGCCGCCGCAGCGCAGAATGGTTCCCCAGCCGCCCGGACCGGGATTCCCGGAGCAGGCGCCGTCACAGAAAAGAAGGACATGCTTCATAGCGGGCTCCTTCAAAAACAGATAATGATAGCTCGTCACGCGCCGGCTCGCGGCACAAAAATCACAGCCTTTATTATAGCCCAAAAACAAGAAAAAAGCAAGAAAAATCTTGCTTTTTTCTGTCTTCTGTGCTATACTTCTGCTCGGCGCATCCGGTTTAAAAGCAGGCTGTATCAAAGCTTTTTCACATAAAAACAAGCGATAGGAGTGACTTTTTATTATGACCCTCCTTGTTCTCGGCTCCGGCGGGCGCGAGCACGCCATCACCGCCGCGCTGGCGAAAAACCCACGGGTGACGAAAATCTACGCGGCGCCGGGCAACGGCGGCATCGCGGCGCTGGCGGAATGCGTGCCTATCGCCGCCACCGACCTGGAAAACATCCGCGCCTTTGCGCTGGAGCATGGCGTGGATTTTGCCGTTCCCGCGGCGGATGACCCCCTTGTGGCGGGCGCCGTGGACGTTCTCGAGGACGCGGGCATCGCCTGCTTCGGGCCCAGCCGGGCCGCCGCCGCCATTGAGGGCAGCAAGGTATTTTCGAAAAACCTGATGAAAAAATACAACATACCAACGGCGGCCTACGAGGTCTTCGAATCGGCGGGCGCGGCCATGCGGTATCTCGATACCCACGAAACCTATCCCCTGGTGATCAAGGCGGACGGCCTGGCGCTGGGCAAGGGCGTCATCATCGTGCAAACACGCCGGGAGGCCAAAGAAGCGATCAGCGACATCATGGAAAAGCAAAAATTCGGGGCCAGCGGAAGCCGCGTGGTGATCGAGGAATTCCTCACCGGGCCGGAGGTTTCGGTGCTCAGCTTTATGGACGGCGAAACCGTGGTCCCCATGCTGTCCTCCATGGACCACAAGCGGGCGCTGGACGGCGACCGGGGGCTCAACACAGGCGGCATGGGCGTCGTCGCCCCCAATCCCTGCTACACACCGGAAATCGCCGCCCGCTGCATGGAGGAGATTTACATGCCCACCCTGCGGGCGATGAACGCCGAGGGCCGGCCCTTCAAGGGCTGCCTTTATTTCGGCCTGATGCTCACGGCGCGGGGGCCGAAGGTGATCGAATACAACTGCCGCTTCGGCGACCCGGAGGCCCAGGCGATGCTCCCGCTGCTGGATACGGATCTGCTGGATATCTTTATGGCGGTGCGCGAGGGGCGTCTGGGCGGGCTGAGCATCCAATGGAAGAACAAGCACGCCTGCTGCGTGATCCTGGCCTCGGGCGGCTACCCTGAAAAATACGGCACAGGCTATCCCATCGCCTTTGGCGATACGGGCGGGGCCTTGCTTTATCACGCGGGAACAAAGCTGGTTGACGGAACGCTCGTGACCTCCGGCGGCCGGGTACTGGGCGTGACCGCCCTTGGCGAAAATTTAGAAGAGGCGATTGCCGGCGCCTACGCCGCGGCTGACGAAATCACCTTCGCAAACGCGTTTTGCCGAAAAGATATCGGCGCCCAAGCTTTGGAATATTTAGCTTAAAAGTATCGCGTCGCAGAAACCGGCCCAATTGTTCATTGTTAATTGTTAATTGTTCATTGTCTCTGAAAGGGGGATTCGCATGGTCTGCCGCATTTATACCGGCCGCCGTGAGGGATTTGAAATGGAGGCCGAAGCGCTGCTGGACGAGTGGCGCGCACAGCTGGGCGTGCAGGGCCTCACAGGGCTGAGACTGCTGAGCCGCTACGACGTGGAGGGCATCGACGAGGCCCTGTTCCGGCACTGCGTGCCCACGGTATTCTCCGAGCCCCAGACCGACCTTGTATATAACGATTTGCCGCGGGCGGATATCCCCTTTGCCGTGGAGTATCTCCCCGGGCAGTACGACCAGCGGGCGGACTCCTGCGCGCAGTGCATTCAGATCGTGTCCGGCGGGCAGCGGCCTGCCGTGCGGACAGCAAAAATGTATCTGCTCTATGGCAGCCTGACAGACGCTGAGCTGGCAGCCGTCAAAAAGCACGTGATCAACCCCGTGGAAAGCCGCGAGGCCTGCCTGGACAGGCCCGAAACGCTCATGCTTGAAACGGAAAGCCCCGCCATGGTGCGCACGCTCCATGGCTTTCTCGCTTTGGATGAGGACGGCCTCGCGGATTTTTTGAAAAAATACGCCCTGGCGATGGATCTGGACGATCTGCGCTTTTGTCAGGCTTATTTTAAGAATGCCGAGAGGCGCGACCCGACGATTACAGAGCTTCGCATGATTGATACCTACTGGTCCGATCATTGCAGGCACACGACCTTCCTGACGCGTCTGGACGAAATTGAAATCGACGACCCGCGCGCGCAAAAGAGCTATGCGCGCTACCAGGAGATCCGGAAGGAGCTTGGCCGGGATCAAAAGCCCAATACCCTCATGGAGATGGCCACCCAGGCCATGCGCTATCTGAAGCATACCGGACAGCTGGAAAACCTCGACGAATCCGAAGAGATCAACGCCTGCACCGTCAAAACAGAGATCACCGTGGATGGCGAAAAGCAGCCCTGGCTCTTCTTGTTCAAGAACGAAACCCACAACCACCCCACCGAGATCGAGCCCTTCGGCGGAGCGGCCACCTGCATCGGCGGGGCGATCCGCGACCCGCTTTCGGGCCGGGGCTATGTGTATCAGGCCATGCGCGTCACCGGCGCGGCGGACCCGACCCTGCCCGTGGATCAAACCATTCCGGGCAAGCTGCCCCAGCGGAAAATTGTCACCACGGCAGCCCAGGGCTACTCCTCCTATGGCAACCAGATCGGCCTGGCCACCGGGCTGGTGGACGAGCTCTACCACCCCGGCTACGTGGCCAAGCGCATGGAGATCGGCGCGGTGGCGGCGGCGGCGCCCCGGGCCCAGGTACGCAGAGAGCGGCCTGTTCCCGGGGATCAGATCGTTCTGCTGGGCGGGCGCACGGGGCGCGACGGCTGCGGCGGGGCGACGGGCTCGTCGAAGTCCCACACCCTCAGCTCCCTGGAGCAGTGCGGAGCCGAGGTGCAAAAGGGCAACGCACCGGAGGAACGCAAGCTCCAGCGGCTGTTCCGCAGCCCCGCCGCCTGCCGGATGATCAAGCGCTGCAACGATTTTGGCGCGGGCGGGGTCTCTGTCGCCATCGGCGAATTGTGCGACGGCCTGGAGATCGACCTCAACGCCATACCGAAGAAATACGAGGGCCTCGACGGCACGGAGCTGGCCATCAGCGAATCCCAGGAGCGCATGGCTGTCGTGCTTGATCCTGGGGACGTGGAGGCCTTCCTCGCCCTGGCGGACGCCGAAAACCTGGAGGCCACCGTCGTCGCCCAGGTGAAGCAGGCCCCCCGCCTCATTATGCGCTGGAATGACAGCGTAATTGTGGATCTTTCCCGTGCATTTTTGAATTCCAACGGCGCAGAAAAACACGCCTCGGCACGAATTCGCGATGCGCGCTTCCCCGTTCGCGATTCGGAACACGCCGGCGCGTTCGGCGCGCGTATGCGGGCACTGGCCGGTGATCTGCGGTTCTGCTCCCGGCGGGGGCTGGCGGAACGCTTCGATTCTACGATAGGCGCGGGGACGGTATTCATGCCCTTCGGCGGGAAGTATCAGCGCACGCCCGCACAGGTGATGGCCGCGAGGTTCCCCCTGGAGCGCGGCGAAACCGATGACTGCTCGGTGATGGCCTACGGCTTCGACCCCTATCTCAGCGAGGCGGATCCCTACAAAGGGGCATACAGCGCCGTGATCGCGTCTGTGGCGAAGCTGGCGGCGGCGGGCTGCCCCCTGGATCAATGCTATCTGAGCTTCCAGGAGTATTTCGAGCGCCTGGGCACGGACCCGGCGCGCTGGGGAAAGCCCGTGACGGCGCTGCTGGGCGCGATGCGGGCGCAGCTGGACCTGGGCCTGGCCTCCATCGGCGGGAAGGACTCCATGAGCGGGAGCTTCGAGGACATCGACGTGCCGCCCACGCTGGTTTCGTTCGCGGTGGCGCTGTGTGATTCCAAGCAGCTGATCTCGAATGAGTTCAAGCGGCCCGGCAGCAGCATCGCCCTGCTGCGGCCGGAGGCTGACGCCGATGGCCTGCCCGTCGCCGCCAGCCTGCACGCCGGCTTCGCGTCGCTGCGCGCGGCCATACAGAGCGGGGAGCTGCGCGCCGCGCAGGCCCTTACCGCGGGCGGGGTCGAGGAGGCGGTGCTCAAAATGGCGCTGGGCAACAGAATCGGCGCCGAGCTGATTCCGGTCAATTTCCCGAAGGATTACACGCCCGCCGCGGGGGATATCCTGCTGGAGCTGAAGCCAGGCTGTTCCCTGGGCACGGTCATAGGCAAAACAATCGAGGCCTATGAAATCCGGTCGGGAGAGGAGACCGTCTCTCTCGCGGAGCTGGAGGAATTATACGAGGCCAGGCTGGAGCCGGTCTTCCCCACAAAGCCAAAGCAGAGCGGCCAAAATGAAATCATCGAAGCCGCGCAAAATAAACCGCGCAGCGCGTATTACACGCTGCGCGTGGCGAAGCCAAAGGCTTTGATCCCCGTTTTCCCCGGCACCAACTGCGAATACGACACGGCGCGGGCCTTCCGCAAGGCGGGGGCCGAGGCGGAGATTCTGGTGATCAACAACAGAACGGCCCAGGGTCTGGCGGATTCCGTGGAGCGGGCGGCGAAAGCGCTGGACAGCGCGCAGATCCTCTTTTTGCCCGGCGGCTTTTCCGGCGGCGACGAGCCCGATGGCTCCGGCAAGTTCATTACGGCTTTTTTGCGCAACCCCCGGCTGGCGGAGGCTGTCGCCGCGCTGCTGGAAAAGCGGCAGGGCCTTGCCGGCGGCATCTGCAACGGCTTCCAGGCCCTCATCAAGCTGGGCCTTGTGCCCTACGGTGAGATCCGCGATATGACGCCGGAGGACCCCACGCTGACCTTCAACGCCATCGGCCGCCACCAGTCGAAGCTGGTGCGCACCCGGGTGGCCAGCGTGCTGTCTCCCTGGCTGGCGCTGTGCGAGCCCGGCGAGACGCATCTCGTGCCGGTTTCCCATGGGGAGGGCCGCTTCGTCTGCCCCAAGCCGCTGCTGTCGGCACTCCTCGCCAGTGGCCAGATCGCCACGCAGTATGTTGACCCCGCGGGGAAGCCCAGTATGGATATCCAATGGAACCCCAACGGCTCCGTTCTGGCCGTGGAGGGTCTTGCCTCGCCGGATGGCCGCGTTTTTGGCAAGATGGGCCACAGCGAGCGCGTGGGGCCGGGGCTCTACCGGAACGTGCCCGGCGACACCGACAATAAAATGTTCCGCGCGGCGGTGGAATACTTCGCGCTTTAGTGAAAGATTTCCTGCAAGTTATTTGAAAAGGCCTTCTTGGTGGAAAACCCCGGGTTTTCCACGGAAAGTGAGTAGCTTTACAAGTGAAATGCGCGGAAAATCGGGAGTTTTAAACTGTTTCCACTGAGTTTTCAACAGCTAAACCACAATATGTCAGATTAAATCGTGAAAATTTTCTGTGCAAAGCCCCAGATGACGCAAAAAAATCATGCAGACAAGGAAATAACTGGTGACAAATTGACCCAATATTTGCAGGAGCTGACAAAAACCCTGCAGCGCCTTGAAGCTTTTGATCCGGACAGGCGGAAGGCCCGTCCGGATTTCGTTTTTTCTCATGCTTTGCTCAGCTGATTCAGGGCGCACCAGGTGTTGATTTCCCTGAGCTTCGCGCAGGGTACGCCTCCCACGGCGCCCAGGTCCTCCGCCGTATAGCAGCACAGCTTCACCCAGAGGGGGATCTGCTTGCCGCCGGGGTAATACGCCTTTGCGTCCATGTGAACGCGCACGCGGTCCAGCTTCGCGATAGCCGCCCCGTTCGCCTGCGGGGTCCGCGGGGCGTCCGCCGGAGCCGCGAGGGCCTTTTTCACCGCCGCGCGAAAATCGTTCATTGTCAGACCGTGGCGCTTGAGCCAATGGGCGATATCCCCGTGGTTGCTGGCAATCCCTTTCTTGCAGCCCTCGGCGTGGTCGATGACGCTGTCCGCGCTGAGGCCGAATTTTTCGCACAGCGCGGCGCAAAGCTCCACGGCTTCCCTGTAGACCGCCTCGAAATAGGCCTTGTCGTCCAGGCCGTCCTCGCAGATCTCGAAGCCGATATGGCTGTCGTTGCCGGAGCCGCTGGCCCCCTTGCCGCAGTGCCAGCCGCGCATGGTCCAGGGCAGAATCTGATAGCTCGCCACGCTTCCGTCGGCGAGCTTGCCGATGAAGGCATGGCAGCAGATCTGCTGCCCGCCGGGGCGCGGGGTGTTCCAGTGGTTGTTGTATTGATTCTTCCCCAGCCGCCCGTCGTCCGGGCCGACGTAGCGCTTGAGGTTGGGATTGTTGGCTCCGGTTGAGTGCACCATGATCCCGGCCGGGGTGATGGTCCGCCCCGCCTGATAGCATTCATTTTGGGTCGCGTACAATTGATAGAGCCGCATTTTTAGTCCTTTCTTTTTTATTCTTTTCTTTTTTATTCTTTTCTTTCATTTTTCTCTTTTTTTCTTTTTTCTTTCTTTCTTCTTTCTTCTCTTCTCTTTTCTCTTTTCTTTTTCTTTCTTCTTTTCTTCTCTCTTTCTTCTCTTCTCTCTTTTTTTCTTCTCTCTTTCTTCTTTCTCACTTTTAGATAAGCGCCGTTACATATTATATGCGTTCGCGGAGCTGTCCGTGAGGTGGGCCGCTTTCCTTACCCAAGCCCCTCATAAATTCCCGCCCATTTCGCGACGGCCTTCTCTTCATAACGCTTCGGAATCCGCATGGCGTGGCGCTTCATGCGGCGGCTGGCCGCGAAGGCCCCCGCCATACGCAGCAGCAATACCGGCCTTCCCGCGCCGCGCAGACCCATTTTTGCCAGCCGCGGCAGCGGGAGCGCGATCTCCTGCCCGGTGCGGGCCTTCGTCATTTCGGCGGAGCCCAGCAGCTCCCGGCGGAAGATAAAATCCAGCTGCGCCGGCCGGAGGGAGAGCACGAAGCCCTTGAGCACATCCAGGGAGGCGTGGGCCGCGCCGATTTGCCGCATGTAGCTTACTTGATAGGGCCAGAGCTCCGGCGCTGTGAAGCCGCCGCCTTTCGCGGCGCAGGCAAGGACGGTTTCGGCCAATAGCTTGCCCGCGCGTATCGCGTTGGCGATGCCGGAGCCGACGAGGGGCACAGTCATGGCGGCGGAATCGCCAACGAGGGCATAGCCATCCGCCACCATGCGGCTCAAAGGCCGCCGCACGGGGATCCTGACCACCTGGTCGCCCCGCAGAATCTCGCCGCCCAGGGTGGGATGCCTTTCCAGCACGCCGCGGCGGACCTCCCCGGCGTAGGCGCGGTCGGTGTCGCCGAAGGAGCCGCAGAGCTGGTCAACCCAAGCCCCGTTCTCCTCGGCGATCCAATTGATGCACTGCCGTCCCAGGGGGAAAAAGTACACGCTGAAGGGGTTTCCCAAAGACGCCCTGCCCGTATGCTTGAAATGCGCGCGGTAAACGGTGAAGTACTGGTCCCTGCGAAACGCGCCGGGAAAACCGAGCGCCTCCGGCAGGCGCGAACGCAGAGGCGAATCCATGCCGGCGGCGTCGATCACCAGCTCGGCGGCGAGGTCCCGCCTACCGCTTTCGCCCTGCGTATCCTCTATCGTCAGGCCTGTGACGCGGTTGCCTTCCAGCAGCGGCTTGATTACAGTGGTCCCGAACATAAATGTTACGCCGCGTTCTCTGGCAAAGGCAATCAGATGGCGCAGGATGGCGCGCCGCTCCATCACAACCTCCGTTTCCGGCTCCCGGATAGCGTAGCCCTTGAGGGTCTTCTCCCGCGAGGGACTGATAAAGGTCATGTCCTCGCTCTGCCCGTATTCCTCCGGCCCGGGCATGGGGATGCCCGCCTCGCGGAAGCACTTGAGGTTGAAGATGTCCGTCCAGTCATAGCCCAGGTTTTCCTCGGGAAAGCGCTCAATGACAGTAACATCAGCGCCATGGCCCGCCAAAATGCCCGCGGCGGCCAGCCCGCCGTGCCCCGCGCCCGCGACGAGAATTTTCATTTTCGTGAAGCCCTCCGATCCCATAATGGTCAATCGCATTGTACACCGTTTTGGCACGCGCGTCAAGTGCGGCCGTGCATGTGTTTTGTTGCGAAAAAATAGAAATAAAGAAAAAAAGAAGAAGAAAGAGGATGAAAATTATATGTACAGCATCAACGGGCAAAGCGTCGTTCTGATTCCCGCGGCGCTTTGCGACAGGCAAAGGGTATATGATTGGTGCTTTCACTCCGAAACCACCAAAAGCCATTCGGGGCCGCCGGATTACCCCGAAGCGCCCATCGCCACACCCGGGGAATTCTTTCAGGAAAACGGCGGCTATGAGGAGTACTTCTTCACCGGCGCGCGCCCGCGGGACGGCAGAGGCTTTATCATTCATAAGGGCGGCGAGGCCGTCGGCTTCGTCAGCTACACCTCTTTTCACCTGAAGCCGCGCGTAGCCGAGCTGGATATCTGGATGAACAGCGAGGCGCACTGCGGCAAGGGCTACGGCACGGACGCGCTGCTTGCGCTTTCGGCGCGGCTCCATGAAAGCCTGGGTATGAAAAGCCTGATCATGCGGCCCTCCGCCAAAAACGCCAGGGCCGTCAGAGCCTATAACAAAGCCGGGTTTCACAAAACGGAACAACCCATCGGGGACTTCATGCCCGAGGAGTATCTGCCAGCCTTTGCGGCAGGGGATTACGGCCCGGGCGGCGACGTGCTGCTGGTGAAGTATATGTAGCGGGTAAAGAGCGGCCCGGACGGGCAAACATAGAATAGGAGTGGTATTTTGAAACGAAAAGTTTTTTTCACTTTAGGACTGGCTTTTATCCTGCTATGGTCCTCCTGCGCAAGAATAAATCCAGATGTTGTTTCAACTACAGAATCTGCAACTGAAAACATAGAAGCAGCACCGCTTGTGCCGGAACCGATCCCTTTTGATTCCGTTGAACAGCTTGTTGTTGACTGGCCTGAACCGCCGAAGCGATATAATCCCAAAAAGGAGATTCTTCCGCTTATAAACGCAGGGGCAATCCACTCTTATTATATTTCCGGCGATCTTGTTTTTTTGGACAGCAAAAATAAAAAATTCAAGCCAGACAGAAAGGCAAAATATTATTACCCCAGCAGCGAATGCATCTTGCTCTTTGATGCGGATAACAACATGGCCATCATGCGCTTTGACGGCAAGGTGGTGACAGATTATATCTATCAAGCAATCTGCGATGATGATTTCCCCAGCAACCCGTCAATCAACGGCTGTGTTCAGGTTAAGGCTTACAATGACGAGCACACGTATTATGGTTTGGTAGACATAAGAACAGGGAAAGAGATTGTTAAGCCGGAATATACCCGTATGGAACGGTTTGAGGATTGCATTCTTGCCTGTAAAAATGAGCAATACATGCTCATTGATTATGAGGGAACTGTTTTTTATGCTTTTGAAAAAGGACTCAAGGTGAACTTATCGAGCAGCAGCAGCAGCAGCTTCGATGAAGATGCGCGCTATTCACTGAAAATTGATGACAATAAGCTGTACCGCAATCACAGCAAGGATAGCTGTTTTCTTGGGTCTGTAGGGCCATATTATCTGATGCGCAGATATTCATCTGAAAGCTGGCCAGAAAGCACAGAGAGCGTATATGACGAAAACGGAAAGCATCTCCTGACAAGAGCAGAATGCTGGAACCACTTTTATGATGGTGAAAATTTCATCCTTCCAAACCAAAATTGGATCACTGTTTTGAAGAAAAATGGCGAGATAATTGAAATCCCTTTTTTCGATGATATAAGAACGATTTCCAAGGCTGAATATCAAGATAATCATCTTGCTTACAATGATTCTTCACGCGGCTTTCGTGTGACAATCGACAAAGACGGCCATGAAATCTCCCGCGCTGCAATTGAATCGGAAAAAGAGAAACGCCCAGAATATCTTGAGAATTTTTCAGAGAGTACAATTGAGCAATATGATTCGATTTATCCAATCTGGAACAACGATCATTTTATGATTGCCTCAAAAGGGGAATCACGAGACCGAAAAGAGGATATCTATAACCGCTCGGGAGAGCTTTTGCTTGAAAATGCCTATGGATATATCAGCGAGATAACCCGTGAAAATCAAATGGTGGTCTACACAGGCGAAAACGCGTGCTATCTGTTGCACACCGACGGGCGATACGAGCCCATTTCAGGCGTAAAGGGTGTTTCGAAATACGCGGGAGGATAATCGTCGCATATGTAGCGGCCCGGACGTCACCTTGTGCCGTCCGGGCTTTTTCGCTTTTCTTGCGCGCATATGGTTCGCTAGCCCTCTATCGCCCTCTTCGCGTCCTCGTATCCCATTTCCCTGACGCGCTCCAGCAGCGCGGCGGGCTTGCGGGTGAAGGTGTGCAGCGGGAGCTCCGCCGCGGGGCGGATCAGGCGCGCGCGGCCCTCCCGTTCCAATTGCTCCAGCCGGGCAAGGGCGTCCCGGTAGTGGATGTGCCGCCGGCGAAGCGCTTCCGCGATGGCGGGGTAGTGCCTCAGAGCGAGGCCATATAGGGCGCGGCCCTTTTCGGGGCGCTTTTGGTAGCCCCTGGGATGGTTCAGAATCGCTGTCACGTGCTGGCAGCCCTCCGCCAGCATTCGCTCTACCGGCAGGGAATCCGCGACGCCGCCGTCGAAGTAGCGCTGCCCGGCCAGCTCCACCGGGCGGCAGAAAATCGGCATGCAGCAGGAGGCCATCAGCGCCCGGCACTGCCCTCTGGAAAAAGCGCTGAGGTCAAAATACGCGGCCTGGCCCGTGGCCGCGTTGGCCGCCACCACGCGCACCTCGTCCGGACAGGCCAGCAGGGTGTCATAGTCCAGGGGGTCCAGATGGTTTGTCAGGGTGTCGTAGATATATTCCAGATTGATGAAGGAGCCGGTCCTGCGCCAATTGCGCAGGCCCATGTATTCCCCCCGGACGGCATATTCGGTATAAAAGCGCGCCGTGCGGTCCCGGTGCCCCGCCAGGTGCGAGGCCAGGTTGGCCGCGGCGGCGGATACGCCGATATAGTACGGGAAGGTGATGCCGGCGTCATAGAAATACTGCAGCGCGCCCACGCCGTAGATCCCGCGCTGGCCGCCGCCTTCGCACAGCAGCCCGGCCTTGCCGGTTTCATTGCTCATAGCACAAATTGCTCCGGCTCGAATTCCGGCAGAGCGGGCGTGCGCGCGGGCCTTCGCTTGAGCGGGTCGTACTGATACTTGCCGCAGCGGGACTGGTTGAGCATGATGCCCTTGAGGGGGCAGAGCACGCTGCCGCCATCCGGCGAGGGCTTGCCTTTCGCGCAGTATTCGCAGGCAGGGGGGAAGGTCTTCATTTTAAACAGCGCTTTTGTCTTCGGCTTCATGGACGCGCCCCTTTCATCCTTCTCTTTTTTCTCTTTTTTATCAGCTATTTTAGACGGTTGCGGTGATTTTCCGTAAATTCCCCCAAGAATTGCTGCGGCAATTCTTTTCCCCCTTTGCTGTTAAAGGGGGCTTTAGGATGGCAAAGCGAAGGCCGCGGAAGCCTCCTTTGAAAGCAAAGGAGGTGCCCCGAAGGGGCGGAGGAATTTTGCGCGCGAGCGCATGAGGCCTGGATGATTCCGCTTCGCCGTGAGAAAAGAACAGCATATCACTACAATTATCTGAAAGAGCCTTTTTGTTGCATCTCTTCTATCGCATCTTTTTATATATCTTTTCTGTTATCTTTATCTATCGCATCTTTTTAATCACATGTATTCTAACATAGTTTGCGGTTGAGGTCAAGGTCCAGAATGAGAAAAGCGCAAAAGCCCAGCAGCGCCGCCGCCGCCGGCGCCGAAACCGCCCAGGGGCGGATGGCCTGCGCCCCCGAAAGCAGAGCCACAGCCGCCGTTTCACAGGGAAACCAGCGGGTCAGCTGCGCGCAGATCACCGCCGCCAGCGCCCCGTGAATCGCCCGCGCCGCCCAGAACCAGCGCAGCCGCAGCCCGCTGCGCCGCAGGTCGCCGAGGATCTGGCAGTGTACGCTGAGCCCGCCCCAGCCCAAAATCGCGCAGAGCACGGGCAGGGATGTTCCGACGCGCGCCGCCATCACCGTGCCGGAGGAAACCTCCAGAAACGCGGTGAGGGCTGGAATCGCCGGGCGCAGCGCCGCGGGCAGCAGCTGCAGCAGCGCGCACAGGCAGGAAAAAAGCACCACCCAGGCGCATACGCCCATCATGGTGGCGGTGGCCTGAGTGACGGCGTTCAGCAGAAGCTGGTCCGCCCGCTGGCCGCTCTGCTCCACGAAGAGCGCGCGCCCTTTGCGGGGCTGCGCGCCGGAAGGCGCGGGCGAAGCCTCCTCCGGGAGCCAGCGGCCGCACAGGCCCAGCAGGAGCCCCGCGATGAGCAGGGAGAGGAAGGCCAGCAAGCCCGCCCGGCGGCTTCCCAGCAAGGCGGAGCCGACCACGCCAATGAGATACGCCGGCCCGGCGTTGACACAAAACAGCATCAAGCGCTGTGCCTGCGCGCGGCTGAGCAGGCCCCGGTCCAGCAATTGCGCCGCCGTTTTTGCCCCCATGGGATATCCCCCGAGAAAGCCGATCAACACAACGCCCACTGCCTGCCTGCGGGACTGGCCGGCGCTGGGCCTGGTTTTTTGCGCGATAGCGGCAAAAATGCCGCTGAGCACGAAAAAGGGGAACAGCGCGGGGATCATCACCTGGCCGCACAGGAGCAGGCCCTCCTTCGCGCCCTGGGCGGCGGTGGGAGAATAGACCACCAGGGCCGTGGCAAGCCCCCCGCAGGCCAGCGCGGCGCCCCACAGCTTCAGCCTGCCTCCGGCCATCCGGCGAAATTTCTGTATGATCAAAATAAAAACCACCCCATTCCGTCTATGGTTATGCGGGCACGGGGCGGTTTATTTTTTGGATTTTAGATTTTCTTGCGAAATTGATATGGCTGCCAGCGGCGCACACAGGTCGCCCGCCGGCAAAGAGCCACCTGTTTCGCAAGAAGTCTATTGATGTTTGCCACGGCTCGGCACTGCCTCGCCCTACTCAGGACCGGCCAATGGCCGATTCAAACGCAGCGTATGGGGTTGTTTGAAAGATATCTCGCAAAGGCCGGCCAAATTGTTCATTAATTCACTTGCGAAATTGATATTGGCTGCCAGCGGGCGCACACAGGTCGCCCGCCGGCAAAAAGCAATCCATTTCGCATGTATTATTATTCCAGACTGTTATTTTGGTTGTGCTTCTGATCCAGCGCCGAAAAGCGGAAGCCGTCCGCGAACACCTCCAGGTCGGCGCGGGTCAGGCCCTCGTCCGTGCCGGAAAGCACGTTCACCGCCATGAAAACGTGCTCCAGGTCGGCGAAAACCAGAGCCTTGTCCGGGCACAGGGCGAGCAGGGCGTTGGTTCCGTCCGGCAGAGGGGTATTCCAGACCTCGTAAAGCTCAATATCGCCGATGTTCAGGCTCACGACGCCAAAGCTGCCCTTGGTTTCGCCGCGGCACTGGAAGATGAATTCCCTGCCGTTGCTTAAGCGGGCGGTGCCGTCGAACTGAAAGGTTTTGTCCTCATATACATAGCCGGCCCAGTACCAGGCGGGGTCGCTGAGCAGGTCAGCGACCAGCGCCGCGTCAGGTTCCAGGAGGACGGCGTCCGTCTCGTGCAGCCGCAGGCGGTGCTTCGCGGCGATTTCGTCCAGCTTGTCCGCCATTTCCCGCGTGTAGCAGCCATAGATGGTGTATCTCGCCTCCAGCCCCGTGTCGCCGTTGCCGACAGCGCGCAGAAGCGCCCCGTCGGTATCGTAGCCCGCGATAAAATCGTTCCACTCCTTCGCGGCCTGGTGCTCGGGGCTGCCCGCGACGCCCGCCAGTGTGATTTCCCGCGGCGGTATCCCGTGTTCCCCTTCTATCGCGCTCGTTTCGCCCATAAGCAGATCCTGCAGGCCGAACCAATTCATTGCGTATCCCGCGCAGCCCACCAGGGCCAGCGCGGCGAGAATGCCCAAAACAATGGCGGCGCTGATGAGTGTTTTCTTCATCATGATATTCCCTCCCCAAAGCCTTCGAAGCTTTTGCAAGAAAATTATAACAAATTCCGGAAATAATTGCAACCGCTTTTTGCTGCCCGCCCAAAAATATGCTTGTGATTTTTTGTGTTTTATTATATAATAACGCGGACACAATGATTGGAGCGATACGCATGAGCCATGAAGCAGTCCCCTATACCGAAATTCTGCGCAGGCACGGCTTTGCTTTTTCCAAGGCTATGGGGCAGAATTTTCTGATCAATCCGGGTGTGTGCCCGCGCATGGCGGAGCTGAGCGGGGCGCACGCCGGCTGCGGCGTGCTGGAGATCGGCCCCGGCGCGGGCGTATTGACCCGCGCGCTGGCGGCGCGGGCCGGCAGGGTGGCGGCGGTGGAGCTGGACGCGCGCCTTCTGCCCGTGCTGGAGGAGACCCTGCGCGGCCTGGACAATGTCGCGGTGATTCAGGGCGATATTCTAAAGCTTGACCTGCGCGCGCTGCTGGCGGAACAGTTCCCGCCCGGCATGCCGGTGATGGTCTGCGCGAATCTGCCATATTATATCACCTCGCCGGTCATCATGCGCCTGCTGGAGTCGCGCCTGCCCCTGGTAAGCCTCACCGTGATGGTGCAGAAGGAGGCCGCCGAGCGCCTGTGCGCGCCTGTGGGAAGCCGGGCCTCCGGCGCGGTGACGGCGGCGGTGGCGTATTATGCCGAGGCCCGTCAGCTGTTTTCCGTGAGCCGGGGCTCCTTTTTTCCCGCGCCGAAGGTGGACAGCGCGGTGATTCAGCTCAGCCTGCGGAAAAACCCCCCCGTGGCGCTTTCGGACGAGGCCGCGTTTTTCCGGCTGGTGCGGGCGGCGTTCGCCCAGCGGCGGAAGACGGCGGCGAACGCCGTCAGCGCGGGCCTGGGATGGGAGAAGGCCCGCGTTTTGGATGCCTTGGCGCGCGCCGGGCTGCCCGCGGAAATCCGCGCCGAGGCGATGACCCTGGAGCAGCTGGCGGAACTGGCGCGGGCGCTGGGCTATTGACGCGCCCAAGCTTTTTGGGCTTGCAAAAATACCGGCAACATGCTATAATCTATCCAGCATGACAGGGAGGTGCTTTCATGTCCGCCGCCGATACCGTCTTTCTCGCCAACTGCCGCCAAATCCTCGCCGAGGGCGTCTGGGATACCGGCCAGGCCGTGCGCCCCCGCTGGGAGGACGACGGCGCGCCCGCGTATACAAAAAAAATCTTCGCCATGGTCAACCGCTATAACCTGGCGGAGGAGTTTCCCATTATCACCCTGCGGCGCACGGCCCTCAAAACCGCCGTAAAGGAGCTGCTCTGGATCTGGCAGAAAAAATCCAACAATATCCGTGACCTGGACTGCCACTTCTGGGATCAGTGGGCCGACGAAAACGGCAGCATCGGAAAAGCCTACGGCTACCAGCTGGGGGTGAAGCACCGCTACCCCGAAGGGGAATTCGACCAGGTGGACCGGGTGCTGTATGATCTCAGGCACAACCCCGCCAGCCGCCGGATTCTGACCAACATCTACGTTCACGCGGATTTAAATGAGATGAGGCTGTACCCCTGCGCCTACTCCATGACCTTCAATGTGGCCGGGGGCAGGCTGAACGGCCTGCTCAACCAGCGCTCGCAGGATATGCTCATGGCCAACAACATCAACGTCTGCCAATACGCCGTGCTGCTGCATATGATGGCCCAGTGCGCCGGTCTGCTCCCCGGGGAGCTGGTGCACGTTGTGGCCGACGCGCATATCTATGACCGCCACATCCCCATGGTGGAGCGCATGCTGGAGCTGGAGCCCTATGAAGCGCCCCGCTTTCAGCTAAACCCCGATATCAAAGACTTTTACGCCTTTACAAAAAACGACGTCTTATTGGAAAATTATCGATATCATGCTTTTGATGAAAAAATCCCCATCGCGGTGTAAAGAAAGGCCGGCGTAATATGACCTACACGTTTTCCAACAGGATCGCCAATCTGGCGCCCTCGGCTATCCGTGAGATCCTGAAGGCCAGCTCCCAGCCGGGGGTCATCCCCTTCGCGGCGGGCAATCCCGCGCCGGAGGCCTTCCCCGTGGAGGCTATTCGGGAGATCTCCGCGAGGCTTCTGGCCGAGCGGCCCATCGACTGCCTGCAATACAGCGTCACCGAGGGCTATGGCCCCCTGCGGGAGCGCGTGAAGGCCGATCTGAGCACGCGCCTCAACTGCGGCACGGACGCGGACAGCCTGATCATCACCTCCGGCGCGCAGCAGGTGATAGACCTCGCCGCCAAGGTTCTGTGCAACGAGGGCGACGTGGTTATCAGCGAAAGCCCCAGCTTCATCGGGTCGCTGAACACCTTCCGCTCCTACGGCCTGCGCCTGCGGGGCGTGCCCATGCGGGACGACGGCATGGACCTCGACGCGCTCGAAAGCATTCTGAAAACAGAAAAGCAAAAGGTACGCTTCATCTATACGATCCCGCAATACCAAAACCCCTCGGGGATCAGCACCAGCCTGGAAAAACGCCGCCGCGTCTACGAGCTGGCCCTGCGGTACGGCACGCTCATCCTGGAGGACAACCCCTACGGCGAGCTGCGCTATGAGGGGGAGGACGTTCCCGCCATCAAGAGCATGGATACGGAGAATATCGTGATTTACGCGGGCTCGTTTTCCAAGATTCTCTCCCCTGGCCTGCGGGTGGGCTATGCCCTGGGCCCCGCGCCGGTTCTGGCGAAAATGACCGTGGGCAAGCAGGCCAGCGACGTGCACACCACCATTTTTGCCCAGCTGCTGGTGGAGGAATGGCTGCGCCGTTACGATGTTGCGGCCCACATCGCTGCTCTGCGGGTGATGTACCGCGCGAAACGCGACCTGATGTGCGATGGCCTTGCGGGGACTCCCCTGCGCTTCGCGCGGCCCGGCGGCGGCTTGTTCCTCTGGTGCGCGCTGCCGGAGCACATCGGCATGCTGGATTTCGCCCGCCGCGCCGTGGGGCGCAAGGTGGCCGTGGTGCCGGGCAGCGCCTTTCTGGTGGAGGAGGGCGAGAGCGTCAACGCCGTGCGTATGAACTTCACCACGCCCACGGACGAGCAGCTGGCCAGAGGCGTGGAGATTCTGGCGGAGCTGCTGGCCGAGTATTCCGCTTAGCCCTTATTCACAACGAATATTTAGAGCATCACAACTGCCGTCAAAAAAAGAATAGACAAAAAAACAGCCCCCTCCATCCGGAAGGGGCCATTCTCTGTTCGTTCGGTTTAGAAATATAGCCGTATACTGCCGCAAAGCAGATATTTAGCCGTTTTCCTTCTGCCTTGCGTAACATTCGCTGCAATAAACCGGGCGACCCTCGTCACGCGGCTTAAAGGGGAGACGTGCAATGCCACCGCATTCGGAGCAGGTTGCTTCGAAGATTTCACGGTCGCCGCCGCTGCGCCCGGAGTGCTTGCGCGCGTCCCGGCATACCTTGCAGCGCCCGGGCTCGTTCTCGAAGCCCTTTTCCGCATAGAATTCCTGTTCGCCAGCGGTGAACACGAATTCGTTGCCGCATTCTTTGCAGATGATGTTCCTGTCTTCGTACATTTGCCAACTACCTCGCTTGAAATAAAATATTTTTCTGCCCCTGGACGGACTCGCACCGTCACCCGTGGTTTCCCACTGCTCTACTTTAAGCTACAAAAGGCATAATGCTTGCTAAAAATCATCAGAGAAACTGCCGCAGCTTTTTGCGCACCCGCTGCAGGGCGTTATCCACCGCTTTGGCGCTGATATTCAGCCGCCCGGCGATCAGCTCATAGGGCTCGCCCGCCAGATAGGCCTCAATTACGCCGCGCTCCAGCGCGCTCAGCCGCTCCTGCATGGCCTCCATGATCCGTCTGGTGCTCTCCATGGCCGCGAAGATATCCTGTGGGTCGTTTTCCGGTATTTCGGCCAGAGCGCTCTCCTCCGGCAGCGGCAGGAGCGCCTGCCCCCCGCCCGCTGCCCGCCGCAGGGCCGACACGATGCGGTTGCTCACGCATACGGAAGCGAAGGTCCGAAAGCTCGCTCCCCGCTCCGGTCGGTAGGCGGACACCGCGCTGAGAAAGCCCAGCATGCCCTCCTGCGTCAGATCCTGCGCGTCGTCTTCCCCGGCCAGGCTTCTCACCCGCGCCTTGACCACGGGGGTGATTCTTTCGAGCAGCAGCCCGAAGGCCTTCGGGCTTTGGCCGCCCCCGCCCTGCACCAGTAAAACCAGCGCTTCGTCATCCCACTGGGCCAGCGCCATTTTCGAATCCATGCCATCTCCTTTGAGAACAACAACGTTCGTTATTAATCATATCCTAATTACTTCGATTTGTCAACAGTTTTTTTGCAATATGCATTAATTTATTTTTAATTTAATTTATTTTATTTTAAATTGTGTTTTTTCGTTACAAGACTTGTTTTTTATTGTGTAATATGCTAGAATGAGAGGCACGAGCGGCTTTCATGTTTTGAGCTTGCTGATTTGAGGGGAGGACAGGCGATGAAACCGGGAAAAAAAGGACGGAATGGCATTGTATGGATTCTGGCGGCGCTGCTGTTTATCGCGGCGGTGCTCACCGTGCCGCTGAGCGCGGCGAAATACATGGCCACGGGCGAGGGCATGGCGCAGGTGCGCGTCGCGGCATGGGACGTCAAATTCCCGCCGGTGGGAAGACTTTCCAATAACCATAAGGCGGTGGGGTCATTCACGGGCTTATGGCACGCGGACCCCCGGCCAGGCGATCAAAAATATTACTATTCCGAGGCCTGGCTGGAATTCGCCATCGCGAACGACGGCGAGGTCGCGGCGGCGGTGACTTTTTGGGTGGGCTACGTGGATGACTACAATCTGACACCGGATGAAAATTCACCCAAGGTACCCACCTACGGCATGATTTTTTTCGGGCATAACGGCAGCCCCAATCCCATCAACAATGGAGATGGCACATGGACCTTCGAGCGGCTTCAGCCGGGGCAGACAGTCGAGGTGCAGGTGCATTTCCGGGAAAACGGGATACAAGGCTTTGACAACTTTGTCGCTGCCGGCCACACAGGAAACAGAAATTGCTTTAAATGCAAGTTGTTTTTCACCGCCGTGCAGGTGGACTAAATGAATGGAGGAGAGCGTTATGAAGCGTAACAGCGGCATTGTTTTGCGGGCGTCGGCTATTTTGCTTGCCCTCGCGCTCATGACCACTTCGCTGGCCTTGTCGCAGGCGAAGTATGTCGAAACCGTAACGAACGACAATGTTTTTTATTATTTAAACGTTGGGGACCCGCAAACCTTCACCAGCGGCAGCGCGGTCGCCTTCACCCCGCGAAAGGGCTGGTGGGGCTTTGTGCTGCGCGGAGGCCAGGGCGGCAGGCATTTTTTAAATTCCGGTTCCGGCGATGACGACAACGGTTCCGGCGGCGCGGGCGGCGTTGTGCGGGGCATGCGCTATTTTGATGGCAGCACGACGATATACGTCTGGGTGGGCCAGCACGGCGGATCTCCGGGCGGCTACATCAGGGGCAGCGCCAATCAAAATTTTCAGGGCGGCAGATCAGGCGGCGGCAACGGTTGGATAGGCGGCGGCGACGGCGGCGGCGCTTCCATGATCACCACAACGCCCAGCCCGCCATCCTCCTACGCCTCAAGGAGCGACATCATAGCCATCGCGGGCGGCGGCGGCGGCGGCGGCGCTTATAACGACGTTGACGACCGCCCAGGCGGCAATGCCGGCTCCATTACCAGCCCCAATAACGGCGCTGAAACCTTTGGGCCGGGGCACTGCGGTGGCCGTGGCAGAGACAACCCGCCGCAGACCGGACACTGGAACTACGCCGGCGGCGGCGGCGGCGCTACGCAAGGCGGCAATGGCGGCAATGGCTGGGGAGGGTGCAACGGCACATTCTTGCAGGGAGGCAACGGCGAGCAATGGGGCGGCGGCGGCGGCGGCGGACTTTACGGCGGCGGCGCGGGCTGCGGATCAGGTTATGACGATGGCGGCGGCGGCGGTTCCTCCTACACCAACGCCACGGTGTACGCGCTGCCGGAGGGCAGTGTCCATCAGTATGGCGAGATTGCAAACTTTTTCGCCAATTTGGGCTATTCCTCCTCGCATCGCAGAACCAGTAAAACCGATATGCAGGACGGCGTGGTGTGCATGGTCTACATGGGCATGAACCCAGCGGAATATGTGGCGTTCCCCTGATCGGGCGCTTTTACACAACAGCGAAAGCCGGCGGAATTCCATGATGGAATTCCGCCGGCTTGTCCATTTATGATGAAAAGATCAGACCCAGAACAGCGGCAGCCGCAGCAGCCAGCGCCAGAGCTTTAATACCCACAGGCCCGCGAGCTTCAGCGTCTCGACAAACGCGCTGGGCTCCGGCTGCTTCTCCAGGGGCTCATAAACGCCCCGGCCCTCAAAAGCCTCCTCCACCAATTTGAAGTATTGGGGGAAGCGCTCGTCGGTGTACACGGTTGGACGGGCGGGAACGCTCTTGAACCAGGCGTACCACTCGCCGTACTGATGCTCCGTGCCGTGGGGCTTGTTCAGCGTAAACCAGGTCTGGTCCGGCAGCAGGCAGGTGGAGGCATCGATCACGCGGTCGGGGGAGATGTGGTCATGGCCGTCGCCGCAGGCCTTCCTTTGCTTGTACCAGGGGGCGAAGGAGCCATCCATGGGCGCGCAGGTGGCGCCCAGGCTCGCGTAAACGGTATCCACCGTGTCGTCGGACTGCACGCCGGAGCCCTTCCCCAGAGGGTACATGAGCAGGCCGTAGCCCGCGCGCACGGCCACCTTGACCCGCGCGTTGGCGTCCAGGATGATCTGGTCGGCGTGGGCCATTACGTTTTCGCGGTAGTAGTCCAGCTTCGCCACCAGGCCCGCGTAATCGGGGTTCCCCTTGAACAGGGCCATTTTGGCCGCCGCGTAGTCCTTTTGGGGCACATAGCTCCAGAACACCGGCATGGTGAACATCAGCGGGATCAAAATTTCGTCGTATACGCGGTCGATGATGTTATTCGCGGCCAGCTTCGCGATCCGTTCGATGATTTCCAGCAGGCCGGATTCATACAGGACGCGCAGCAGGGGCTGCAGCTGAAAATCTCCCAGCGCCAGATTCATCTTGCCCAGGTTTTCGGTGTCGATGACAAGCTTGCGCTTGGCGAGCTCCCCCCACATGGTGGTGCCGTTGTGCATGGAGATATCCATGACCAGGCTGGCCACGTGGTCAAGGTCCGGATCATAGAGCTTCAGAAAGGACATCATCACCGGCCCGCTGCCGCTCTGGACATAAAAATTATATTTTTCCACATCGGGGCGGGTTTCCGCCAGGCGCTCCAGATACTCGTGCAGCTTTTGGGCGTTGTATACCGGATCCAGACGCCAGTCAAAGGTGAACTCGAACTCGTCAGCGTCATAGAGGTTCCAATCGTCCCAGTTGTTAAACTCGGAGCTGAGGCCCTGCCTGACGCTTTCGCCGTCTCCGTTCATCCGGATCGGGCCGAACCAATTCTCGAAGCCCTCCACCAGAAAGTCAATGACCCGATTAAAATCAAGGGTTTTCAGGGCCTGTGTCGCTTCCTCCAGCAGCGGCGCGAGCATATCCCCCACTGCCCCGGGGTCAAAAACCAGCTCCCTATCCGGGCCGAGCTCGTCGTAATACAGCTGATGGAAGCCCCCCGACAGCCGGATGGTGGGGTACCCGCTCACATTCGCGCTCCGGAGATCCACCTCCTGCGCCTGAGCCGCCAACGGTATGGCGCTGAGCAGCGCGGCCGTCAAAATCAGACATAGAATCCGCTTTATGTGCTTGATTGGTTTCATTGCTATCCCTCTTTCGCTATTTTTTTCAGCCAGGTTAGTTTATCACAAATTATCGGTGCTGTCAACTTGACAGTGCCGCATTTCTCTGGTATAATTTCAAATACTGGAAAAAAAGGATTTTTTGTCTTTTGTTCGTCTAAAAGACAGGCATAAAAAAGCAAAAAGCAAAAAGCAAAAAACAAAAAAACGAAAGCAAAACGAAAGCAAAACAAACGAGAGAGGGAGAACCGCATGATTCTTAGTATGCTAAGCATGATTCTGAGCACGCTGCTCAGCCTGCTCACCGCCTTTTCGGGCATGGGGGCGCGGGCCGAGGCGCCCGGCGTACCTGTCTGGGACCAGACCTATTATGAGGCCAACTACAAGCCTGTGCGTCTCGCGCCCCGCTTCGAGGTCATTTTCGACGAGCCCCTGCTGCAGGCCTTCGATGGGCTGAAGGAGGAAACCGGCTTCGACATCGTGGGGGTCGTCAATTCCTTCCCGGATATCTACCACTTCCACCGCTGGATGGTGCGGGCATTCCCGGGCTTCTTCTATGACTGGGCGGATAACTGGCTGGCGAAGGGGAACTCGTATGAAGGGATTGACGGGAGCCGGATGGTGCTGTACCGCCTGGTCGGCACCGCGGCGGCCATGCCGGTGCGGGCGCGCTTCACCGCCGACCCCATTGACTGGAGCCCCAACTCGTACGCGATCCGCCTTGAGCTCGGCTACGAGGACGGCAGCGTGCGGGACTTCCCCACGTATTCCGTCTACAACGCCGAAACCGGTGAATTCGGCGAGGAAAACGGCGTGAGCGGCCTGGGCTACAACTTTATTTTCGGCGATAAAAACTACGCCTACACCACCCTGAACCCTTTCCAGCGCGGGCTGGGCTACATGAAGCTCTACGACGACCTGCTGCTGCAAACAAACAAGTCGGTCAACGTGGAAACCGTGCGGCTGAAGTTCCCCTACGAGGGAAAGGACTGGATGCTCCAGCTGTGGAAGGGGCGGTATTTCATCACCACCGGCGCGGAAATCGGGATCTACAACAAGCCGCCCAGCCGTTTGGTGGAGTTCTATAACGCTGTTACGGATGAAGAGCGCGTCGAAATGTCCTTCAAGCTCACGGTCAACGACAACGGCGCCCAAAACGTGCTCATTGACCGTCCCTTAACGCTCCAGTGGTGGATGACGGGCTTCGCGGTGCGAAGATATCTCTATACCCCCGACAAGCTCACGCTGGAAACCGAAATCGTTCCCACCGACGAGGCGATGAAGGATGCCCTGATCGCCTCGCTGAAGAAGGAAGAGGCCAAGGGCAGCCTGACTTACACAGAATCCGCTGAGGGAACGCTGCTGATTGTCTGGTAACGAAACAAAAGGCTCTTTCAGACAATTGCAGTGATGCTGTTCTTTTCCCGCGGCGAAGCGGGACGATCCAGGCCTCATGCGCTCGCGCGCAAAATTCCTCCGCCCCTTTGGGGCACCTCCTTTGCTTTCAAAGGAGGCTTCCGCGGCCTTCGCTTTACCCTCCGGAAGCCCCCTTTGAAAGCAAAGGGGGAAAAGAATTGCCGCAGCAATTCTTGGGGGAATTTTATCGCGCGAGCGATTTCACGCCTGCCTACCTGTTCTTCTTTGCGGAAAATCACTGCAACTGCTTAAAAGCGCCAAACAAAAAAACGCGGGACGTGAATTTCGTCCCGCGTTTTTTTGCTGTTTGTCAGGCCGGCGCAAAGGCGTCCTTGTCCGCGCTGCAAAGCGGGCACAGGAAATCCTCCGGGAGCGCTTCCCATTTGGTTCCCGGCGCAATGCCGCTGTCCATGTCGCCCGCGGCCTCGTCGTATATGTATCCGCACACCCCGCACACATATTTCATCACGCTTCTCCTTTCTTTTTGTTTTGGCTTATCTGTTTGTTTTGGCTTAAAAAGTGTCGGCAATGGCCTGTGCCATGATGTCAATTTCCGCCAGCTGCGCCGGCTTCAGGCTGGATTTGAGCGTGAGCGTGCGCTCCAGAATCCGCATGTTTTTGCATTTTTCCAGCGCCGCGCGCATGAGCCCGCCGCTGGCCGCCGCCCAGGAGCCGTTTTCGATCAGGGCCACCGTGCGGTTTTGGATGTTGTGGGCGACAAGGTCGTGCAGCAGCGCATCCATCGTCACGAAAATGCCCATATTATAGGTGGTGGAGGCGAACACCAGATGGCTCCAGCGAAAGGCTGCCGCGATGATCTCGGAGGCGGGGGTGACCGAAACGTCGTACATCACGGTCCTGAGCCCTTTGTCCCGCAGGCGGCTGGCAAGGATCTCGGCCGCGTTTTCGGTGTTGCCGTAAACCGAGGCGTAGGCGAGCATCACGCCCCGCTCCTCGGGGGCGCAGCTGCTCCACAGCGCGTATTTCGAAAGGATGCTCCCGATGTTTTCGCGCCAGACAAAGCCGTGCAGCGGGCAGATCGTATCAATTTCAAGGGCGGCGGCCTTCTTCAGCAGCGCCTGTGTCTGCGCGCCGTATTTCCCCACGATATTTGTGTAATACCGTCTGGCCTCGTCCATATAGTCCTTTTCGAAATCTACCTCGTCGGCGAACAAGGCGCCGCCCAGCGCGCCGAAGCTGCCGAAGGCGTCGGCGGAAAAGAGGGTTTTGCCGAAGGAATCGTAGGTAACCATGACCTCCGGCCAATGCACCATGGGCGCCATGAGAAAGCGTAGCGTGTGCGCGCCCGTGCAAAGCGTATCGCCCTCCTTGACGACCAGGGCGCGCGGCCCGGCGTCAAAATCGCAGAACTGCCCGATGAAGGCCAGGGTCTTGGCGCCGCAGACAATTTTGCAGGCGGGGTACCGGGCCGAAAGCTCCTCCAGCACCGCGGAATGATCGGGCTCCATGTGCTGCACCACGAGGTAATCCAGGCCCCTGCCCCCCAGCGCGTGTGTCACGTTCTCCAAAAAACGCTGCCGCACCGCCTTGTCGACGGTATCGAACAGCACGGTTTTTTCGTCCATCAAAAGATACGCGTTATAAGACACGCCATAGGGCACGGAATATACGCCCTCAAACATGGCCAGCCGACGGTCGTTCGCGCCCACCCAGATAAGATCGCCGGCGGCGTGCTTTGTGCAGTGCATACGCTGTCCTCCTGGCTTTAAAGTAAAGCCCCGCAAGCCATCCGTATCGCTTGCGGGGTTCCGGTTTCGCTGCAAGCCCACAACAAAACAGATGTTACTGTACCGGAGTTATTCTATCATACATCAGCAAAAAAAGCAACTTCTTTTTCTTCCATTCCCCCAAAAGCCCGCAACAGCCGCACCTTTATCTTGCAATAAAGCCTTCTATATGATATACTTGATATATCATATAGAAATACTGCTTGCTTTGCATTTTTATCATAATTATGGCAGGAGGCCGAAGGCAATGAAACTGTTGGTCACCGGCGCGGCCGGGTTTATCGGCGCCAATTTTGTCTACCACTGGCTGGAGCGTTATCCGCGGGACAGCCTGGTCTGCCTGGACGCGCTGACCTACGCCGGGAATCTGCACACCCTGCGCCCGGCCCTTGAGAGGCCCCGCGGAACTGTCAGGTTTGTGCACGCGGATATCACCGACCGGGAGCGGATAGAGGCGCTTTTCGCGGAGGAGGGCTTCGACGCGGCGGTGAATTTCGCCGCCGAAAGCTTCGTGGACCGTTCGATTGCGGATCCCGGTATTTTTCTGCGCAGCAACGTTCTGGGCACGCAGGTGCTCATGGACGCCTGCCGGGCCAACGGAAACCTGCGCTTTCACCAGGTGTCCACCGACGAGGTCTACGGCGACCTGCCCCTGGACCGGCCTGACCTCTTCTTTACGGAGGAGACGAACATTCACGCATCCAGCCCCTATTCGGCCTCCAAGGCCGGGGCGGACCTTCTGGCGCTGGCCTATCACCGCAGCTATGGCCTGCCGGTGACGATTTCCCGCTGCTCCAACAATTACGGGCCTTACCAGTTCCCCGAAAAGCTTATCCCGCTGATGATATTAAAAGCCCTCGCCGATGAGCCGCTGCCGGTCTACGGCACCGGGAACAACGTGCGCGACTGGCTGCACGTGGAGGATCACTGCCGCGCCATTGCGCTTATTCTGAAGAACGGAAAGCCCGGGGAGGTCTACAACGTGGGCGGGCACAACGAGCGGGACAACCTTACGGTGGTGAAGACGATTCTTGCCCTGCTGGGCAAGCCGGAAAGTCTGATCACCTTTGTGGCGGACCGCGCGGGGCACGATCTGCGCTACGGCATCGACCCGGCAAAAATCCACAGGGAGCTGGGCTGGCTGCCCGAAACCCGCTTTGAGGATGGCATTGCGGAGACGATTCGCTGGTATGTGGATCACCGGGACTGGTGGGAGAAAATTTTAGATGGCAGTTACCGTGAGCTGTAGGGGTTCAAAAATTTGAACCCAACGCAATGAAACAAAATTCAACCCAATGCAGCAATTTTGAAGTCAATCAAATATCGGGATTCGAAAATGTTTTGAATCAACGGCAGGGCTCAAAATTTTGAGCCCCTACGGAAGAGGTTGAAACGGGAGATTGGGATGGTAGGGGCTCAAAATTTTGAACCCCTACGGGAAGGGGATGGATTTAATTGCCGCATGTATTGACAGGCGTATCGCCTCTTGCGGTCGGTATCGTGACCGTGGGCCTGCTGACGGCGGGCTTAATGTGGATGGCGATTGTCATTGTTTTTACCATCATAGCCGTGATAACCATTTGGGCTATGCTCGCGCAGATTTTGCTCTGCAGGCGGCCGGGCATGCGCGCGGGCTTGATTCTGCCGGCGGTGTTCGGCGCTGTTTCCCGGTTGTTCGCGCTGGGAACCTTGATGCCCGCGCTGCTCAGAGACGATTATTCCGCCCTGCTGTCCCTGGTTCTGCCTCCGTATTGGAGCGTCCCGGCGGTGCTGCTGTTTTTGGAATATTGCCTCATCAAAAAACATATGGCGAAAAGAGAAAAGCAAGGGGGAATTCTCGCGTGAAAAACATATTTAAACGTGTTCCTGGCCTGATGCTGGCCCTCGTTCTGATGATGACAGCTACGCTGCCGGCGGTGCTTGCCGCGCCAGACAAAAGCTGCGGCTGCGACGGCCTGCCGCTCATCGTTGTGCAGGGCTTCGGCGCGACGGCGCTGTACAAAGACCGGGGCGGTGAGAAGGAGGTTATTGTTTTTCCACCCACGGATATCACGCATATCCTCAAAACCGTGGCGGGAAAAGCGCCATATATCATTTATGGGCTGGCGCGGGGCATTCAGAAAAACAGCATGGACAGCTTCGTCAGGGGTCTGCTGCCCGCCGTGAAGCCCCTCTTCGAGCCCCTGCGCTGCGGCGCGGACGGCGCGCTGCTGGACCCTCTGGTGGACTGCGCCGTTTTTCCGGAGAGCATGGCCCATTACGGCGAAGAGGACCGCGGGCTCGCCATGGGCCACGGCATAAAGCACGGCGAGACCTATGGCTGGGACCATGTGTATGTGATGACCTATGATTTCCGGCGCGGCGTGTTCGACCTGGCGGAGGAGCTCGGCGGGATGATCCAAAAGGCCAAGGCCGAGACAGGCCACGCAAAGGTCAACATCGCGGCCCACAGCATGGGCGCGGCGGTGCTGAGCGCCTATCTGGCGGAAATCGCCGAACCGGATGGCTTCGGCGACCTCAACAACGTCGTCCTCACCTCCCCCGGCTGGCAGGGCACCTCCATGATCGGCGACCTGTTTACCGGCGGCGTGGAGCTCAACTACAAGGCCTTCCAGCGGCTTTTTACCGGCATGCTGCCCGAGCTGCCGGGCTTTGTCCCCGAAAAAGCGCCTGCTTATCTTTTTAACGCGCTGTTTTGGGGCCTGGACCGCGTGGGCTTCACGGCGGGCTTCAACCGCTTCGTGGATTCCGGCTTCCGTCTGTATATCCGTGACATGATGAAATACTGGCAGGGTATGTGGGCCCTGGTGCCCCGGGAGCGTTATCAGGCCGCACGGGCATTCTGCTTCCCCGATGGAGGCGGGCCGGAGGAGCAGGCCCTGCTCGCCCGGCTGGACCGCTATGCCGAAATCCAGGAAAACAGCCGCCTCGTGCTGCAGGCCATGCAGGACGCGGATGTGGGTTTCGCGGTCGTCGCGCTGAACTACGGCCCGATGCTGCCCATTTTCCGGAGTGCCGGCCTTGTTGTGACCGACCGCTTGATTGACCTGAAATACGCCAGCGGCTTCGCCCGGGTGGCCGATCTGGACGGCGCGCCCTTCGCCGCGCAGGAGATCGACCACGGCCACGGCCATCTTTCCCCCGACGGCAAAATCGACGCTTCCACGGCGTACTTTCCGGAAAAGACCTGGTTCATTGAGGGCCTGGACCACTCCAACTACGCCCCGGGCGAGAGCCCTTCCGAAATGGTGTTCTGGCTGCTGGAGGGCGGCTGCCGCGGAGATGTGCGCTCTAACGGCCAATATCCGCAGTTCACGGTCTATGAGTAATTCTCAATGCTCAATGCTCAATGCTCAATTATAATTGTGGCCAAAGACAATCTGTAATTCCCAGACTGTCTTTGGCCATTCAATTAATTGAGCATTGAGAATTGAGAATTGAGAATTGCATTTAAGCGTTGAGCTGGAACAGCGTATCCAGCAGCAGCAGCGAGATCACGCCCGGCGCGCCGCCGATGGCGCTGACGCTCAGCGAAAGCGCGTTCACCGAAAGCCCGATACCCGTGAGCATGCCCAGGGCGTTGACGGCATACAGCGCCGCGATGCCCGAGACGGCTGTGAGCAGCAGGTGCCGCAGCAGCCGTCTGCTGCGCAGCATCGAAAGCAGGATCCCGATGGCCCCTGCCGCCGCCGCGGCACAGAGCAGCACCTTTAATCCGGTTGACATATGTTCACCTCAATTCTGTAGGGGTTCAAAAATTTGAACCCATGTGACAACGGTCATGTGCGATTGATTGCATAGGGTTTGCATGGGCTCAAATTTTGAACGCATGCTGTTTGAACGCATGTGATAGTTGCATGGGCTCAAATTTTTGAGCCCCTACCATCGCGTTCATATCCAGCGTTCCCGTTCCTCCCCCGTGATCGGCAGGGCGGTGGCCTCGGCGCGGGTTTCGCGGGCGCGTTTTAGCAAAAAACGATACCGGGCGTTGAGGGCCTCCAGCTGGTAAATCGCGGCGTCCAGAAGATCCTCGTCCGATTCCAGGGCAAAAAGGGCGTGGGTGTTGTCGATCTGCCGGCAAACCTCGCGGATATCCGCCACGAGCCGCTCGGCCTCCGACCGCGGCTGCTCCGTTTCGCCGGGCTTGACGCGCCTGAGGATATCCTTCACAATTGTCTTGCGCTCCAGCTTCATCATTCATTCGCCTCCATACTGAATATTTCTATAGCAATTGTGGACAGAATATGCTATACTTAATCAGAAATATTCTATTTATGTAAGGAGAAGCTCTATGCGGCACTATCCAATGAAGCTGAAGCCTCACATTTCAGAGACGATCTGGGGCGGTACGCGGCTGGCGGAGGAGTATGGCGTCGCGCTGGCCGGGCACGCCAACTGCGCGGAGGCCTGGGTGCTATCCGCCCACCACGGCGGCGGCAGCGTCGTTCTGAACGGCGCGTACGCGGGGCAGGGCCTCGCCGAGGTCTGGAAAAAAAACCCGGCCTGGTTCAGTCAGACGGGCGAGGCCGCCGCGTTTCCCATATTGATTAAGCTCATCGACGCAATGGATGATTTGTCCGTCCAGGTGCATCCCCGGGACGGCGACGCCGTTTTGAAAGAGGGCGAGGCGGGAAAGACCGAGTGCTGGTATATCCTGGACGCCCGGCCCGGCGCGAAGCTGCTGCTGGGCTTTCAAGAGCGTATCACCCGGGAGGCGTTTGCCCGCGCTGTCCGGGAAAATACCCTGACCTCCCTGGTGCGGGAAATAGAAGTAAAGGCCGGGGATTTCTTCTTCATTCCGGCGGGCACGCTGCATGCCATCGGGCGCGGCGTGCTGCTGGCCGAGGTGCAGCAGAGCTCCGATACAACCTACCGGGTCTACGACTATGGCCGTCTGCAGGGCGGCAAGCCGCGGGCACTGCATATCGAGCAGGCGCTGGCCGTTACGGAGCTTGGGCCTTACAATGCGCAAAGCGAAACGCGAAACGCGCAATTATTGGAGGGCGGCGCGCGCGAGCGGACGCTGGTGAAATGCCCCTTATTCACCGTGCGGGAATGGGAGCTGCGGGAGGCCGCGTTCGGAATTGCCGGGCCGGAAAGCTTCGTCTCTTTGCTGGTATTGGAGGGCGCGGGAACCCTCAGCTCCTGCGGCGAAGCGCTTCCGGTGAAAAAGGGCGACAGCCTGTTGATCCCGGCGGGAAGCGGAAAATACGCACTTGAGGGCAAAATAAGATTGCTTCTGACAACGATATAGCCACGGCAAAATTTAAATTGAGCATTGCAAATTTAAATTGAGCATTGAGCATTGAGCATTGAGAATTGAGAATTTGAAGAAAGGGTGTGAGTTTGGCATGCGGGAGTGGTCCTTTCTCTGGCTCACGCGGGGCCGCCGCGCCATGCTGGACGAAATCGCGGCGCTGCAAAACGAAAAGCTGGATTTGCTGCGGGAATCCCGCCGTCTGGCCGCGCTGCTCCCCCGGGAAATGGCTGAGCCGGAAGAAAAAGACAGCCGGAAAGCCAGTCAGGAGGAGCGGGGCGGCGAGCTCGCCGCGGACAGCGCGGAGCTGCTGCCGGCCGCGCCGTACAGCCGTTTCCCGCGGCTGACGGCCATTGATACGCGCATGAGAGCCCTGGCGCCGCCCGCCTTCGACGAGCGGACGACGCTGTCGCAGCTGGCGGAGCATCTGCGCCGCTACGCCGCCGCGCGCTGCGGCATCTATGCCCCCCGGTCCCTCTATGGCTGCTTTTTGGGCGCGATGGCCGCGTCTGATTTTATATTGCTTCGCACAGAAAAGCTGATCACAGAAAAGCTGACCACAGAAACGGGGCAATCGCCGCTTTCCCTTCCCGCCGCCGCCGCGCAGGCCTTGGGCGAAAGCCTCGATATTACCTCGGTCTCGTCCGCCTGGCGCGGCGCGTGCGACCTGCTGGGGCAGGAGAATCCCCTGACGAAGCGCTACGAGGAGACGCGCTTCCTTGAGCTGATCTATGAGGCGGGCTGGAGCGGGAGCCCGCGCTTCGCCGCGCTGGACCATCTCACCGCCGCGCCCGCCGAAGGCTACCTGTCCCGGCTGCTTCCCCTTTACGCCATGCTGCCCGGGCAGGAGGGCCCCCGCAGCCTGCAGCTGGCTGCCTCCCAGTGGCCCACGGACCCCCGGCTTTTGCGGCAGGGCGCGCTGCCGCTGCCGCCCTCCCTGTGGCTGTTCGGCGCGCTTTGCCCGGAGGAGCCCGCGCCCTCCGAGCGGCTGTGCGCCGCGGCGATGGAGTTTTGCCTGCCCCCGCTGTCTGATAAGAGCTTTTTAGTGCCCTGGTCCGAGGCCGTGCCCCTGCGGGCCGCGCGGCTGCGGGAGCTCTTTGCCGGCGCCGGGGAGATCTACCCCCTGCCGGAGGGCATGCGGCGCCGCTATGAGCAGGTGGAGCGTCAGCTGGCGGAGCAGCTCCACTGCGGCACCGGGGCAAGCACCGGGCAGCTGGAGCGTTTCATATCTGTCGGCCTGGCCTGCGGCCTTACCAGCCGCGAGGCGATAGACGGCTTTCTATATCACAAGGCCCTGCGGCGGCTGGAGTACGCCGACCCATCCCTGCTGCGCTTCGCCCTGCCCGGGCTCAAGGCCAGTCTCCTGCTCATCTTTGACCGCCGGGCCCTCCCGCTGTCGATGGGGTATCTGAATGGCCTGAGCGAGAGGGCCGCGAAAAGACTGGCGCGTACAGAATAACGCGGTTAAGATTTTTTTGATAAAGCCAAAGAAAAAGCTTGCATTCCGCGGAAAAATATGTTATACTGCCTTCAATGAGATTTGTACGAGATATGAGATGATGATTTGGAGTGGGCATAGCCCGCTCTTTTGTTTGTGCGGCGTGCGTAATTGCTTTCGTATTTGCTTTATTGTGGAGGAATTTATTATGGCAAAATCCGCGGCGAATCCAGGCGGCATCGCGGCGAAGGCCCGCGCGCTGGCCGCGCCCTATGCCGAGGAGCTGGGACTGCGTCTTTGGGATGTCCGCTTTTTAAAGGAGGGCGTGACCTGGTATTTGCGCCTGTGGATCGATAAGCCCGGCGGCGTGACCCTCGACGACTGCGAGGCCATGAGCCGCGCCATTGATCAGCCCCTGGACGACGGCCTGTTCATTGAGCAGAGCTACTGCCTGGAGGTCTGCTCCCCGGGGATTGAGCGGGAGCTCACGCGGGAGGAGCACTTTTTGCAGTACCTGGGCAGCGGGGTGACGCTGCGCCTGGTGCGGCCCCTGGAGGGCGAAGACGAAAGCCCCTGGACGGGCCGCCGGGAGCTCAGCGGCGTGCTGGAGGCCTTTGAGGGCAACCGCCTCACGCTGCGGCTGGAGGACGGCGCCGCGCTGAATTTCGCGAAAAAGGAAACCGCCAGCGTGCGTCTGACAGAAAATTCAAAGATCCAATAATCTAAGATCTAAAATCTAAAATCTAAAGTCTAGTAATGGAAGGTTGATGACTGACATGACTAACCCGGAGTTCTTTGACGCCTTGCGCCTGCTGGCCAAGGAAAAAGGCATACAGCTTGAGGCGCTGTATGACGGCATCCAGCGGGCGATTGTAACGGCCGTGCGCGGCGACTACAACAACAAGGACGTGGTGTTCTGCGAAATCTTGCCCGAGACCAAGGAGATGAAGGTCTATGTGCGCAAGCTCGTGGTGAGCGAAATGATCGATCCCGACACCGACATGCTGCCCGAGGAGGCCGAGCGCTATAAGCCCGGCGCGCAGCTGGGCGACATTGTCGAGATTGAGCTGGACACCAAGGAGGTCAGCCGCATTGCCGCCGAAAAGGGCAAGCATGTGCTGCGTCAGGGCATCCGGGAGGCGGAGCACGGTAAGCTGCGCGAGGAATTCCAAAGCCGCGAGCAGGAAATCGTCACCGTCAAGGTGCAGCGTGTGGAGCCCAACGGCGACGCTATCGTGGAAATCGGCAAGGTGGAGGAGCTTCTTCCTGTGAACGAGCAGGTGCCGGGCGAAAGCTTCCAGCCGGGGGACCTGATCAAGGTCTATGTCGTGGATATCAAGGGACTCGACCGCAAGTTCCCCCGCGCGACGATTTCGCGGGCGCACTCCGGCTTGGTGAAGCGCCTGTTCGAGCTGGAGGTGCCCGAGATCAAGGAGGGCCTGGTGGAGGTCATGGCTGTGGCCCGGGAGGCGGGCTCCCGCAGCAAGGTGGCCGTGGCCAGCAAGGATCCCGACGTGGATCCCGTGGGGGCCTGTATCGGCTCCCGGGGCTCCCGGGTGGAGCGCATCGTGGATATCCTGGGCGGCGAAAAGATCGACGTGGTCAAATACAGCGAGGACCCCGCGGAATTTGTCGCGGCAGCCCTCGCCCCCGCCGAGGTCATCAGCGTGGAGGTCGTGGACACGGACGAGCATGTCTGCCATATCGTCGTGCCGGAATCGAAGCTCTCCCTGGCCATCGGCAACAAGGGGCAAAATGCCCGCCTGGCCGCGCGCCTGACCACCTGGAAGATCGACATCAAATCCGACACCCCGGCCTTGGCTCCGGCGGAGATTGTTTTGAACGAGGATTAAGCTATGCCCATGCAGCAGCCCAGGAAGCAGCCGATGCGCAAGTGCGTGGGCTGCAACGAGATGAAGCCGAAGCGCGAGCTGATCCGTGCCGTGAAATCCCCGGAAGGCGGAGTGTCGCTGGATTTGGGGGGCAAGGCCCCTGGCAGGGGAGCCTATGTCTGCCCTAACGTGGAATGCCTGAAGAAGGCCCGCAAGGCCAGACGGCTGGAGCGCGCGTTCTCAAGCCAGATTCCGGCGGAAATCTATGACGGGATGGAAGCCCAGCTGGAAGCAAAAAATAAGAACGAGAATTGAGAATTGAGCATTGAGAATTGAGCATTGAGAAAAGTATGCAAGAAAAACAGCAGCTGTTGTCTTTGCTGGGTCTGTGCCGCAAGGCGGGCCTGGTCAGCTTCGGCCACGACGCGGCCAAAAAGGCCGTTCGCGGCAGAAAAGCGAGGCTCTGCCTGCTGTGCGAAAACGCCTCCGACCGACTGAAGGAGGAGTTTCGCCGCCTGGCAGCGGAGGAAAAAATCCCCCTGCTTGAGCCCGCGCTCAGCTCAGACGACCTTAAGCAAGCGACCCAATACAGCGCGGCTGTATGCACGATAGACAACCCGGGCTTCGCAAAAAAAATACAGGCTCTGATCCAGCAATAATGAAGCGTTATCCAAATCCCCCCTCCTGAAAGGTTGATCGCATGTTAGAAAAGATTAAAATCAAAGAGGTTTCCTCGCATCTTGGGGCGACCAACAAGACGATTGTGGATCTGCTTTCCCGCTATTTTAAGGGAACGCGGAACCTCAATTCCGTTCTGCAGGAGGCGGAGCTGGATGTGATATTGGAGCATTTCACCCGCGCGAAGGCGGTGGAAAGCTTCGACGAATACTTCGCGCTGGGGCTTTCGCAGCAGCAGCCGAAGCCCGCAAAAGCGGCGCCCGAAAAAGCCGAAACCAAGGCGGCGCAGGACCCGGCAAAAACGGCCGAAGGCAAGGAAAAAACGGCCGAGGGCAAGGAAAAAACGCAGCGGCCGGAAAAGAAGGCGGACAAAGAAAAAGAGCCGCCAAAGCCGGCGCAGGCACGCCCT
>WRMQ01000005.1 GCA_009777055.1 Oscillospiraceae bacterium
TCCTTGTAGGCCTTGAGGGCCTTCGGCTCCAGATCAACCAGCCGGATGATGTCCACGGTGTCGGGCAAATCCAAGCACTCGGCCTTCGTCGCCCGGAACGCCACGCAGTGCAGACGCTAGGTGAACTCCGGCTCCATGTGTCGCTTCATCACCGGGGTGTGCGAACCGTAGCCGGTCATATCGAAGTAGCGGCTGCGGAACCGATAGAACGAGGTCCCGTAGATGGCCGGGTTGAGATAGCGGTACTGCGAATAGACATCAATGGCTTTGTTGGTGATGATCGTGCCGGTGAGCAGCAGCTTGAAGCACTTTTCGTTGCCGAACTTGTGCATGAACTTGCTGGCGTTTGTCGTGTGGCTTTTGATTTTGTGGGCCTCGTCCGCGATCACCAGGTCGGGCTTCCAGTCCAGCAGGACATCGCCCAAGCGCCACGCGCTTTCGTAATTGACGACGGCAACGTGCAGGCCGGGGCCTGTGATGCCGGTCAATTGCTGCTGCTTTTTTTGCTTGTCGCTGCCGTTGAGCAGCTGCAGGGTGTAGGGGAAGTCAGCCCACTTCGCGAACTCCTCCTCCCACACGCCGAGGATGGACAGCGGCGCGACGATCAGCACCCGCTTGATGCGGCCCGAGAGCCACAAGGCCCCGGCGATGCCGATGGTTGTCAGCGTCTTGCCCGTGCCCATCTCCATCAGAAGCGCGGCCCCCGGCGAAGCGTCCTCGGTAAACAGGCGGTAGGAAAACTCGAAGGCACGGAGTTGGTGGTCGTAGGGGGCCGCCCGATGGGCATTTTTAGTTCAGCCAATATGCATTCCTCCTTTGATTCGTTGGAGGCTGGCCAGCTCTCATTACGATTCTACTGCCCATGTGAGGGGAAAATCAGACTTTGAAAGTCGGAACGCAATATCGCTCCCAGCCGTTGATATATAAGGGTTTGAGCCAATTTGCAAAATAGCGAAAAAATCTATAATGTAGTCGAACCCTTGACACATAAGGGATTGCTGCGACTTTCAAAGTCGGACTTTATTTTCAAAAGACAAGAGCCACACACCCAAAGGCGCATGGCTCAGTGTTAATTTTGCGGCAGCTATACTGCGATAGCCTTTCGGCTCTCTTTCGTTTTCGTCCCCAGCGGCTCCACGCCAACGAGGGCCAAAAACTCATTGCGCGCACCAAACGGCAACCCAGCCATGTCCCGAAGGATATACATATATGCGCGCTGCGGGCTGGCCGTTCCATGGACGATGGCTTCCGAAACTGGCATCAGACTGCGGGGCTAGGCAAACGGCACAGGTCGGTGCTGGAGTTGGTCATACATTGATCGGGTGCTAACAGTCATTAAACTAATTACTGATGAAGGAGCATTTGCATGAGTATTCATCGTGTCAATCAATATCCTGTATCCAGCCTTTTTAACCCGGAGGGGAAAATCGTCTTTGAAATCCCCAAGTACCAGCGGGAGTATACATGGGGAACAGGCCAACTGGAAAATCTTTTCGATGATCTGGTTGAAAACAGCCCAGGGTATTTCCTTGGCACAATCATTTGTATTGACACAAGCATAGAGGCGATTGACGCACCGAAAAGGGAGGTCGTGGATGGCCAGCAGCGCCTGACTACGTTGAGCCTGCTTCTTGCCGCGCTGTACACGGAATTGTCTAAGTATCGCGGGACCATGAATGAAGATCAACAGGCCGATCTGCTGCAACTGAAGCGAAAGCTGGTATTGAAAGGCACCGAATCCGCGCTGCGTGTCGTCCCGCAGACACAAAATCACAACTTGGATGACTATAAGGGTGTCCTTGCGGAACAAAAAATCATATCACCGCATCGTATGCCGCCGTTTGCTGGCAACCGCAGAATAAAAAGGGCCTTCGAGTATTTCAAAAAGCGAATTGCAGCAGAAATTATGGAAGCACAGACCAACGATTCGCCTGAAGCGGCAGTGGCTATCCTGACCAATCTTTTGGATAAGGTCGGGGCCGCTACAATCGTAATGATTGAGGTTTCCAACCATGCCGATGCGTACACGCTGTTCGAATCATTGAACAATCGGGGCACACCGTTAACCGCAGTCGACCTAATCAAGAATCTACTTCTGGCACAGCTTGATTTGCACGGCAACGAAAGCCTTGATTACTACTTCTCGCAATGGCAGCAAGTGCTTGAGTACATCGGCGACGATTATGCAGTTCAGGAGCGGTTTTTCCGGCACAACTACAATGCGTTCCGGCGCTCTGTGAACGCCCCGTTTTCACGCGGCGATGATTCGCGCCGATATCCCCTCGGCACATTGGCTACGCGCTCAACCCTGCTCAGTATTTATGAGAAGGTGATTAAGCGCGATCCAAAGCTGTTTTTGGATACGCTGATTGCCAATGCCGCGCTTTACTCCAAAATTATTTTGCAAAGCTCTGACGGCCTGAACGCAGACCTAAAAGAAAACTACCAGAACCTTTCGCGTGTGCAGGGCGCTCCCGCCTATTTGCTGTTGCTGTTCTTTGAAAAAGAGCGAGAGGACCTCGCCCTTTCGGAAGCTGATTTGGTCAAAACAGTCAAACTACTCGTAAACTTTTTCGTTAGGCGCAACTTGACAGATACGCCTCCAACACGGGATTTGACGCGGATATTTATGAGCTTAATTGAAGAAATCGAAACCAAAGGTCTGACTGCGAGCGAGGTATATCAGGCTGTTCGAGACAGGATATTGTCCTGCTCTGCTTCTGATGCCGCGTTTGAGGAAAAACTGCGGGGGCCGGTCTACACGGACAATTATGACGCCACGCGGTTCATGCTTTGTATGCTGGCGGCAAAAGGGATGACCGTGGAAAACAAAGTTGACTTGTGGCACACGACGGCTAACCATCTGCATACCTGGACAGTGGAGCATATATTCCCGCAGGGAGAGAACATTCCGCAGTGCTGGATTGATATGATCGCTGACGGCAATGCCGCAAAAGCCAGGGAATATCAGGCACAGTATGTGCATACTCTCGGCAATCTCACGATTACAGGATACAACAGCACTCTCGGCAACCGCGCCTTTGAAGATAAGCGCGAGCGCAAAGACAGCGAAGGAAGGCCCAACGGCTATCGCAACGGACTGAACTTGAACGCGGATGTTGTTAGCGCAGAGACTTGGAAGGTCGAAAATATAACCGCGCGAACGGTACGGCTGGTGCAGGATATCCTTGCGCTGTTTGAGCTGTAAAGCCCGCTTATCATAAAAGAACGAACCCCTCATAAAAGAATTTTCCCTCTAGCGCAAGCCATGAAATACAAAAAAGGGGCCAGGCAGAGCCGAAATGCGCATTGCACAACGGCCTTGCCTGGCCCCTGAAAATTGCGAAAGCCTTTGATATCAAAGGCTTTCGGCTGCGTTGGTGATGCATCCATATCAACGTTGCAAAATGGCGGAAGCGGTGGGATTCGAACCCACGAGCCCTTGCGGACTACTTGATTTCGAGTCAAGCTCGTTATGACCACTTCGATACGCTTCCATATTGAATTTAATCTTCAAGCACTTCGCGGTTCAGGCTTTCCATATTATACTCCATTGGGGGGGCCTTGTCAAGCGTCAACGCTGATTTACAGCATTACATACCGATTTTGGCTCATCGCAGCCATGTTTTTGCCGAAAACTTGAGACGTTGCAGGCTGTCGCCGAGGTTTTTGCGGATGCTTACAACGCGTTCGGCGAAGCCAAATTGCGCTGCCGCATTCCAACCAAGCATAAGTGGCCAAATCTAAAATCAAATTTCGCTTGACAAACGCTTCTTTTTGGATTATAATGATTTTGCCATAGGGGTATAGCTCAGTTGGTAGAGCAGCGGTCTCCAAAACCGCGTGCCGAGGGTTCAAGTCCTTCTGCCCCTGCCAAAATTCAATAGGCCGAAAGAGTCCCGGAAACCCACATATCAAAGGGTTTCCGGGCTTTTTCTATGCCTGGGAAAGCGCGCGGGTTGAAAGGAGGACGCGCCGAATAATCTCACATAATCCCTTCTAGTCACGCCGTTTCACTTGAAAATTGGGGTCAAACTGGGGTCAAAACAGAGACGAAAAAAGCCTTGCACAGTACGCCTTTCGATGCCTTCGGCAAGCGTTAATTGGGGTCAAAGACGGACAAACACATTTTTTTGGCGAGAGTGCATTTTTTTATCCCCGTTCCGTCTCTTTAATGATTACCAGGACAAATGGAAACGGAGTGATTATTTTTGAACAGAAACGAAAATGGGTTCGGCAATGTACGCCAGCGAAGCGACGGCCGATGGGAAGCCCGGGTGCAAATCGGCACACATCCCGATGGAAAGCCAATTCGCCGCAGCCTTTACGGCAAAACCAAGCCGGAGGTAACAAAGCAGCTGCGAAAACTGCTGAACGGCCCAAAGGAGATTCCCCGCGGCAAAATGAGCTTGGAGCGCTATATCACGGAATGGCTGGAGCAATACAAGCGCTGCGAGCTGAAGCCTTCGTCTTATGACCGCCTGGAAATCACCGTAAAGCAGCACATTATCCCGAACAGCGGATGTATCCAGCTTCACGCGGTTAGCTCTGCCGACATCCAGCGACACATTAACAAGATGCTTGAGGATGGTTATTCATATTCCACCATCAAGAAAGTCTACGACGCTTATAACGCTTGTCTCAAGAAGGCGCTGGCAGACGATGATGTCGCTAAAAACCCGTGTTTATCGGTCCGGCTGCCCCGCAAGGATACGCTTGAGTCGAAAGAGATCGTAACACTTACGGCAGAGGAGGTCATGCGCTTCACCAATGAGGCGAAACGAGTCTATTCCAATGGGAAATCCGTGTACCGCCTGGGTTACGCCTTCATTCTGATCCTGAATACGGGCATCCGTGTCGGCGAGGCCCTTGCCCTGACTTGGGATTGCGTGGATTTTTCCAGGAAAACGCTGCGAATCAGAGCGAGCAAATCCTATGTGAAAAACCGCGACAAGAGCAATCCCAGCAGTTACAAGTATGTGGATGATACTACAAAAACCAAATCAGGCAACAGGATAATTCCGCTCAACGACTGTGCCCTGGAAGCGCTCCAGGAGCTACACAAAATCAACGGGCAGTTCAAGAATGTGCTTGCCTCGTCAAGCGGCCGGGTCAACCCACCGCGCAATTTTTCGCGTACGATCTGTGGTATCTACGAAAAAGCGGGTATCCAGCCCAGCGGCATCCATGCGCTGCGCCATACTTTCGCTTCGCTGCTGTTCGCGAAAGGTACGGATGTGAAATACATTTCTAAATTGCTCGGACATAGCGATGTATTGATCACATATAACACCTACATCCATATTATCACGTTTGATACGGACGCTCTTACCATTTCCAATATCACCTGAACCAAATACCGACTTGCCCCTGCGCTTGCATTACGCCTGCGCAGGGGCTTATTTCATTGTTGAAAGGAGAACCCCATGCCAACCTACCACCTGGAGCTAAAGCAGCTCGTCGATTACCCCCGCTGCCGCATCTACCGAGACTTCATCCGAAGCCTGATGGCTGACCGGAACCTTCATTCAAAAGGAGGTTCCGGTCTTTTTTATTTTACAACCCTGTGCAGCTACGCCAACTTCCGACCGTCCAACCGCCGGATCGAGGGCACGAGCTACGCGCTGATGCCCGGCGAATGGATCTGCCGCCTGTCGGAGGTCACGCAGTGGTTCCGTATGCGTTATCAGTGGCAGGCCCTGGCCGAGCTGGAATACCTGCAACGGCAGCAGTACATCACGTTCTCGCGACACGCCCGCGGGCAGCTGGTGAAGTTTCATATCACGGACTGGGAACTGTTCAACACAGTCCCCGGCTGCGACGGGCCCTGCCGGAAGGAGAGCGGCTTTTTCTTCCTCCCGGTCGCGAAAGCGAATGAACTCGTCAAGCTAGGGCGCTGCTCGGAGCTGGATATCGTGCTGGACCTCTGGATGCAGACGGTCTACAACGAGGACCGGGTGCGCGGCTCGGAGCTCGGCCCGGTGGTCTACTACCGCAACTGCACCGGCGACCCCTTCGCCAGCTATAACGAGCTGGCACAGCGCTGGGGCGTATCGAAATCGACGGCGGGCCGGGTGCTGAACCAGCTTGCCGAGCAGGACTATCTTACGCTGGTTCCCTGCACGGGCCGCCGCGGCACCGTGATCTATCTCAATCATTATCTCTCGACGATGTTTGAAATTTCCGACGTCATGATCGACAAGGAGGAGGTTGCCATGACCCTGCACGTCAACGTCAAAGTGTGCGACGACCCCGCCGCCCGCGTCTCAGAATCGCAGATTCGCGTCTCAGATTTGATCCCCAGCGTGCCAAAATCGCATACGCTGCAAATCGTCCGAAAAGCGGCGCAAACCCTTGCCGTGTTTGGGATTCCGTGCTGTGAGTGCTCCCACGCCCTATATAACTTATTTCTTTTTCCCGACTGCCTGGGGGAACCAACCGCCAACCTGGAGATTTATTGCGGCCAAGGCGGCAAACAGCGCTATTGCTTCGAGCTGCGGGCGGCGCGGCAGGAGGGGGGCGGGCCGGTATGAGCAAAAAGACGCCGAACGCGCCTGAAAAAGACCCGCTGTTCCACGACACCTGGAAGCTGCTGCAAAAATACCGTGACGTGGTGTGGAGCCTGGAGCTCTCCGTGCAGCACGTGAAAAAGAGCTTCGAGATCGAGTTCGGCACCAGCGTGGACGAATTCCTCGACTCCGTGCAGTGCGCCGGACTGGAGCTTGCGGGCACGAAGATTGAGCGGCACATAAGATGCATCGAGCGCAGCAACAAGATGCTCAAAATGCTGGAATCGGCGGTGGAGCTGCTGCGGGCCAAGCACAAGAACGGGGAGGCGTATTACTGGGTGCTGTATTATACGTACCTTTCGCCGCAGGAGCTGAAGGACGTAGACGAGATCATCACTTCCTTGCAGCCGCATATCCGGGACATCAGCAGCAGCACGTATTACCGCAAGCGGCGCGATGCGATCGAGGCGTTGGGCGCTGTGCTGTGGGGGTATACCGCGAGGGATACGGCGGCGCTGCTGGAGCAGTTTTTCCCGGAGGGACAGTCCTAAACAGTTACGCAGAAAACCGCATAAAGCGGCACACTCTTGATTCCGTTCTCAAAGCCAAAGTTCTTCGCCGACACCCGTATAGAGTATTCGGGCTCGTAAATCTCCCGGTAGCTGCGCAAGCTCTTGGAGCGCACATTGTCGGCCGATTTCGCCTCCAGGGGGATGATATTGCCCTGGCGGTCCTGGAACACGAAGTCCACCTCGGCCTTGCCCTGGGAGGTCCAGTAATACGGTGTGATGCCGTTGGCGGCAAGGGCCTGGCAGATATAATTCTCGGCCAGAGCGCCCTTGAAGCCATCGAAGCTGTGTGGGGTATGCATAACCACGCCTGGCGCGATGCCGAACTTCGAGCACAACAGGCCCGTGTCCACCATGTAGACTTTGAATGCCTCATTCTGCGCATAGACGGACAGGGGCAGTTTACCCTCGGTCACGTGTACGCACTTGTGGATCATCCCAGCCGCCCGCAGCCATTCCAGGGCGACCTCATACTCAGTAGCCCGTGCGCCGGATTTGATCACGCGATACTGGAATTTTTGATTTTCTTTCGCAAGCTGCGCCGGGATTGAAGCCCAGGCCGCCATGATACGGGTAGTCTCCTGCGGCGTGGCGTATTTCGCCATGTCGGCAATGTAGGAATCGTTGAGCGTCTTTTGTAGGGCACCCACGAAATCGAAGTCCCGCGTGTCGGCGTACTCCCGCACCACGCGGGGCAGGCCGCCCGCCACCAAGTAGGTCTTGTACCAATCCAGAGCTGTTTCATGAAGCGCCAGAGGCGTGAAGCCCTCATAGGCCTCGCGGATCAGCGCGCACAGCTCCCGTTGCCCCATGGCCCACAGGAACTCCTCGAAGTCCATGGGGTACAGATGGAGCATGTCCACTTTCCCCACCGGGAACGAAAACTTTGTGCGCTTCATCGCAACCCCGAGCAGGCTGCCCGCAGCGATGACATGATATTGCGGCGCCTGCTCGCAGAAATATTTCAGCGAGGTCAGTGCCGGTTCGCAGGCCTGGATTTCGTCGAAGATGATCAGCGTATCCCCGGGCAGGATGCTCGTGCCGCTGAACGCCGCCAGCTCCCGCACGATGCGCTCCGGGTTCAGGTCGCGCGCAAAGATGGCGGGGATCTCCTGCGACTCCTCCATGCTGAAGTACGCCACGTTGGTATAATGCCGTTTCCCGAAGGAGAGCAGGGAGTGTGTCTTGCCCACCTGCCGCGCGCCTTGCACGATCAAAGGCATTCGATCTTGCTTGTTCTTCCAGGCCAGCAGAGAAGATTCGATCTTACGTTCCATAAAGTGTGTTCACCTCACACTTATTATAACCAATAAAGGAATTGTTGTCAAGAGCGGAGTTCTATTTTGTATGAAATTGCATTCGACACAAAATTGGGACAGTTTTGACATGAAATTGGGAGCGCTGTGCTATTGACCCGTGATTTCCGATGTGCTATACTATCCATGCTCGAAATTGTACCCCGCCGAGCGCAATAAAATACGACAGCCGGCGCCCCGTCCCCCGGGGCGTCTTTTGTCGTCCAAATTTCAAGAACATGGAGGTTCCCCGCATGAAACACAAGCTCAAAATCCCAGTTCTCACCCCACAAAGCCTGACGGCTTTGCAGGGACCCCGAGTCAGGCACCTGTACACCGCATTCCTGATCCCCATCCTGCTGGCAGCCGGCGCGCTGCCCGCATTGGCCGCGCCCTCCGTTTGGGAGAAGGCCAGCGAGATTATGAAGGACGTGTACAACCAAATCCTCTTGATCTCCACCATCGCCGCCGTTGTGACCGCGGCTGTCGCGCTGCTGCTGATGAACTTCAGCAAGAACGGCAAAACCGTCGACGAAAGCAGGTCCTGGCTCAAGCGCATCATCATCACCTGGGCGATTTTAAATGGGCTGGGGTTCATTATGAGTTATGTCACGCCGTTTTTTGCCGACGGCAAGTGGAACGCGTAAGGGGGGACAAGCATGGGCATATTAGACGGCATCGTCAAATGGCTGGCCGAGCAGGTGATGCACGGCCTGGACCTTCTCACGACCTCGGTGCTGGGCGCGCTCGGCAGCGACATGACCTCGTTCCTGCGCTACTTCCCCGCGGCCGAAACCCTCTACAACGTGTTCGTGGCCCTGGCCATCGGCCTGATTTTGCTCAATCTGGTGTGGCAGCTGTTTCGCAATTTCGGGCTTCATATGGGTGTGGAGGCCGAGGACCCTGTGAAGCTCACGCTGCGCTCGCTGCTGTTCATCCTGATTATCTGGTTTTCTAACGACATCGTTGACATGATTCTCAAAATCGGCGGCACACCCTACAGCTGGATCCTCACCGCCGAACTGCCGCCCATCAGCTTCGCCAGCTTCAGCGCGGTGATCACCGTGATCCTGGGCGTAGTCGCCAACGGGGCCGTGGCCATCATCGGGCTGATCCTGGTGCTGGTGCTTGCCTGGAACTACGTCAAGCTCCTGCTGGAGGCGGCCGAGCGCTACATCCTGCTGGGCGTACTGGCCTACACCGCGCCGGTGGCCTTCGCCACGGGGGCCTCGCAGTCCACGGGCAACGTCTTCAAGTCCTGGTGCCGGATGCTGGGCGGGCAGATATTCCTGCTCGTCATGAACGCCTGGTGCCTGCGGCTGTTCACCAGCATGGTGGGCAATTTCATCTCGAATCCATTGTTTATGTAGAAGGGAGCGCCAATGAAAAAATTACAGAACGCCTTGATATTGCTGCTCTTTCTGCTTGCAGCCTTCTCGATCTCCGCATTCGCCGTCACGGAGGCCGAGGTGCAGGCCCAGGTCGCCGCCTCAAGCAAAGAGGCCGTATCCGGCAACCTGTTCATCTGGTTTTTGTGCGCCATCGCATTCCTGAAGGTCAGCCAGAAAATCGACAGCTTCATGGGCAGCCTGGGCGTCAATGTGGGGCACACCGGCGGCAATCTGATGGCCGAGGCCATGGTGGCCGCCCGGGGTATCCAGATGGGCTGGCAGGTGGCGGGCGGCGGCGGATTCGGCAAGTCCGGCGGCACGGGCGCAAGCAGCGCCGGCGGCCAATCAGGGCCCGCGGGCGGCAGCGCGGGCGGGGGTACACGCTTTTTACAGGGCGGCCTGGCCGGCGCGGTCAGCCGGCAATTCACGAACAGCGCCATGCACAGCGCCACGAACCAGGGCGGCAACATGATCACCGGCAACGCGTTCAAAACCTCCATGACCAAGGGCGGCGACTTCGCCAACAGCATCATCAGCAGCGTCGCCCAGGGCGATATCCGGCAGATTGGCAGCATCACCGGCGACACCGCCAACCAGGCTGTGGTGTCGTACATGGGCCTCGCGGGCAAGCCAGACGCGCCGACCTACAGCAACGCGGAGATCGGCGGCGGGCTCATCATGGGCACGGAGACGTCAACCATTAATCCCGAGGGCGTCCAGTTCGGCATGTACCAGGCCGAGCAGTACATGGCCCCCGAGCAGGGGCACTATGACGTCGTGCAGTCGGTGGACGGCGCGAAATGGTACCGGCAGTACGCCGTGGACAGCGTCGAGAAAATCCCCTATGAGAAGCCCGGTGTGCCCGGAAAGGTCGCGTATGAGGAAAGCATCGTGCAAAAGCTGCCGCCGGTGCCCAAGCGGAAGGATCGGGTGTAGCCATGGCCGATCAATCCAGCGCATTGCAAAACGCTGCCGGCGCCGCAAACACAACTGTGAAAGTCGGCAAGGCAGTCTCCGCGGCGGCAAAAGGCGCCGCCACTGCCGGGCCCTATGGCGCGGCGGCCATGGCTGTCTGGGAAAACCGACAGCTTGCGGCCAAGATCGTTGCGGCCGCGTCGTTCCTGCTGGCCCTGCCGGTGCTGTACATCATGATGCTGCCCTCGCTGATCTTCGGCGGTCTGGCCGCCAGCGCCGAGGGCCTGCCCATCCTGAACGACAACGCCGCCATCTACGCGAATATCGAGGACGTGAGCCGCCGTGTTGGCGAGGCCATCGACTCCGCTCACATGGCGGTGCTCGCCAGGATTGAAGCGGAAATTCAGAAGCTGGCTGAGGGCCAGGAGCACGAAACCGTTGACGATTTCGATGCGAATGCCCTGTTTGACATCAGCCTGCTGATCTCCCAATACTGCGCCTACAAGGACAATTACGAGGATATCTCCGCCGATGATTTGATTGATATCATCGAAAAACACAAAGAAGAGCTATTCGTTTTTGAGATGACCCAACAGGAAAAACCCTTTCAGGTCAAGGTGCTCAAGGACGTGAAAAAGACCGTCACAGAGTACATCGACAGCCTCGTGCTTGACGACCGGGGACAGTACCGCATGGGAAAAGTCGCGGTGCTGACAGAAACCTGGGTCAAGGAAGAGGTGGAGGAAACACAGACCGTCACGGTCGCCACGTTCACGGTGAAGTTCGTTGGTGCGGACTACTTCGCCAATGAAGTCTTTCGTCTGGACGAAGAGAAAACGGCCTATGCCAACGAGCTGGCGCAAAACCTGGCGATCTTCCTGAACGATTTCTACGATGAAACCGTGCCCAGCAACGGCACACATGGCAGCATCGCGGACCGGCTCAAGGATGACAATAGTGTCTATGCCGGCGGCGAGTTCGCCGCGCCGGTCGCGGGCTGGAAGCCGCTTGTCACATCCGAATTCGGCACTCGTTCCGACCCATTCACCAACAAGTCCAGCTATCACAGCGGCATCGACATCGGCCTGCCCGAGGGCACGGAGGTGGTTGCCGCAGCGGACGGCACGGTGCTGTTCGTCAAGAAAATGACCACGGGCTACGGCTGGCACCTGGCCATCAACCACGGCGGCAAGCTCGTGACGCTTTACGCCCACCTGAGCAAGATTCTCGTGGAGGAGGGCCAGGAGGTATACAAGGGCGACCCGATCGCGGAATCCGGCAACACGGGCAGGTCTACCGGGCCGCACCTGCACTTCGAGGTCATCCTTGACGGCAAGCCGGTCGAGCCCCGAGGGTATATACAATAAGGAAAGGAGGCGCCCCCATGGATTTGGAATGCGTATTGGGCTTCGTCAAAGAGCTGCCCAACTACCTGGACATGTTTGTCCGCCTGTGCATTGAGCTCGCGACTCATGCGCTCAGCATCATCAACGCGATGTAGTTCAGCCATGCAAAATTTTGAGAAAGGAGTCTCCCATGTTTACCCTGGAATGCGTCTACGCGCTGCTCAAGGAATTCCCGAGCTTCCTGGACATCGTTGTCCGCCACCTCATCCAAATTCTCAGCGCGGTGTAAACCATCTAAACGGAGAAAGGCAGCACGGGCTTAGCCGTATTGGGTTAAGCCCATGCCTTTCAGTGTTTATTCCGAGTCCAGCTTGCGGAAATCATCCAAACGCAGTTCTCGCTTGAGTTCTTCTTCTGTCGGCAGATAGGTAAAATATTTTGAGGCAAAAATCTGCGTGTTGTCTTCCGGCAGGGTGAATTTCACAACGGCGTCGCTCTTGTCGGCACAAAGAACAATGCCGATGGGCGGATTGTCGCCCTCGTTCATCATCTCACGGGTGTAATAATTGACGTACATCTGCATTTGACCCAAGTCCTGGTGCTTCAAATCTCCGATCTTCAAGTCAATGAGTACAAAGCATTTCAGGATATAGTTGTAAAAAACGAGGTCGATCCAAAAATGACGTCCATCAAAAGTGAAGCGCTTCTGCCGCGCCACGAAGGAAAAACCGCGTCCCAGCTCCAACAGGAAGAACTGTAGGTGGTCGATCACCGCCTGCTCCAGCTCCTGCTCGTAATAGTGCGGATTTTCTTTCAGATCGAGAAATTCCAGCACATAGGGGTCATGGATGATTTTTTCGTATTCGGGCTTTGGCTCAAGTGCCTGTACCTCGGCAGCTACGGATTCTTTATCCCGGCTGGCCAGCAGACGGTCATAGAAGAAGGAATTGATCTGGCGCTCTAACTGGCGCGTGCTCCAACCGGATTTGGCGCATTCCTCCAGATAAAATGTGCGGTGTTTTTCATCACTTACCTTCATCAGCGCCCGGTAATGCGTCCAACTCAATTCGGTACGCAGTGCGTTCCGAATTGGAAACGTCACATAAAATTGGCGCATATTGCGCAAATTCCGCTCATCGAAGCCACGGCCAAACTCTGCCGTGAGCCGTTCAGATATAAATCGGAGCAGCTGTTTCCCATAGCCCGCACGGTCATTGCCGCCGCAGGCCCGGTGTAATTGCTCTCCAATTTCCCAATATGCCTCCACCATAGCGGCGTTGATAGCAGCATATACCCGGTTCTGCGCAGTGATCAAGCTGCGCCGGATTGTACCGTAGGTTTCATCCATCTGGATGGGATTGCTTAATTCATCGTTCATGACATCCTCCGGGAAACAGTATATCAATAATTATAACTGAACCAGACAACAAAGGCAAGGTTTTCTTGCCATCAAACATAAAAAAGAACAGGAGCCCGCCCATGGCCGACAAACACGAGGCGCCGGACACCTACGTCATTCCCCCGAATTTCATCGAAACCGGCACCATCTTCGGCGGCATGTTCAAGCTGCGCAACGCCATCGAGGCCGGCGTACTTGCCGCCGCCGCGGGGCTGCCCTTTTTGCGGTTGCAGGTGTCCCTGACCACGAAGATCATCCTGCTGTGCCTGACGGCCCTGCCTCTGGGCCTCATTGCCCTCATCGGCGTCAGCGGCGAAAGCCTCAGTTCGTTCATCATGAATTTCTTCCGGTTCGTAAAGAACAGGCGGGTGATCAAGGGCAGCGTGCCCATCACGGCGCGTCCGGCCAAGAAAGCGCGCCAGCCCAAAAGCGAGGTGGACGCCCTGAAGCAGCAGCTGCGGGAGGCCAAGCGAAAGCAGAAACCCCCGCAGCCTGTCCGCCCGGGTAAAAAGCGCAAGGCCACCACCGCGGATTATCTCAACATCGAAAAAATTGAAAACGGCGTCGTCTACACGCGGGACCACCGGTATGTCAAGATCATTGAGGTGGTCCCGATTAATTTTTTGCTCCGCAGCGCCCGCGAGCAGCGCAATATTATCTACTCGTTTATCAGCTTTTTGAAAATCAGCCCGGTGAAGATGCAGTTCAAGGTGCTCACCAAGCGGGCGGATATCGGTCGGCACATCCAGCACGTGCGCGAGGATATTGCCCGGGAGCCGGACGAGCGCTGCCGGGCCCTCCAGGAGGACTACGAGCAGCTGCTGCGCCGGATCGGCTCCAAGGAGGCCGTGACACGCCGTTTCTTTATCATATTTGAATACGAGCCCGTCGGCCGCAGGGACAACAACCCCATCGAGGCCATATCGGCATTGCAGGGCGCCGTGAATACCGCCAGGACATTCCTCCTGCAATGCGGCAATGAAATTCTCAGCAGCGACAACGAGGACGAATTCACCGCCGATGTGCTGTACAACATCCTCAACCGCAGGAGCAGCGCGGATAAGCCTCTGGCCGAGCGCGCAGCCGAGGTCATGGCACGCTACGTGGAACAGGGCCGGGAGGCCGAACTTGATCTTATCCCGGCGGCGGAATTCTTCGCGCCTGATCAGCTGAATTTCAAGCACGGGCGTTACATCTATATGGACGGCGTGTACCATTCCTACCTGCTGATTCCCTCCGGCGGGTTCAAGCACAGGGTCAGCGCGGGCTGGCTGTCGCTGCTGGTCAACGCGGGCGACGGCATCGATGTGGACGTATTCCTCCAAAAGCAGCCCAAGGACCGCGTCATGCAGCGCCTGGGCCAACAGCTGCGCATCAACCGCTCGAAAATCAAGGACGCCAGCGACACCAACACGGATTTCGACGACATCGAGGGCGCCATCCGCTCCGGCTACTTCCTCAAGGAGGGCCTGGCCGACAACGAGGATTTCTACTACATGAACATCCTCATCACCATCACGGCGGAATCGGCTGATGAGCTTGAATGGCGCACATCTGAGATGAAAAAGCTGATGATTTCGCAGGACCTGGACGTGGCCGTATGTACCTTCCGGCAGGAGCAGGCGTTCAACTCCGCCCTGCCGCTGATCGCACTGGAGAAGAAGCTGTTCGAGCGCGGCAAGCGCAACGTGCTCACCCTGGGCGCGGCCAGCTGCTACCCCTTCACCAGCTTCGAGATGTGCGACGACAACGGCATTTTGCTGGGCGTCAACAAGCACAACAACAGCCTGATCATCGTGGACATCTTCAATTCCCGGGTCTACAAGAACGCCAACATGGCTATTATGGGCACATCGGGCGCGGGAAAAACCTACACCATGCAGCTCATGGCCCTGCGGATGCGCCGAAAAAATATACAAGTTTTTATCATCGCCCCGCTGAAGGGGCATGAGTTCTACCGGGCCTGCCAAAACATCGGCGGGTCCTTCGTGCAGGTATCCCCCGCTTCGCGCAACTGCATCAACGTGATGGAGATTCGTCAAATTGATAACTCCGTCAGCGAGCTGCTGGACGGCAGCACCATGGACCGCTCGGAGCTGGCCGCGAAGATACAGCGCCTGCACATCTTTTTTTCGCTGCTGATCCCCGACATGAACCACGAGGAAAAGCAGCTGCTGGATGAAGCGCTCATTAGAACTTACGCCGAAAAGGGTATCACCCATAACAACGACAGCCTCCCAGATCCCGAACACCCGGAGCGATACAGGGAAATGCCCATTCTGGGCGACCTGCACGCCATCCTCCTGCAAAAAGACGAAACCCGGCGCATGGCAAACATCCTCAACCGCCTGGTGCACGGCTCCGCCAGCTCCTTCAACCAGCAGACCAACGTGGACCTGGAAAACAAGTACGTCGTTCTGGATATCTCGGAGCTGACCGGCGACCTGCTCACGGTGGGCATGTTCGTGGCGCTGGATTTCGTCTGGGACAAGGCCAAAAAGAACCGCACGGAGGAAAAGGCCATCTTCATCGACGAGACCTGGCAGCTCATCGGCGCGGGAAGCAACCGCCTGGCGGCCGAGTTCGTGCTGGAAATCTTCAAGATCATCCGCGGCTACGGCGGCAGCGCCATCTGCGCCACCCAGGACCTCAACGACTTTTTCGCACTGGACGACGGCAAGTACGGCAAGGGCATCATCAACAACGCCAAGACGAAGATCATCCTCAACCTGGAGGACGAGGAGGCCCGGCGCGTGCAGCAGGTGCTGCACCTTTCCGAGGCCGAGGTCATGGCGATCACCCACTTCGAGCGCGGCAACGGGCTGATCTCCACGAACAACAACAACATCACCGTGGAGTTCAAATCAAGCCCCCTGGAGGGTTCCCTGATCACGTCTGACAGGCGGGAACTGATGGAGCTGATGGCCCGCAAACGCGCTATACGCAATTAATGCGCGCTAATACGCATTAGCAAAAAAACGCCGTTTTCGTAAAACGTATTAGCGCGCATTCAAAACGTATAAGGGAGGCCCCCATGAAAACCAGGGACACCAAAAAGGCCGGGGATCTGCTGCGCACGCTGGCCGAGTACAAAACCCTGCGGTTAGAGCAGGCCCTGCGGCTGTTCCCCGGGCCGGTCATCAGCTATTTACGCAGGCAAGGCCGAATCTGTGATCGTCCTGAAGGGCGCATCGCGGCAAGCGAGGACGTTTCGCCTGACCCCGGCGCGGAAAAGGCCGTCTGGCTGCTGCTGGACTTCATCGGCCGTGTGGACTACCACGCCGCCGGCGATTTTCCCGTGACACTGTACTTCTTCCTGGGCGAGGAGCTTTACGAAGTCGTATACATCCCGCCCGGGCAGGAAACGCTGATTTGCCACGCCATGGCTGCTCACCAAGCCAGCAGCAAACGTATCTGTATAATAGAAAGCACAGAACAAATAGAAAAAATCGACTTCCCCGGCATCAGCGGCTTTTGCACCGTGAACGAGGCCGGGGATATTCAATATTACCAAAGGAATTAGCAAATGAACGAGCATTATTTTTTCAAGCGGCTGCACGGCATCCAGGACGATATCCGCCGCCTGCAGAGCGCCGCCTTCGCGTTGGGGGCCTCGAATTACAGGGACTACCCGGAGAATTTCCTGGAGCTGAGCCTGGACACCGCCGTGCGGGCCGAAAAGCTGGCCTGCAAGCTCCGGCACCTGATCGGCGATTACGGCCAGATTCAGAGGGCTCCGTTGATGGAGCGCGTTGCCGATGCGCAGGGCGTTACGGTTGCCCGGGAGGGCGATGCCCTCGCGATTACGATCCCCCGCCTGCTGCCGAAGTCGCGAAAACCCCGCGGCAGCGAGTTCATCAACCAGCCGCTGCACTACGCCCTGGCGCAATATTGCGAGGCCAACACAATCGATAAATTCCGGGAATGCGCCGTCTGCTTCGTGCATGTGTACGATGAAAATCTGTCGCTGGGGCGCATCCGCGACTACGACAACCTGGAGCTGCGGCACATCCTCAACACCATTTCAACCTTCCTCATGACCGACGACAGCGGCGCGCTGTGCGATGTTTTCAACACAACGGAGCTGGGCGAAACGGACTGTACGCGGGTCTACATCATGCCGCAGGAACAGCTGCCGGGCTTCATCGCGAAGCTCAAAAACAGTCCAAATTTTATGTCCAATTTTACAGACTTTTCGTAGGACCAAATCCGTTATGCTCTCAGAAGCATCAAACGCTTGATACACAATGGATTGAAGCCCTATCGCAAGTGAAAAAATACCCGAAGTATGGCTACCCTATGGTACAAAACCCCGGTAGAAGGAGGTGCCCCATGCCCTCGCAGTCGGACGCGGTCTTGGCGCTTGCCGCCATCGCAGGCGAACTCCCCGCAGCCGCCCTTCGCAGGCTGATTGTGAGCGAGGATTACCGTTATAAAGTCATTGCGGACCTAAAAGCAAAGAAGCTAATCAAGCTGTTCGCACGTGATGGGGTAAAAGGCTATCGGCTCACGGCCAAAGCAAAGGAGCTGTTGCTGACAACCAACCCCGCACGTTTTAGTTTTTTCCTCACGGGGAATGCCGACACAAACAAGCTCCACACCGAAGTCACCCGCCGCCTGCGCCTGCACCGAAACGCCGAGGCGGTCATCACCCTGCTGCACGCCGGCGCGGCCCTCTTCCCCGGCGAAAAGCCCGCCCTGTTTGGCGTGCCCCCCGCAGCCGTATCGCAGCCGCCCGCAGCCGCGTTCTACTTCTCCCGCGAGATGAAGAACGTCGGCGAGGAGCACCTGAAGATCCGCAGCTCGCGGGCCTCGGGCCTGCTGCTCACGGACAGTGAGTTGCTGCTGGTGTATAACACGGGCGCAAATTTGATGAAATGGGAGTACCAGACCGAGCTGCGCTGCAAGGTACTGATGACTACACGTTTCTGCCAGGATGCTGGCACCATACTCTATCCCGGCGGGCAGGCACGGGCCCTCATGCTGGGGGCCGGCATGGACACGGCGCTCACGCTGCTGGACAGCACCGGCGGGTATAAACGGCAGTTTTTTCGCTTGGATGGCGCCTTTGAGCGGTTCTACTTCGCGCCGAACACGCCCGGGGGCGAAACACAGGTGAAGATTTTGTGCGCAAGTGAAATCCGTGAGGCCTTGCGGCAATTGCTGCTTTCGGATTTACAGCCGCCGCAGCCGGGCCTGCGCGTGGAGCACGACGCCCTTCGCGGCGACGGCGTGCCCGTGCTGCTGGCATACGAATTCGACATGGAGCGCCTGCGGCGGTTCCGGGATTCTTTGCAGATGTTCGGCGGCTTCGGCCTGGTGGTCTGCTTCGATTTTCAGCAGGCGGTGCTGGAGGAATATCTGGCGGGGGTGGCTGAGTTTCAGGCGGTGAGCTTGGAGAAGGTCAGGCAGCGGTTCGGGATATGAAAATGGCGGGGGAAATCCCCGCCGGCATGTTAAATACGTTTTCTGCGGATGGCCCTCAGATAGGACTTGTACAAATCTTTTTCGGATAAGAAGAAGGCCAATTCGGATTTCGAAAGCATTTTTCGCTCCGCCTTCAAGGCAGCCAACTCCAATGAGCATATCATGTCCGCAGCCTGGAACAACTTGTAGTCAGCAGGCGCAACCGTGCGAAACTCCACATTCCCCAACACTGACCTAAAAACAGCGACCAAGATGCTATTGAGCTCCATTTGTCCATGGTCGTAATAAACAATGACTTTATCATATTCAAGGAAATGCTCCTGATTGGAAGCTATAAATGCTTCCAGCTGTTTCGTAAGGCGATCTCCCAATTCGCTGGCAGAATCCAGTTGCTTCTTATCCACGGACAGTGTTGTGTATGTAATATCGGCCATACGGGCGAAATTGTACAGCGCGTTAAAAATTTGCTTGCGCTCAAGCATATTCAACGAAACAAATTCGTACTCCCTGCGGATCAGCGGCCCCGCGTGTACAGTGTAATCTGGTATGCCGCGCCGCCTCATAGATTCCTGCAACTGCACCAGATTTGGTGTAATGTCTTTAGTCTGATCGTGGAAAACCAACGTCACCAGATAAAATGGGGAACGCTGGTCATATTTTCCGAATGAGCCGCTTTCATCAATAAACACGCTCGCTGTCCGCATAACCGTCTTCTCCATAAAAAAAGGCGGGGTAACTCCCCGCCGTGGGTGGACCCGGGTCTTTCGACCAGTCCAGAACGATCTTTCAATCGCTAACCCTATTATAGCGGATAAACCCGAATTTGTCAAGCTTTTTTTGCATAACCTCGAATCCCGCTACATTCATAGTATACTCCATCCCGCGCAATAAATCAACAGAAAATTTTGGAGACACCCTATGAACCCCAAAAAACTCTGGAAGCTCCTCCTCTTCACCCCGCCCATCCTCTTGATCACCCTCTACGGCGGCGGCTACCTAGGCCAGTTCATCGCCAACTACGGGCGCTGGCAGGCGGAGGGCCACGCCCCGGGCGACGGCACCTTCCCGCCCTTCCCATCGACCGCCCCAATAGAATGCGTGAAAGCAATATTCGACTTCCCATACGGCTTGTATGGGTTGTTTGTTTTTCTTGTGGCCATCGCGCTGCTGGTGCTGATGGTCATGCGCCTGGGCCGGGGCGACAACAAGGGCGGCGTGGATCGCGAGCGCAACTTCGACTACTCCGCCAAGGGCACCTACGGCACGTCCGGGTTCATGACGGAAACGGAATTCGCCGGGGTCCTTGAGCTGCACAGCAGCCCCCGGACGGCCCGGGGGACGATCCTGGGCAGCCTCAACGGCAAGACCGTCTGTGTGCCCGCGCAGCCGAAAATGAACCGCAACGCGGCGGTCTACGGCGCCAGCGGCACCATGAAGTCCCGCGCCTACGCCCGCAACATGATCTTCCAGTGCGCCCGCCGGGGCGAGAGCCTTTTCGTAACCGACCCGAAGTCGGAGCTGTACGAGGACATGGCAGGCTATCTGCGCCGGCAGGGTTACACCGTGCGTGTGTTCAACCTGGTCAACCCCGAGCACTCCGACAGCTGGAATTGCCTGGGCGAAATTGAGGGCAGCGAAATCATGGCCCAGGTGTTCAGCGACGTGGTCATTAAGAACACCGGCTCGACTAAAGGCGACCATTTTTGGGACAACTCAGAGCTCAATCTGCTGAAAGCGCTCGTTTTGTATGTTGAGCAGGGCTACCCGCCGGAATCGAAAAACATGGGCGAGGTCTACAAGCTGCTCACGCTCAAGAGCGAACGCGAGCTCAACGCCCTGTTCGACGTGCTGCCCATATCCCACCCGGCCAAGGCGCCCTTCGCCATCTTCCGGCAGGCGGCCGAGAACGTGCGCGGAGGCATCATCATCGGCCTGGGCAGCCGGCTCCAGGTGTTCCAAAACAAGCTCATCTGCGAGATCACCGCCCACAATGAGATCGACCTGACCCTGCCCGGCAAGCAGAAATGCGCGTATTTCATCATAACAAGTGACCAGGATTCCACTTTTGACTTCCTGGCGTCGCTGTTTTTCTCGTTCGTGTTCATCAAGCTGGTGCGCTACGCGGACAAGCACGGCGAGGGCGGGCGGCTGCCTGTGCCGGTGCACATCATCGGCGACGAATGGCCCAACATCGGCACCGTGCCGGATTTTCCGAAGAAAATATCAACGATCCGTTCAAGAGATATTTCTATCTCAGTTATCTTTCAAAACCTGGCGCAATTGCAGAACAGATACCCCCTCAACCAGTGGCAGGAGATCCTGGGCAACTGCGACTGCCAGCTGTTTTTAGGCGCCACCGACGAGCTTACAGCCAAGTTTATCTCCGACCGCACGGGCGTGGTCACGGTGGGGGTCAGCAGCCGGGCCAAGACCCTGGGGACCTGGCGCGTGTCGAACTACACGCCGGAATACCGGGAAACATCCTCCGTGGGCAAGCGCAATTTGCTCACCCCGGACGAGGTGCTGCGCCTGCCCATCCAGCAGGCCCTGGTGATCCTGCGCGGGCAAAAGGTGCTCAAGGTGGACAAGTTCGACTACACCCGGCACCCGGAGGCGAAAAAGCTCGTGCGCGAAAAGGCCACGGCGTATACACCCGAGTGGCGCGGCGGCAGTTATTCCATGCAGCCGGACAGCAGCCCCATAAAACCCGTTCCATCGGTGCGGCCCACAAAGGCCAAGCCTGCGGATAAAGACTCCATTTTATCTTGAAAGTCCTGCAAATAAAAGTCAAGCCCTAAACGCGAAATAATCGTGAAGAGTTGTCGAGAACCAGCAGGACAAAAAGGAGGTCATAGCAAAGCTCGACGTCAGCCACAGTGTTTTTTGCAAGCCGGCACCGCAATTCAAGTGAGATGCAATCATGTGCCAATGCCGCAGAGCGGCATCGCCCCACATCCCATTATGCTTTGAGGAGCGTTGTCAAGGTCGGGTCGTATTTTTTCGCCTATGTCCTGACCGCGAAAAAATCTCCACCCTACCCTTGACAAGGAAAGCGATCTTCTTCAGGAAGCGTTTTGTCGAGATGTTCCTTGACGCGGGCGTAGTAAATGCGAAGGAACTTGTTCGCGCAGGCGGTGGTGCACACGTAATACTTCTTTCCCTCGGCCCGCTTTTTGGCGTAGAACTGGTAGACCGGCTCGCCCACAGGCTTTTTCTTGACGTATGTATTGACCGCCTGAAACAGGACTTTTCGCAGCAGCGGTGAGCCGCTTTTCGATGTCTTGTCGCTTTGGGACACATGCTTGCCGGACGAATTGTCGCCGGGATCAACGCCTGCGAAAGCGACCAGGGACTTGCGGCTGGTGAAGTCGCGTACGTCGCCGATCTCGCCCATCAGCTGCGGGCCGATAGTGGGGCCCACGCCGTAAATGCCCATGACAACATCGTATTCCGGCATCATTTGGGCCAGGCGCAGCATCTCGGCGCGGTAGATTTCAACTGTGCGGGAGATACTGGTCAGTTGCCTGGCGGCCTCGGTGACAAGCATTTTGGTGTTGGTGTTTTTGGGCAGCGTGGTGACGTGCCCTAAACTGCAAACCCATAGATCGGCGGCTTTTGCCTCTCTGAAATGGTAGCCAAAACGCTTGCACCACTTGCGGTAGCGCTCAATGAAGGCGGCTTCGCTCATGCCGGCAATGCATTCGCAGTGCCAGAACGTCGTGACGAAATCCACCCATTTTTCGTGTCCGTCCGGCTTGGCGGGACTGTCGTGCAGTTCGTTCGCGCCCGGGAACACCTGATCCAGCATGGCGATGAGGTTGTTCTTCAACTGCACCTTGATCTTGCTGTACAGGTTGTACTGGCGGCTGAATTGCTTGAGTTTCGCCCGCGCCGCTTCCACGGGTGTGTATTCCCGCAGCTCGTTCCAGTTTTGCAGGCCGTATCTGGCCATTTTGCGGGCGTCCGCTTTGTCGTTCTTGTTCTTTCGCAGCGTGTTATTCCCGAAGTCCTTGGTCAGCTTGGGATTGACCACGCTGACGAAGTTCCCGACCTCGTGGAGTTCCTGGGCCACCGGCTCATGGTATCGCCCTGTAGCCTCCATGACCACCCGAACCTCGGGCCCGTTGTACCCCAGCAACTTAATGTCGTAGGCCAGGCGTTCCAGCGCGGCGGCGGTGTGCACGACATCTCGCGGCTTCCACACCACTTCCCCGGGGAAGCGTATCGCCGCCACCGTGCTGTGTCCCTTGGACACGTCGATTCCGACTGAGATTGCGTTCATCTTGTTCCTCCTGTGATTGTATTTCGCAACTGGAATCCATCTTTGTTCATCGCCGATACAATCTCCTGAGTGACACGAACGCACCAACATCCCTTCAGGTGGCTCTGGGGAAGCGGCGGGACTACCTGCGTAAATCGAACGGCTGCGAATGAGAGAGATGGTTACTGACTTTCATACGGGCGCGTAGCCCCTGGATGATCTGTAATCCAATTGCTCTCCCATTCTAACAGCTTTGGCGTGAACACGAAAACAGACACGGCTGGCTGCCGTGCCTATCACCGTAATTATATTGTAGGAGGATGATCGCAAATGCCAAGAAAAAAAGCGGAAACGGAAGTGATCGAGGATGAACAGACCCTGGAACAAGCGCAGGATATTCCTCTCCCGGAGGAAGTGCCGCCGGCCCCGCCTCCTCCCGAGGAGCCGCCCCGCCCGCGAAGGGCGCGCGCGCCAAAGAAGGCGGAGCCTCCCGGAGAAACCGCCGTAATAGCGGCAGCGTCAGCAGAACTGCCTTCAGAAAAACCGCCACCCAAGCCGCCGCCGCGCGCAAGAGCGGCCTCCGTGCTGACCATCGAAGCGGGCGGCCAAATCGAAACCCCGGAGGACCAGGCAGAGCAAATCTGGCATGAAATCCGCAATGCCCTGCGCACGCGCAAAATCCTCACGGGCAGCCTGGGCGGCATGGAGCGCGGCGACAGCGGCAGCGTCATCGCCGTGGCGGACTACAAGGGCCTGCGCGTGGCCATCCCCCTGTCCGAGATGATGATCGACCTGGCGGAGGACGGCGGGCAGCGCGGCGAAATGCTGCTGCGGCAGAGCAAAATCCTGGGGAATTCCCTGGGCGCCGAGATCGATTTCATCGTCAAGGGGGCCGACACCAAAACCCGCAGTATCGTTGCTTCCCGCAGGGACGCCATGCTTAAGAAGCGCAAGCTGTTCTACTTCGACTTCGACGCCAAAATCTCCAAGCTACCCCGGGTGTATGAAGGCCGTATCGTGCAGGCCCGCGTCGTCGCCGTGGCGGAGAAGGCCGTGCGGGTGGAAATCTTCGGCGCGGAGTGCGCTATCCTCGCCCGCGACCTGAGCCACGACTGGATCGGCGACGCCCGGGACTATTACCACGTGGGCGATGAAATCCTCGTGAAGATCCTTGAGGTCAGGGGAGATTCCCCGGAGGATTTGCGCGTGCGCGCCGACGTCAGGAGCATCGCCGAGAACGCCGCCCGGGACAACCTGGAGAAATGCAAGGTCCAGGGCAAATACGCCGGCAAGGTCACGGACGTGCGCAGGGGCTCGGTGTTCCTGCGGCTGGGCATCGGCGTCAACGCCATCGCCCACACCTGCTACGACAACCGCATGCCCGGCAAAAAGGACGACGTCAGCTTCGTTGTCACCCACCTGGACCGGGATCGCAACGTGGCCATGGGCATCATCACGCGCATCATCAAACAAAACATATAGAAAGAGAGAACGATCCCTATGAAACACACCAAACGCATCCTCAGCCTCCTCCTCGCGGCCATGCTCACGCTCGGCCTTCTGGTCCCCGCCGCGCAGGCCCTGGACCTTTCGCAGCCCTACGAGGTCAGCTGGGACCATACTTTGACGGACGAAAACAACAACGCCTTCAGGTGGTACACCGGCCTGACCGCGCAAAACAACCCCTACGGCTACGCGCTTCCCGCGCAAGAGCGCTCCATGCACGATTACACGGTCAAGCGCCTGGGGCTCACCGGCGACAACAGCAACTGGACCTACGACCAGGATTTCCTGTACGCCTTTTGCGTGGAGCACGGCGTGCCCATCAACAACAAAACGGAATACCGGGGCAGCAGCAACCCCAATCACGGCGACAAGTGGGCGGCGATGAGCGCCGGCCAGAGGAATTTGATCCAGCTGGCGCTGGCCCACGGTTATCCCAATGGCCCGAGAAGCATTCCCACCGTCACGTCGAAGGACGCCAACGCCAGCTACGCGGCGACCCAGCTGATCGTCTGGCAGATTTCGTTCGGCTTCAGGACTTCGCCCACGGCGCTCAATGACCGAACTTACCCCATGAGCGGCCACACTGGCACGATGACGCAACAGCTTCTCCAAAATGCGCACCTGAAGCGCTATTACGACGCGATCCTGACCGAAATGGCGAACCATTACGCCATCCCCAGCTTCGCCGGCGCGACGGAAGCGGCGGCGCCGACGTATACCATGACCTACTCCGGCGGGCAATACCACCTGACGCTGACGGACAGCAACGGCGTACTCCCCGATTTCACTGGGGTGTCCAACGGCGGCCTGGACGCCGGGTTCAGCGGGAATTCCCTGGTGATCAATTCGTCCGCGCCCATCACGGGAACGGCGACCATCGCGCTGACAAAACGGCTGGGGAATTCCCAGACCACCGGCTTCCTGATCTGGACTGTGCCCGGCAAGGAGGGCGATAATCAGGATATGGTCACCGGGGTTGGCGTCGCGCCCGTGCCGGCCTACGTTAAAATCACCACCGCCGCGCAGCCGACTGGGAACCTGCGCATAGAGAAAACCGCGACGGGTATGCCTGTCCCCTCCGGTTTCCAATTCGAGGTGCGCGATTCCGGCAACGCGCTCGTCGGCACGTATACGACCGGCATCACAGGGATCATCAATATCCCCGACCTGCCAACCGGGTCATACACGGTGCGCGAAATCAACATTCCCGATGAATATATCGTGGAGGGCAGCAACCCCAAGAGCCTGTCCGTGTTCGAGAACGAGACCAGCGTCGTCACCTTCCGAAATCTTCGGCAGGAGGGCAGGATCATTGTCAGAAAGGTGAACGCCAATCCATCCATGGGGAGCCACAGCCTCGCCGGGGCCCAATTTGAGATCTGGAGCCCAAGCGGCAATGTGCTGTATGGAACCATTACAACGGACTTCAGCGGCACCGCGATCAGCGACACGCTCTGGCTCGGGGATTATGTCATCAAAGAAAAGTCCCCGCCGACGGGCTTTATCCGTAACCCGAACTCCTTCCCCGTGACGCTTTCCGCGGGCAGCAGCGGCGTGGATTGCATTGAGGTGGAGGTTACGGTTCCGCAGCAGCCCCAGCCCGGCCGCATCAACATCAATAAATCCAATTCCAATCCGGCGCTCGGCTCGTACAGCCTTGCCGGCGCGGTGTTCGGCATCTACGACGCGAGCGGCACAGTCCTGCTGCAAACCGTGACCACCGGCAGCGATGGCCGCGCCCAGAGCGGCGATTTACCGCTTTCGCTGTATGTCGTGAAGGAATTGTCGGCCCCGTATGGGTTCGTGAAAAACGGAAATTCTTTCAACGCGCAGCTCAATTACGCAGGGGCCGAAGCACAATACGCCTACACCGCCGTCGATGTTCCCGAACGTCCCCAGACCGGGATTATCCGCGTGCATAAAACGAACTCGAACCCTTCGATGGGTGATTACGCCTTGAGTGGCGCTGTTTTCGAGGTGCGCAACAGTTCGGGCACGCTGGTGGATACCATCACCAGCAACAGCAATGGGCTTGCGCAGACCAAAGAGCTTCCGCTCGGGTCGTACAGCATCAAGGAGGTCACGGCCCCGTGGGGTTTTGTGTTAAATAGCAACACATACACTGCCACGCTTTCGTATGCGACCGATGAAATCAGCACCGTCTACGCCGACGTGACCATCCCGAACCGCCCCCAGACCGGGACCATTAAAGTCACCAAGCTGGACAAGGATACCGGGGCGACCGCCCAGGGCGACGCCGTTTTGACAGGCGCGGTTTTTGAGATTTACGCGTCCGATAAGACCACTTTATTGGACACCCTCTACTGCGGGAGCAACAGCGCGGCAACTTCCCGCGAGCTTCCCCTGGGGACGTACTATTACAAAGAGCGGAACCAGCCCGTGGGCTACCTGCCCGACGCGCCGGGGGCCTTCTACGAAGTGAAGATCGAGTACGCCGGGCAGAATGTGACCATCGTCGAAAAATCCGGCGACGTGAAGAATCAGGTCATCCTTGGACAGATCGCGCTGACCAAGCATACGGATCAGCCCGACCCGAATGTTGACCCGCCCAATCCGCAGGTGGAGCAGCCCCTGGAGGGAGCCATCTTCGAGATTTATCTGAAGTCCGCGGGCTCCTACAACGCCGCCAAGGCGACAGAAAAGGATCGCATCACGACAAATCAAAACGGTTATGCCATCACGAAAAAGCTGCCCTACGGGGTATACGTCGTGCATGAAGTGTCAGCCCCCGGCGATGTCAAGCTCGTCGCGCCGTTTGATGTGTTCATCTCCCAAGATGGCCAGGTATATCGCTTCATACTGAACAATCCGATGTTCACCTCCCTGGTCAAGATCGTCAAGACCGATGCCGAGACGGGCAAGACCATCCCCCTGGCGGGCACCAGCTTCAAGGTCAAAGACGTGGCGACCGGCAAGTGGGTTGTGCAGCGTATTAACTATCCCACGCCCATGGACCTGGAGGTGTACGAAACCGCTGCGGACGGCACCCTCGTGATGCCCTATGCGCTGCCCAGCGGGAGCTATGAGCTTTATGAACAGCGAGCCCCGTATGGCTATCTGCTCGGGATCACGCCCATCCCCTTCACGATCCATTCCTCCCAGGCCACCCCGGAGATGATTGAGGTCAAGGTGCCCAACAAGCCGGTGAAGGGCATCATCAAGCTGGAGAAGACCGGCGATATGCTTGTGGGCGTCACGGAGATCGAGACGGAGTTCGGCACGCAGCTCCAGCCTGTCTACGCCCCCGGCGGCGTCAGCGGCGCGGTATTCCAGGTGATCGCGGCCGAGGACGTCAGAACGCCCGACGGCACCGTGCGCTACACCAAGGGCACAGTGGTCGATACTTTGACCACCGTCAATGGCAAGGCCGAGTCCAAGCAGCTCTATCTGGGGAATTATGAGCTGCGGGAAACAAAAACAGTGGAGCCCTTCATCCTGAATCCCGGGCCCCACTTCGTCTCGCTTGTTTATGAGAATCAAGAGGTTGCGGTCGTCAGTTCGCCCATCACAATCCACAACGTCCGGCAAGAGATTTCCATTGAGCTGCAGAAGCTGATGGAGCGCCCCGTGGACGCCCCCGAGGGATTCAACGCATTCGCGGACGTCACCTTTGGCCTGTTCGCCGACCAGGATTTCAAGGCGGCCAACGGCTCCGTAGTCATTTCCAAGGGCAGCCTGGTGTCGCTGATCACTGTCGATGAAAACGGCAAAGGCGCTGTGCAGGGCAGTTATCCCTTCGGAAAATATTTTGTGCAGGAGCTCAAAACCAATGCTTATTATCAGCTCGTGGACACGAAATATCCCGTCGAGGCCAAGTATGCCGGCAGCGACAAGGCCGTCGCCCACATCCAGGTGCACAATGGCGGCATCGCGCTGCCCAACGAGCTGAAGCCGGGCCGGCTCACCGTACTCAAGCTGGGCGAGCAGCTTGTGGGCTTCACCCAGACTGAGATGGACGGCTACACCGTCAGCCAACCCCAATACGAGCTGCGCGGCCTGCCCGGCGCGAAGTTCGACGTCGTGGCGGCCCAGGACATCTACAACGTCTACGGCAAGCGCATCCACCAAAAGGGCGACCTGATGGACACAATCGTCACAGGCGAGGACGGCCGGGCCGCCACGAAGCTGCTGCCCCTGGCGCGCTACGAGCTGGTGGAGGTCGAGAGCCCGGCGGGATACGCGATGCTGAGAGAACAGCCGAGAATTGTCCTCGGCATCGAGGGCAGCGTGCTCACCGAGATACTTTCCAAGGAAGTCACGGTCATCAACCGGCGTTCCCGCGCCAATCTCAGGCTGAACAAATCGGTGGAACGGCCCGAGAACGAGCCCGCGGATTACAACCCCTACAAGGACATCCTGTTCGGGATTTTCGCGGCGGAGGACCTTCTCGGCGCGGACGGCGCGCTCGCCATCCCGAAGGATGCCCTGCTGGAAATCCTGCGCTTCGACGCAAGGGGCCAGGCCGAGATGGAAACCGATTTGCCCTATGGAAGCTACTACGCGAAAGAGCTGCAAACGGCTCCCGGCTACGAGCTGCTCGAAAGGACGTACACGTTCCAGTTTGCGATACAATGCGGGCCCCTTGTCGCGACCATCGACATCAACGGCGGCAAGCCCGTGCACAACAAGCTGCTGCGCGGCGGGCTGGAGATCATCAAAACCTTCGAGGGAAAAATGACGCCTATCGCGGGCGTGCCGTTCGTTATCACGGGCAAAACCGTGGTCGGCACGGACTACCGCGGCGAGTTTGTCACGGACGAAAATGGTAAAATCCTCGTGGAGGGGCTGCTGATCGGCGAGTACGTCGTCGAGGAGCTCGGCAGTGCGCTGACCGCGGGGTATGTCCTCAGCGAGCAGGAAGCCATCACGGTCGCCGCCGGCGAAATCGCCCGCATGACCATCGAAAACAAAGCCATGCGCGGCAGCCTGAAGGTCATCAAAACCTTCGAGGGCAAAGAAATCCCCCTCGCGGGCGTGCCCTTCCTGATCACCGGCAAGACCGTGATCGGCCAGGATTTCAGCGCGCAGGTCGTGACCGATGAAAACGGCGAGATCATGCTGGACGGCCTCTTGATCGGCGAGTACACCGTGCAGGAGCTTCAGTCTGATTTGACCCTGGGCTATGTGCTCAGCGAGGCCCAGGCCATCGCCGTCGCGCACGACAAGATCGCCGAGATGAAAATCCACAACAAGCTCCAGCGCGGCAGCCTGAAGATCGTCAAGACCTTTGAGGAGCGGGAAGTCAGCATCGCGGGCGTGCCCTTCACGGTGGAGGGGACCTCCCTGGCGGGCATCCCGTACTTGGAGAGCTTTGTCACGGACAAGGACGGCATGATTCTCATTGAGGGCCTGCCCGTCGGCCAGTACACCGTGCGTGAGTTGGACGACAATCTCACCGAGGGCTACGTCCTCTCCAAGACCCAGACGGCCATCGTCGCGGCGGACCAGCTCACGGAGCTCACCATCGACAACAAGCTCCAGCGCGGCAATCTCAAAATTATAAAGACCTTTGAAGGCCTGGAGAAGCCCATTGAGAAAGTGCCGTTCGTCGTGGAGGGGACCTCCAAGACCGGTGTAAAATTCAGCGAAACCTTCTACACCAACGCTGAGGGCGTCATCCTGGTCGAGGGGCTTCCCATTGGGGACTACACCATCCGCGAGCAGAACAGCGACCTGACAAAGGGCTACGTTCTGGCAGAAGACAAGACCGTGACCATCAAGGCCGACGCTACGACCGAGGTATCCATTGAGAACAAGCTCCAGCGGGGTAATCTCAAAATCATTAAGACCTTCGAGGGCCTGAAAAAACCCGTCGCGGGGGTCAAGTTCACTGTGGAGGGCGTGACCGCCGCCGGCGGGAAATTCTACGGCGAATACGAAACCGACAAGGACGGCGTTATCCTCGTTGAGGGCCTGCCCGTCGGCGAGTATGTCGTGAAAGAAGTCGCCTCGGAGCTGAACCTGGGCTATGTTCTGGCAGACGCACAGGTGGTTGTCATCAAGGAGGGGGAAACCACGGAGCTTGAGATTGAGAATAAGATCATCATCGGCCTGATCAAAATCAAGAAGGTGGACGCCGTCACCGGCGAGCCCGTGGAGGGCGCTGAATTCGGGCTCTATCAGGGGCTCAAGCGAATCGCCACCGCCACCAGCGATGCCGACGGCTGGGCGCTTTTCGTCAACATCCCTTACGGCGATTACGAAATCAGGGAGCTCAAGGCCGCGCCGGGCTACAAAAAAACAGACGCCCGCTACAAGGTGGAGATCCGCAAGCACGACGTCGCCGTCGAGTTCGAGATCCCCAACGAGCCAATCCCGGGTAACGTTCCGCCCGGCGCGAAGCCGCCCAAGACCGGCGACAACAGCCTGCTGGTTGTCTGGGTCGCGCTTGCCGTGCTGGGCGCGGCGGGCGCCGTTACGGTGCTCCTGCTGCGCAAGCGCAGGTGCGAGGAGGAGCCGGCGGACGCCTTGGAAGAGGAGTAACGCAATAAACAAAGGCGGGCCCGGTGTGAGAGCCGGGCCCGCTGATTTCCGCGGCGCTTGAAGCTAATCGTCATAATGCCCTTTGCAGGATAAAATCTCAATCATACCGCCCTGAATTCGATAAATCAGGCGGTTTGTTTCATCGATCCGCCTGCTCCAAAAACCATTGAACTCTCCTTTGAGGGGTTCAGGCTTTCCTATGCCCACGTTGCTGTTGCGCGATATATCCTGCAACAGCGCATTGATGCGCCTGATCGTCTTTTTGTCCTGCGACTGCCAGTAAAGGTAGTCCTCCCACGCTTCCTCAAACCAAATTTTCTTCATTCAGACACCTCGATGATGTCATGCTCTACGCCCTTGCCGTTATTCAGGGCAACGACGCCCCGACGCAGATGGGCAAGGTTGCTTTCGCCGTAAAACGGATCGGATATCGTTGTAACATCAAACGGCAGACGCCTTTCCCGCAGCACCGCGCGGGCAAACATGTTAAACGCTGTGGTGGAATTCATTCCGACCAGAGCGCAAAACTCATCCAACTGCCGTTTCACGTCGCTATCCATGCGGACGCTGAAAGTTGTCTGTGACACGAATAACACCTCCTATCAGGTTTGTTTATACTGATATTATAACCTGCCAGGTGCGTTTTGTCAATTGATTTTCAAGAAAAATTTGCCGAAAGGAGTTTTCCCATGCCAATCCCCCGCTGCCAGACCGCCCCGAAGATCCTCATGGCCTTCCTCAACGCCACCGGCGGCAACTGGCGAAACTCCCTTTACGTCGACTGCCGCGTGTGCCGGATCGGCCGCTGCGACCACCCGGATTTCCTCTACGTCCCCGACGAGGACGGCGGCGTCATCCTGCTGCCCGTGCGCGACGCCGAAATCGTCTTCGGGCAGATGATGGACAAGAGCGAATGCCTCAGCGTTGTCAGCAACGCACAGTTCAACGATCTTTTCACGCAATACCTCAAGCGCTTTGAAGACGGGGAATATCCCTGCGCGCTGCTGCGGCTGTGCGCCGAGCAATCGAAGCCGCCCGAACTGTGAACAAACTGTAAATTTTGAAAAAATCCGGCTTTTGGGTCAAAAAACGCGTTTTCGCGGAGCGTAGGGGGGTGGAAGGAGTGAAACGCAATGAAATTGACCCATGAGCAGCAGGCCCTTGTGGCCGAACACCTTGACGTTGTGGCGGACGCAATCAAATACAGCATCCGCGCCAACGAAAACATACCGAGCCTGGGCCGCGACGACCTGTATCAGGAGGGCTGCGTCGCCCTGTGCCGCGCAGCACAAAGCTACAACGGCGGCGTACAATTCAAAACATACGCGCAGAAGGTCGTGAAAAACCGGCTGATCGACCACTGCCGGCAGGCGCTGCGGCAGCATACCCACGTGGTTCCGATGGAAGAACAGGAATTACCCGCAGGCGATTATTCTCCCGTGCAGCCGGACGCCCTGGCCGCGCTGGCCCGGGTCAAGCCGCAATACACCGGCGTCGCCCTCAAGGGCATCGAGGCCATGGAGCTGAAGATCAAGGGCTATTCCGGCACGGAAATCGCGGCGCTCTACGGCGCAAAGCCCAACGAGGTCGGCGCGTGGATCAGCCGGGCACGGCGGAAGCTGCTGCGCGACGCAGAATTTATGGCGGTCATTTGTTGAAAACCATCTATTCCAATAGAAAGCTGATCAAGTTCACGCTGCGGATACCGTCGAAGTCGGCCATTGGCGTACGATCCATTGACAGGACCACTTTTTCGTAATTATCGGCAATGGCCCGCAGCGGGCGCAGCTCCCGCTCGCGCGTTTCCTCCGCCAGCATGGTGGCCGTCACCTGGTAATACACGGCTTGCCCCGGCCTGGTGGCGATAAAATCCACTTCCTGACCGGCCAGGCTGCCGATTTTCACATCGAAGCCCCGGCGCAGCAACTCAAAGTAAACTATGTTTTCCAGTACAAAGCCGTAATCCTGTCCGCGCCGGCCGACCAGTTCGCCGCGGATCCCGGTGTCCACAATATAATACTTGCCCTGGGTTTTCAGCTGTTGCTTGCCCTTGAGATCATACCGCCCCGCCCGATAAAGCACATAGGCGTTGATCAGCATACGCAGGTAGTTGTCTATGGTTTCGCTGGAGGTTTTGCGCCCCGCGCTGGTCAGGTAATCGCTGATTTTCTTGGAGGTCACCAGGCTGCCGACGTTCCCCGCCATAAAGCGGACCACGCTTTCCAACAGCGCCGGGTCGCGCACCTCGTTGCGCTGTATTACGTCCTTCATGACAATCGTGCTGTAAATCCCCGCGATGTAGGGGCGGATCGCGGACTCGTGCTCCCGCAGTTCCGTAATGCCCGGCAGCCCGCCGTGTTCGACATATTCATTGAAATACCCCTGCAGGTCGCCGGCTGTACTGTAGGCGTTGAAATCCAGGAACTCCCTGAACGACAGCGGAAGCATATGGATCTCGATATACCGCCCGGCCAGCAGCGACGACAGCTCCGAGGACAGCAAATGCCCGTTCGAGCCGGTGATATAGATATCCAGCCGCTGGTCGAGCCGCAGGGAATTCACCGCGCGTTCCCATTCGCCAACCATCTGCACTTCGTCCAGCAGGACATAGGTTTTGGGCGCGTCCGGGATATGACGCAGGATGTATTCGTTCAGCTGCCTGTAATCCCTGACCGCGTCAAATTCCAGGGACTCGAAATTCATGCGGACAACAGCGGCGGGCGCAACACCATGGGACAGCAGATATTCGGTATACAAATCCAGCAGCGAGGATTTACCGCAGCGACGCACCCCGGTGATCACCTTGATTAGCGACTTGTCTTTCAGCTCAATGAGCCGATTGAGATAGGTATCCCTGTTTTTCATCTGATCATCTCCTTGATTTCTATTATAAACGAAACAAAGAGAGAAATCAAGAAATATTTCGGTTATAACTGAAAATTATTTTTGTTGAAAACCTGCTTTGCCATTCGTATAGAATACAAAAAGCACAGGAGGTATTCAGCTATGGTAACATTTTTCGCCGCCGCCGGGCGCTACGAGCTGCGCCGCACCCCGGAAGGGCAGTACCCCGTGGTCATTTTACACGACGAGGAGCACGTCCTGGATATCCAGGAAATGATCCTCTGGTCCAGCGCGATGTGGTCGGTTCTGACCTATGACGAGCTGCTGCGGGAATTTGCCCGCAAGGAGCGCGAGGCCCATGTGCTCGGCGACGTCAGCTTCGACGGCTACCTGAAGCGGTTAATGCAACGCGGCCTGATCGTTTCGGGCAGGGGCTACACCGCCGCGGAAGCGCTGTACGCCTTGGTTGCGAAGCTCCGTGTGTTCCCGCTGCGCGAGGGGCTGCCGGTCAAGCTGGCGGCGTTCATCCACCTGACCTTCGAGCGGAAACTGCCTCTGGCGGTCACTCGCAAAATCTTCGCGCCGCCACGGATGACGCCGTTGGAACAGCAAGTCTTCGCGTTGAGCGAGCAGGCTTTGCTGACCGCGGAGGAGCTGATCCGCCTGGTAGACGGCCAGATCATGGACATTTCCACCGAGCATAAGCTGCTGGCGGCTTTGTATCCCGACGGCCCGCCGGTGCCGGAGGTGGGCGTCAATTTTGATTACGCGCTGTCCCCGAACCGGCTGAAGGTCACGGAAGCAGTCGTAAATCTTTATCTGCAAAAACGAATTCTACTTGAGCCTATCTGAAAGGAATGATTTTCTTGCTAAAACAAATCCCCGCGCCGCTGCTGCGCAAGATTGTGATTACCGCGGCGATCGGTATCGGCTGCACTGTTTTCGGCCTGGCCTACTGGATCGCCGCGAAGGACCGCATCCTATTGTTCCTCAGCCTGGCGCTGCTGATTGCCTGCCTGTACCGCGCATGGTCGCTGTATCAGCTTGCCGCAAAGCGAAATTACAAAGTGCTGGAGGGCGTTTGCGTTGACGTCACCGGCCGGTTGGCCGGGAAAACGAAAGAGATCCGACTACTGGACGATTCGGACAAGGAGCACAGCCTGCGCCTGCCGAAAAATTGCGGCTTGAAGCTTGGCAGACGGTACAGGCTGTACTTCGACAAGCGCAGCCAGCACGAAACCGGCAACGGATTCCTGGACGCCGCGCTGGCGGCCAACGGGTTCCTGGGCTATGAGGAGGCCGCCCCGGCGGACACAGCCCCGGAAGAAACAAGCGCCCCCGAGGAATAAGGCGAACCTGCGAATGCTTCACGGCGTTCGCAGGTTCTTTCTTTTTTTATGATGACTTCCCGCAATTGACGGCACAGGCCCGCTATGCTAAAATGATGCATTGCCCTGCGCGGAAAGTTTCATAATTTCCGCACATTCGCGAAAACTGCCTGCCGGAGAAGGTCCCCCGGAGGCGAAATCCTTTCAAACAATTGAAAAATCCGGAGGGTTCGAGCCCATTCTAACAGTGCGCAAGCGGGTTTGTCAATTAGATGGGAAGAAAAAGAAAGCGATTTAAAAGGCGAAATTCACCCGATTCCCGGATGTTGACAGAGCCGCGGAAATATGTTTGGGAATTTAAACCGCGGCGCTGGGAAAAGTTGCGATTTGATGTGCTGAATTATAAACCGTCAAATAAGCCGTCGTAAAAAGCGGAAGGAAAGGGGTTTTTGCATGGCCAGACGCGGTGAAAATATCTACCACAGGAAGGACGGGCGCTGGGAGGGCCGGTATATCAAGGGCCGCAGGCCCGACGGCAAGGCGCTGTTCGGCTCCGTCTACGGGCGCACGTACAGCGAGGCAAAAAACAAGCTGATCCCGCTGAAGGCCGCGCATTGCGGCCCGCGCCCGGCCGGGAGCACCGCGCCGTTCCGGGAGCACCTGCTGGCGCACCTGGCGCAAAAGGGGGCAAGCCATATCAAGGCGTCGTCGCTGAGCAGCTACCACAGGATCGTGCACAACCATCTTTTGCCCGGGCTGGGGACGTACCCGGCGCACCAGCTCACGCCGGGGCACGTAACGTGCTTCCTGGACGGCCTGCGCGGGTCCGGCCTGAGCGGCGGCACGGTTTTGAACATATTCCGCTTCCTCGCGGGCGTGACGAAGCAGGCCGCGCGGTCGGGCGCGATGGCGGGGGACGTCTGCGAAGGGATTTCATTGCCGCGGCCGAAACGCAAGAAGGTCAGCGCGCTGTCGCGCGGGCAGCAGGAAGCCGTGGAAAAGGCGGCGCTGGCGGCGATCCGGGGCAGCGGCTCCGCCCTTGGGCTGGACGTCATGATCGCGCTGAACACAGGCATGCGCGTGGGCGAAATCTGCGCGCTGCGCTGGGGCGACGTGGACCTTGAAAGCGGCGTAATCCACGTCAGCCATACGCTCCAGCGCTTGAGCCTTTACGGGCAGGGAGCGAAGGCCGGGCCTCAAACGGCTATCGTGATGGACGCGCCGAAAAGCGAAGCCTCCGAGCGGGACATCCCGGTCAACACCCTGCTTCTGCGGCTGCTGCGTGCAAAACGGCAGCGCGCCGGGGGCGAATTCGTGATGGAGGGGCGGCGCGGGCCGGTGGAGCCCCGTGTGCTGCAATACCGCTTCGGCAAGCTGCTGGAACGGGCGCGGCTGCCCCATTTTGGCTACCACGCGCTGCGGCACAGCTTCGCCACGCGCTGCGCGGAGCTCCACGTGGACACGGCGACCATCAGCAGGCTGCTGGGCCATTCCTCCATCAGGACGGCGGAGGAAACCTACGTCCATTCCCTGATGGAGCAGCGCTTCAAGGCTGTCTACAAGCTCGACGAGCTGGCGTTGGCGGCGTAGTTGCCTCCAATAATTTTCCGGGCGGCAAGGAGCCGCCTGCTTTGCCATGCCAAAAATACGAACAAGCGGCCGGGGACCCTTGAAAGCCCGCGGCTGCGCCGGTTTTTATTTTTGCGCGGCACATTGCAAAAAAATAAGCCGTCACGCAAGCCGTCAGGGCGTGTGCGAACCCCTTTGGTATAGCGGGTTGCGCGCCGTGTCACGCGAATGTGCGGAACTCGCGAAACGCAGGCAGCTATGCCAGTATACACAACAGCGGCAGTGAAAGTCAAATGAAGTATACCGCTTTAAGCCGCTGACAGGTCAAGTGGTATTTTCAATCTTTCCAATACGGCGCAAGTCAACAGGACGCTGAAAGAAAAGGAAGAGCTATGGATAATATGCAGGGCTTCGCCTATCAACAGCAATACGTCTATCCGCCCCAACAAAACGCGTGGCAATATCAGGCTGTCCAACAGCAGCCGTTTGACGCGCCGGATGACTGCGGTTGGGACGCGTTGCTTGAGCAAATCGGCAGCACAACCGACGCGCCGCCTCCCCAGGCCCAACGCGAACCCCCGGCCGAGGCCGCAACTATCACGAAGCAACAGCTGCGCTCACTCAACCGCAGGCACCTGTTGATCATGGTCTGCAATCTGCAAGAAAGGCTGCGACAGGAAATACGGGAAAAAGAACGGATGCTCCTGGCGTACCAGGCGGGCTCTTCGCAAGGACGGCAGTAATCAGGCCGTTAAAAAAACAAAGAGGACGTTAAAAATGAAACAGAACGTGCGTAAACAAGCCGGCGCCTTTGGGTATCCGACCGTGGAAATACTTCGCGGCGAAATCGCGCGCTGCGAACGGATGGCGTCTTACGGACGATTGGCAGGCGGCATTTTGGCAGCTATCCTGGCGGCTGCGGCCGCGGTTATTCTAGTGACGAACCTTTGGGTTTCGGTGCTGCGGGTCGACGGCTCCAGCATGAACCCGCTGCTGCAGACAGACGGGATCGTTCTGGCCGTGAAAAGCGAGACTGTCGAGAAGACAGACGTCATCGCCTTTACCCGCGACAATCAGCTCCACATCAAGCGCGTGATCGCCACGGCGGGCGACCGGGTGGACATCGACAGCGGGGGCATCGTATCCGTCAACGGACGGCCCTTGGACGAACCGTATATCACACAGCCCAGCCTGGGCAGCTGCGATATCGAGTTCCCATACACAATCCCATCCGGGACTGTGTTCGTTTTGGGCGACAACCGCGCGGACAGCATAGACAGCCGCGACAGCCGCTTCGGGCCGGTGAGCAGGGAGCAGCTCGCGGGGAAGGTCAGGTTCAGCATATGGCCGCTCTCACGGCTCGGAAGTATTGCATAAAAAACATAGGACGGTGCGGAAGAATGAAGAGGAATGATACGGTCATGGGGAAAATTTTAGCGGACAAACGGCGCGGGAAGATCGCTTTGGCTGTCTTTGCGCCGCTGCTGGCTGCTGTGGTCGTGCTCACGGGCATATTGTCCTTGCTGCCCGCGTTGACGGCCGGGCCCGTAACCGTGGCCGACGTCATATGGAACTACCCCACCGCCTATGAAGAGGACGAGGTGGCGCAATACGGCCAGGAGGGGCGGGTCACGTCCATGTCGGCCTGGACCTCGTGGGCGCTGGACCACCCTGGAACTGACCCCATCCTCTTCACACCGGGCACATCCGGCACCGACCCAAGGCTGCCGGACGACGACGTTATCTACACGCCGACAGGCATCGGCGGTTACGCGCCGGTATACGGCCACGGCACAAAGACGCAGGACCTGCTCCCCCGCGACAAAAACAGAGGCGAGCGCCATGTCGTCAAGTCGGACTGGAGGGATGAGAACAACTTCGCCGTACTCGCGCCGGACAACCAGTTCGCGGTTGCCGACCCGGCGACGGGCAACCTGAAATGGCCCGACGTCTACCGCAATCTGAAATTTTACGGCTACGACAAAACAGCCGGCACCTTCGACTTCTGGTACGCGGAGGCGCTGCTGCGCTGCGTGGAGGTTACCTTCGATATTATACCGGACGACATGGATTACACCAGAAAATGGGCTGTGGGCACGTTTATCAACGGCGCCATGTCCAGCATTTCTTCCAAATACACCGGCTATGCCATTGTCATCTCCTGCCCCGGCAGCAACGACCCCAACATCCCCGCCCCCGCCAAAATGGAGCTGGTCTGGATCGACGGCTGGAAGCCGGACGACGAATATTTCGACGTCCGCGGCGAGTTCGTCAAGAAATGCGTCCCGGTCATGACCATCGCCACCGGCATTACGGGCGCGCCTGACCAGGTCTACCGGTTCCAGATGCTGCGCAACACGACCACAGGGCAATTCAAGCTGTTTATGGCGGCTCCCTTAAGCGGCAAGGCGCAGCTGATCGTCGATATGCAGAACCCGAAGAATCTCAACAAAAGCGGCAATATCACACCGAACAGCTACTGCGGCTTCGGCGCTTTCACCGGCTATTACACCGGACCCGCGCCCGCTGTGCTTTCGATCATGAAGTTCGAGCGCATCCGTTTTTTGCGTGAATCCACCATGAAGCCGGTGACGACCCATGCTACCGTGAAATTTCTGGACGTCAGCAACAGGAGCAATGTGATCGCGACAGAGCAGACCAAGCCCATCCTTTCCAGCATCAACGCCATGTTCCTTTCCGGCGGGACTTTTAACGACAACGTAAACTGGGGTGTCTCCGGCGACAGATACAGGATCACGCCGCCTAAAACCATCACCGACGGCGGCGACGTCTGGAACTACGTGGGCTCCAACCGGCACCCCACCTACCCTGACCCCCAAATCCCGCTGGATATGCTTACCTACGGCGCGGTCCCCGACGACAATATTACCGAGCTTTACTATAAAAAAGAGGTTCCGCCCGAGCCGCCCGAGCCGCCGGGGCCGGGCGACCCCCCGCTTCCTCCCGACCCCTTCACGCTGAGCAAGGACGCGGCCGGGGGCAACGGCGCCCTGCTGAACCCCGTGGAAATCAACGCGGGCAGCACCATAGACTACACCCTCAACCTGACAAACCCCCGCGCGGCACAAAACGCGCCGGCACAGCCCGGCGACCCGGGCGAGCCTGAGGGGCTTGTGTTTACGGAGATATGGGCCGGCAACAACCACGAGGCCATAGCAAAGGGCTCGGACGGTAAGTTTTACAGCTGGGGGCGGAACAACCTCGGCCAGCTGGGCCTGGGCGACACCACAGACCGTGACACTCCCACTGAGATAACGGGCCTGAACGGAAAAAATATTACCGAGATTCATGCAGGTAATTACTTCTTCGTAGCAAAGGGAGCGGACGGGAAGTTTTACGGCTGGGGGGCGAACGACGTCGGCCAGCTGGGCCTGGGCGGTGCGATGACTCGCTACACCCCCTCCGAGATCACCGGGCTGAACGGCAAAAGCATTACCGATATTTGGGTGGGAAACAATTTTACCTTCGCGAAAGGCGCGGACGGGAAGTTTTACAGCTGGGGGAGTAACAACAACGGCCAGCTGGGCCTGGGCGATTCCGGCTCGGCGACCCACCGCTACACCCCCACCGAGGTCACCGCGCTGAGCGACAAAAACATCACCGATATTTGGGCGCCAGACTCTTTTGTCATTGCGAAAGGCATTGACGGTAAACTTTACAGCTGGGGAAGGAATAGCGCCGGACAGCTGGGCCTGGGCGATATGACGGCGCGTAATACTCCCACAGAGATTACAAACCTGAACGGATTAAATATCACCGACATTTGGATATCAATTTCGACACAGCCTTCCGTCGTCGCGAAAGGCGCGGACGGCAAGTTTTACGGCTGGGGAAGCAACTTCTTTAGCGAAATGGGGCAGGGCTTCAACCTTACTGCCCCCACATCATACCTTGAGCCCATCGAAATAACGGGGCTGAACGGGAAAAACATTGAGGAGGTTTATCCGGGGCGCGGCTGTTTCATCGCAAAGGGCACGAACGGCAAATTCTACGGCTGGGGACGGAACAACAACGGCCAGCTGGGCCTGGGTCCGAGCGCGTTGTCCACGATATATGAGCCCACCGAAATCACCGGTCTGAACGGGTTAAATATTTCCAAAATATACCCGGTGCTGGGAACCGCCTCATCCAGCTGTTATGGTTCTTTCTTTGCGCAAAGCACGGACGGTACATTTTACAGCTGGGGGTATAACGGCCAGGGACAGCTGGCTTTAGGCGATACGGCCAACCGCAACACACCCACCGAGGTCCCCGCGCTGAACGGCAAAAATATAACTGAGCTTTATGCTCTCGAAAGTCAAAACAACGTTGCTTCTGTCTTCGCCAAGGGCGCGGACGGCAAGGCGTATGTCTGGGGTTACAATCTCTACGGCCAGCTGGGCCTGGGCGACACCACAGACAGAACCACCCCCACGCTAAACCCCAACTTCTCCTTTGACGCCGGGGTGTTTACGGATATATGGCAGGGCGGGAGTTACAGCACCATCGCTTTTAATATAGCCAAAGCGGCCAACGGCAAATTTTACGCCTGGGGATCCAACAACAACGGTCAGCTGGGCCTGGGCGATACCGTAGACAGAGACGTGCCCACAGAAATCACGGCGCTGAACGGCAAAAACATTACGGATATATTGATATCCGTTCGTTCTGTGTTTGCCAAGGGCGCGGACGGCAAGTTTTATGGATGGGGTCAGAACATCAACAGCCAGCTGGCTCTGGGCGATACCGTAAACAGAGACGTGCCCACAGAGATCACGGCGCTGAACGGCAAAAATATTACCGGATTCAGACTCGTTGGCAGCTCAGGTGTATTTGCAAAAGGAGCTGACGGTAAATGGTACGGCTGGGGATTCAACTCCTCCGGATCGCTGGCTCTTGGTGATACCACACGGAGAAGCCTGCCCGAACAAATCACCGCGTTTAACGGTTTGGGCATCGTTGAGGTTGTTGCTTCCGAGTATTCTGGCATCGCCAAAGGAAATAACGGAAAATGGTACGGCTGGGGGCGTAACGACAACGGCCACCTGGGCCTGGGGGATAACACAAACAGAGCCTGGCCTACCGAGATCACCGGACTGAACGGGTTAAATATCACAGATTTGTATTTCTCGGGCAGCAACTCAACTGAACTATCTGTTTTCGCGAAGGGGCTGGACGGAAAGGTTTACGCCTGGGGATATAACAGCAGCCTCGGGGATCTGGGCCTGGGCGATGATCTTGGCAGGAATATACCCACTCAGATCACCGGGGTGTTACTCGGCAAAAACATTTCCGAGCTTTTCATGGGCCAATACATTTACACTAAAATCGCGAAGGACGCGGACGGCAAGTTTTACACATGGGGCCCGTATACCGCCTCCGTCGGCTGGGGCGCACGGCTTTTGCCCGAAGAGCTAACCTCCGGCTGGAGCGGCAAGGGTATTTCAGATATTTATTTAAACAGTGACGCTAACATCTACAACGCCGCGATTATGGCAAAAAACACCAACGGACAGCTTTTCTCAATGGGGAGAGGTACAGTGCTTGGGCTGGGGGGCGGTTCTGCCCTTTCCACCCTCACCCAGATCTCCGCGCTGGACGGGAAATTTATCACGGATCTCTGGAGCCGGAACGGCTCCTCCATCGCCAAGGACGCCGAGGGCAGATATTACAGCTGGGGATACAACGGTGCCGGCCAGCTGGGCCTGGGCGACACCGCGGACCGCAACACCCCCACCGAGATCACCGAACTGCCGGTGCTGACGTATACCAGCGACAGCGGGCCGGCCGACACGCGGCTTGTGTTTGAGCAGATATGGAAAAGCGATTACAGGCGCAGCTTTATCGCCAAAGCCACGGACGGTAAGTATTACGGCTGGGGCTACGGCGGCGGCTATTACCTTGGCAACAACGACACGTCGGATCAATTGACCCCGGTTCACATTCCCAGCCTGGACGGCAAGGACATCGCCAAAATCGTTTTCGGCAACAAGACCACCTTTGCCGTGGGCACGGACGGTAAGCTGTATTCCGCCGGGAATACTGCCAACTCTACCGGCAGAAACGCCGTGCACGCCACGTTTATCGAGGTCGGGCAGAGCGGCAATAATCTGAACGGCAAGGCCGTTACCGATGTGTGGATCGCTATCGCTCCTACTTCATTAGACGACAGCGTCATCGTTAAAACATCAACCGGAGATTTTTATGTCTGGGGCAGTACTATTGCTCTGCTTGGCATGGGCATTGTCTCGGCGGTTACGCCGGCGCTTAACAACAATCTGAACGGTATAACAGAAATTTATCCCTGCGGACACGCCTTCATCGCGAAGGACGCAGCCGGTAAGCTTTACGTCTGGGGCTATAACGCCATGGGTGAGCTTGGCAGGAACGGGCCCATAGACCTCTCTTTTACGGAAGTCACGCCTTTTGAGCTTACTTCCTTCGGCTTCGCGGGCAATTTATTGAACGGCAAGACCGTCACGGACGTATGGACGGCACCCGGCTACGGCGTCACAGGCGGCACCGTCATGGTCAAAACCACGGAAAACAAAATATACAGCTGGGGGCGCGGCGCCACAGGCATTACCGGCTTCGGCGACACGACAAACCTGGCCGCGCCCAAGGAAGTCACAACGTTGTCCGGCAAAAACATCACCGATGTCTGGTTCGGGTACGGTCACGGCATAGCCAGAGGCGACGACGGCAAATTTTACAGCTGGGGCAACAACAACATGGGGCAGCTGGGCCGCGGGTCCGTCCCGTCAGGGTCGCTTCCGGGTGAAATAGACACGATGGACGACCTGGGCGTCACGGATGTATATATGGGCGACAACTTTACGATTGTCAAAGCCGCCGGCGGCAAGTTTTACGGCTGGGGGCAGAATGACGTTTATAACCTTGGCATGAACAGCACGACGAATTTGTACTCTCCCACGGAATTGGGACTTCTGCAAAGCAGAGGGATCATCGACCTGTGGATTTCAGGGAACGGCGTCGTTTCCCAGGCCGCCAGCGGCGACGTATGGGTCTGGGGCGAAAGCGGCAACGGCGCTTTCGGGGAGGGCAGCTCCAACACAACCTTGCAAAAGCCCACGCTGAACGCAACTTACCGCTTCGAGCCAAACTACAGCGCCTACTACTTCATCGTAACCGACCTACTCCCTGAGAACATGACCCTGCAAATGGACGGGGACGACCCGTGGTACTCAATAAGCGGCGTGGATCCGTCCGCTCTGGGCGAGCTGTACGCGATCAAAACCACGGAGAAAGGCCAGGAGCGCATCACCTTCTACTTTACCGCACTGCCCTCGGCCACGGTCAAATTCAACTTCAAGGCCGAGGCAAGCACGGGCGCGTTCTTTAACGGGCACGACCCGTCGGAGGTGCAGTTTAAAATGCTCTGGGCCTCCGACCCGGCGGACCAGGTAACCGATACGTCAAACGGCACATATCATGCCACCGGCATCAAAACCGTGACGGAAAAGTACCGCGACCTCGCCCACCCCGACACAACCATGCTCTACCCCGATACCGAAACGGGCGTGGTCCCGCCCGCCGTCTACAACGGCACGGGCAGGAACGTCGGGCTCACGGGCTGGGTGTACTGCGGCTACCGGCTGTTTGACGGCGAAACACCTATCGACAGCTATACGCCGGGCGCTCCGCCGTCCGCCTGGGACGTGGCTTCGCTCACCGACCCGGTCGTCGTATATTACTATCAATGCATCCCCAAAATCAGGATCAACTGCGTCAACGAGGCCAATCCCTCCGATATCCTGTACACCGGCACGGCGACGGCCTCCCTCGGCGCGGACTGGAACCTGACGGTCACCTACATCAGCTTTATTCAAAGCGGCCTGACGGTCACCGGCAAGGGTAGCCTCGACGGCGATTGGACCTATTTCAATGAATACAGCAAGGGCGTCGGCGCGCGCGTGCCCGGAGAGCCTCCCGCGCCCGTATTCACCGCGTCGCAGATACAAGGCGCGGTGGGTCAGCCGGAGCTTGTGCTGACGCTGTACTTCACCGACAACGCGGTGAGGATCGAATACCGGGAATACAAGACCACCTACACCGAACGCCAGAACAGCATGTTCCTGTTCTACGAATGCGAATGCCAGGATCACAATGACGGCAGGAACAGCTCCTACAACCTCCTGCTGGCAAACGGCGCTCCCTTTGACGTTTCGTCCTGCCCGGAGGCGGCGAACGCCATCACAAATCTCAGCGCGATGCCGTATAAGATCACCAATTTCGGCGGCAACACCGGCTATAAGGAGTTCGCCGGCTGGTCGGACGACGGCGGCGTAACCGTAAAAACAACGGAGCCGCCCAACCCGGCGCTGCCCAGCTACGCGAGTGTACTGCGCCCGGGTAAAACGGTCATACTCTACTACGAAACCGGCGACACATTTATGGTCACGGAAGAATATCATCTGATGGACAGCACGCCGCTGCTGCCCCCGAAGCCCTCTCCCGATGACCTAAAGACCGGCAGAGACTATTTCGACCCGACCGGTCCCGAGGCGATCAGCGGCTATAACTACGCGGGCTACAAGCTCGGCTCCGACACAGCGCCTCTCATACAGGGGCTTCCGGGCAGGTGGTATGAGGATATGACCATCATCTACTGCTACGAGGCGCGTATGCCCACCGACCCGAACGTGAACAAAGGCGCATCTCCCGGCCCAGGCACGGAACAGGAGCCGTGGCCCGTTTATGTCGGCAATACGATCACCTACACGATCACTGTGGAGGATCTGCCGAATTTGGATCCGGAACTGTTCCCGCAGAAAAACGAAGCCTATGAATACACGGTTCCGGCGTCCGGTACCTACAAGCTGGAGACCTGGGGCGCGCAGGGCGGCAACTACAGCACGACGTATCAGGGCGGCAAGGGCGGCTATTCATACGGTGAAATTTATCTTGAAAAAGATGATACCCTGTATATTTACGTCGGCAGCCAGGCCGGATATAACGGCGGCGGCTCAAGTATAGCGGACCCAAACCTCACAGGCGGCGGCGCTACCGATATCCGAAAGGGCGGAACCGCGCTTTCAGACCGCATTCTGGTAGCTGGCGGCGGCGGCGGCGCGGGCCATAACGCAAACGGCGGCGCGGGTGGCGGAACGTCGGCTACAGCCGGCGCCAACGGAGGCAACAGTACAGGCGGCGCCGGCGGTACGCAATTGGCGCACTCAAATACTCCTTCCGCAAATACCACAAACGGAGCTTTAGGCACCGGCGGCAGTTCCACATATACGCTTACAAATAACCGTGCCAGCGGAAGCGGCGGCGGCGGATATTACGGCGGCAACCCGGGAACCCAACCCGGCGGCGGAAACGGTGTGGGAAGCGGCGGCGGCGGCGGAAGCGGCTATATCAGCGCGTCCCTGACCAGCGCGAACACATATGCTACCGGTGCGTCGGGTTATGTGGCCAGTCCCGGAGGAACGAACGGCTACGCAAAAATCACGCCGGTGGATGTGGAACTGAGCCTTTCCATTTACGATACGCTTCCCGCGGGTCTGGAATATCTCAGTAGCAGCATCACCCCGGATAACGAGGACGAGGTTCTGACGCAGATTGCGTACGCAAAAGCCAACGACATGTTCATCGGCGAAACCGACCTGGTGTGGACGGTGCCCTTCGACGGCCAGCAGGCCTCGGTTTCCGTGGAAATCACCGCGAAGGTCGTTGACTATGGGAAGGTGTTCGAAAACACCGCTATGGCGGCATACAACGGTAAAAACTTCTGGTCCAACACCACCTGGCACAGCGAAGCGACGCCCGGCGGCATCGTGACGGTCACCCAGCGGTACCTGGAGCTGGGCACCGAAGCCATGCTGTCGCCGCCGATCGTCGACGGGCTGCAAAAAGGCGCGGCGCTGTTAGGGACGTTTTTCACGAAAAAGACCATCACGCTGTGCGACTACGCCGGTTATTCCGTCGGCGGCGCGGAGATGGCGGAGGGCATGCCCCCGGCTATGGAGATCAACGAAGACACGGAGATCATCTACTATTACAATGCGCTGACAGGCGGCCCAATCTTCCCGATGGTCGGCGGCATAGGTGCGGCGGTACCCATCGCCGCGGGCACATTGCTTATGCTCCTGTCGTGCGCGGGCGCGGCGGCATACAAACGCCGCAGGCGGCGGCCGGCCGGTCTGTAGCATCCCCCCGCATCCGCGGGTTCACATAAAGCCCCCTAAAAAAAACAAAAAGAAAAGAAAAGGAGTCCCAAAGCATGAAACTTCGAAAAATCATCCCCCTGATCCTGGCGCTGGCCATGACCCTGGCCTTCGCCCTGCCGATGAGCGTGTCGGCGGCTGGCGAAAACGCGACCCTGACCATCAACGCGCCCAACAACTATGTCATCGACAGCGCCAACTTCACCGCCTACAAGCTCTTCGACGCATCGGCCAGCGGTGAAAACTACAGCTACGTGCCCGCAATCGACTTCACCGCTTTCCTGGGCGTGGAGGGCAACGAAGGGTTTGTCGACCCTGACCTCCTGGGCTACATTGATGCCCATCGCGACGAAGGCGACCTCATTGATTTGAACATTGCCTTGACGGCCTTCGCCAAGGACCACGGTTTCGACCTTACGAAGAAAACCGCCACGCAAATCGACGCGAACAGCGTAAAGTTTACCGGCCTGGACTACGGTTACTATTTGGTTGTGGACACTTCATCAGGCGGCAAGGGCTTCAGCAACCTTTACACCGTCGAAGCGCCCTCCCAGGAGAACAACAACAATACCGTCCAGCTCAAGGTTGATTTGCCGACGATTACGGACAAGCAGGTTTCCAAGGACGGCGAAACCTACGACAGCAGCATCGACGCCAAGATCGGCGACACTGTATACTTTGAAATCACCACAAAAGTTCCGGCGATGGAAGGCTACACCAGCTATGAATTCATTGTGGTCGACGAGATGAGCAAGGGTTTGAGCTTTAACGATGACGTTAGCGTGACCATCAACGCAGTCGGCTACGCCAGCACAAATTATGACGTAACGCATAACCCTATCGCCTCCGGCCCCAAGGAGGGCGGCACTAAAATCGAAATCGACTTCGTGAATATCTTCGCCCAGAAAGTCAACGCCGGCAAGGTTATCGTCATCACCTACTCCGCCGTGCTGACCGCGGCAGCCGCTGATTCTCTCGGCGCGGACAACAGCGCCACCCTGAAGTACAGCAACGACCCCTACGACGAGGGAACCGGGAGCTCCGAAGCGAAGATAGCCGATGTGGAAACCTTCAAGCTGGACATCCTCGCCTACGACGCCAACGGCGGCAAGGCGGCGAGCACGACAAACGGCCTGGAAAATGCCAAGTTCAACCTGTTCGACGGCGCAAAGAAGCTCTGGTTCATCGAGGATGGCGGCAAGTACATTGTCACGGACGCAGCGGATGAAAACAAAATCGATACCCTCGTTTCCGACGGGGACGGCATGATCTACATCATCGGCCTTGACATCGGGACGTACAGCTTGCAAGAGACGTTGCCCCCCGAGGGCTTCAACGAAACCGCCACGAACCCCATCGAGATCGTGATCTCAAGCACGGAGGGCGTACCCCATATCAAGGTTGGCAACAATGCTGCTGAGGCCGGAAGCCAGGTGAACGTCCCCCATATGAGCGGCGGCATTTTGCCCGGCACCGGCGGCATCGGCGCGGTGAAGGTGGTCCTCGGCGGCTGCGCCCTTATGGGCCTGGCGGCATTCGGCTTCGCCTTCTTCGTGCGCAGGAAAAGGCGCGCCGGAGCGATGCAGGCGGCGTAACGCCGGCTCCAAAGAATAGACAACATGAGATGAGGCCTATGAAGAAGAAGTATGTAACCTGTGCCATCGGCGGCGCTTTTATACTGGTGTTCCTCATAGGCCTCTGCGCGGCGCTGTACCCCTTTATAGGCAATTATCTCAATTCCCGCAGCCAGGCCCAGGCCGTCGCGCACTACTTCGAAGACGTTTCGGGCATGGACGGCGAAAAAATACAGGAGGCCCTGGAGGCCGCGCGGGAATACAACAGGCAGCTCCTGCGCGAAAGCAACCGCTTCGAGTTCACGCCGGAGAGTACGCAGGCGTACAGGGCGCGGCTCAACGCCGGCCGCGGGGTTATGGGCATCCTGACCATCGGCAAGATCGACGTCAAGCTGCCCATCTACCACGGCACGGACGAGGGCGTGCTGCAGGAGGGCCTGGGGCATATGCAGGGAACCTCGCTGCCAGTGGGCGGCATCGGAACCCACTCCTTTATTACAGGGCACCGCGGCCTGCCCTCGTCCACCCTGCTGACCCACCTGAACAAGCTGGCCGAGGGCGACGTTTTTACGCTCTTCGTCCTGGGCGAAACCCTGACCTACCGGGTGGACGACATCCAGACCGTGCTGCCCAACCAGCTCAGAACCCTGGACATCGACCCGGACATGGACTATTGCACCCTGGTTACCTGCACGCCCTACGGCGTGAACACCCACCGGCTGCTGGTGCGCGGGCAGCGCACGGAGAACGCGCCGGGCGAGGATTGGAAGGAAATCCACGCCAACGCGAAGCGGCTCGAAAAGTTCAATATTATTTTGCTGTTTATGGTTCCGGCCCTGCCGGCCCTGCTAATATTCACGGTCCTGCGGTGCAGGAAAATCCGCAAAGGAGGAATCGTTTACTTATGAAACGATTGCTGTTAATTACGCTCGCGGCCGCCTGCCTGCTGCTGCCGGCCGCGCACGCCGTGTCCGCCGCCGGGCCGGAACCCCTGACGATCATTATAAAATACGGCGGAGAAGCGCTCGCCGGGATCAACGTGGCAGTCTGCCGCGTCGCCGGCGAGAGAGAGGGAAGCGGCGGTGTGATGTATGAGGCTTCGCAGGCGTTTTCCGGCGCGGGGGCCGATTTTTTAAACCTGACCGAAGAAAAGAATATCGCCCTGGCCGCAGCCCTCAACAGATATGCCGCCGCGAATCATATTGAGAGAAGCGCCAAGCTTACGGACAGCGAAGGCAAGGCTGTTTTCGCGGGCTTGCCCGACGGATTATATCTCGTGGCGCAAATGGACGCTGAAAGCAGCGAGTACATCATCGCGCCCTACCTGGTCGTCCTGCCCCGCGACGCGGTTTCGCTCCCGAAATCCGAGCCGGTCAAGCGCGAGCCCCCAACGACCACCGCCGCGCCCGCTTCAAGCGCAAACGAGGGCGGGCCGGACTATGCCCTGCCGGGAACCGGGGAGCCTGACGCGGACGCAAGCAAGCCCGGCAGGTTCACCCTGCCGAAAACCGACGACCTGAACAACCTGGCCCTCTGGCTTGTCATTATGGGCGGCAGCTGCGCGGGCTTCGTGACTGTGGTTCTTCTGGCAAGGAAGCGCAAACGGCGCGAAAAGAATCCTGCTTAGCGTCCCGGCGCAGTGCTCCGCGGCAGTCAAGTCCTAACAGAATCCCCTGATTTTACTTTCTTCACTTTTCTCTTTCTTTGTTCTTTCCTTTGTCCTTCCCCCCGGCTCTGCAAGGATGCCGGGGGGCGCGGGGACGGCGCCGATTACGTATCCGAACGGATACTTATATATTTCGGGGACGTCCAAAGCAAAGGCCGTTCAAATCCCCGGCTCTGCTATAAAACAGGGCCGGGGGATCTTCCCGGAGGAACCGGGACCATGCAAATTGACGTGAAAACGCATTCTTCAAAAATGAAACCCGACAGGAGGTGACCTGCTTGAATGCCCTGCGCATCGTCATATGCGACACAAACCCGGCGGAGCTGGACCGGCACGCGGCGCTGTGCCGGGCGATCTGCGAACGGAAACAGATTCCGGCCCTTTTCACGAAGTTTTCCAGCAGCCAGACGCTGCTGTTCGAGATGCTGGATCCGGCCTTTTCCTCCGCGGCCAGCATCCTTGTGCTGGAGCCCTTCAACGGCTGCGAGGTGGTCGCCGAAGCGGTGCGGCAAGCGGGCTATGACGGCATTATCCTGTACCACAGCTGGGCGACGAAGAAGGAATATTTTTACCAGGCGTTCGACGCGGGGGCCTACAATTACGTTGAAAAAGGCGGCTACACCCGGTTCGAGACGGTATTCGAGAGTGCCCTGGAGGCCGCCCTGCGGCTGGAACGCCATTACATTTTCCTCAACTGCGCCGGAGAGTACCGCCAAATTGACCTGCGGGATATCTACTATTTCGAACCGGCACTGAACCACATGATCTGCGTTTGGTACAAAACCGGCAAATTCCTTTTTCAAGACAGCCTGTCCAACCTGGAAAAACGCCTGAAGGGCCACGGCTTCATCCGGATCCACCGCTCCTATCTGGTGGCTTTGAACGCGGTATACCGCGCGGCGTTCGATCAAGTGACACTCGTCAACAAAAAAATCATCCCGGTCGGCCGCGGCAATTACGCCGCGCTGAAAGAAGCCCTGGACAAATGGAGCCGAATATAGGCACGGAGGTTTGTATGCGTAAAATCAAACGCATCGTCCGGATATGCCGGACGACCGTGCTCCTCGCGGCCTTGCTGTGCCTGTCCGCGCGCGCCGCCCCGCTTGATGAATGCGACGCGGGCCGGCACCGATACGCGGAAACCCAGCGGGTCGCGGCCACGGCAATGGAGGACGGCAGGGTCGAATACACCTGCGGCGTCTGCGGGCACCAGTACGCGGATACTATTTTCGCCACCGACCACCTTTGGGGCGGCTGGGTGACCGACAGGCGGCCCACCTGCACCGAGGCGGGGGAAAGGCACAGGACCTGTACCCGTGATCAGCGCCATGACCAGTATGGCGCAATACCGGCCCTCGGGCATGACTACAAAGAATCCATTGTCAACCCCGGCTGCGAACAGGCGGGCGAGAAAACCTTCGCCTGCACCCGCTGCGGTGACAAATATACCGAGCGCATTGCGCCGCTCAAACACGAGTACAAAGAGGCCGGTAAGCTCGAACCCTCCTGCCTCGAGCCGGGGAAGAAAACCTTCGTCTGCGCCAACGACTCCGCGCACAGCTACGAGGAAAGTATCCCGGCCATCGGCAGCCACGACTTCGACGAATGGCAGGTGGAAACCCCAGCCGGGGAGGGCACGGAGGGCACTGAAGCGCGTAAATGCGCCCGCTGCGGCCTGGTGGAGCCCCGGACGATTGCGGCGCTGCCCGTGCCGACCACCGAGCCGCCCACCGAACCGCCAGACACGCTGCCCGTGATGGACATCGTCCTGGTCAGCGCGAACGCCGTGTCCCTGGGCTTTTGGGCGTTTCTTCTGATTCCATATTTGGTATGCTTTTTTTACATTCGGAAGCGGCGCAGGATCGTGGAGGAACGCGACGCGCTGCGGAAAGAGGCGGACGATCTTTATGGCTATGAGTAATTGGCTGGAGCTTGCCGCCCTGCTGCTGGGCATCGCCGCGGGCCTGGTCCTGTGGCGGGCCTGCAAGCGGAAGCTCAAGCGGGAAAGCGGGTTTGAGGGGATCGCCACGGAGCACGGCAGGCTGGCCAGGCGGCAGCAGCTGGATGCCGAGGAAGAAATCAAGCGCCTGAAAGCGCGCCTGGGCAGGAAATAACCCGGCCCCATGTATGGCCACCTGCGGTTCAGGCATTGTTTTTTGCGGTTGGAGTAGTTTTCAAGCACAACCGAAGGTTTTTATGCTACCGTAACTTTTGAGGGAGAGGGATGAATCGTGCGGACCAACCAGAATAATCTGAGCGAAGCCGAAATGGACGACGTGCTGGGACTGCTGGATTCGTGCCTGCCTTCGTCGCTGCCGAACGGAACCGGCTCGGCTATCACGGAAAAGCAGCTGCGGGCGCTGAGCAAAAAACACCTGCTCATGATGATATACGATCTTGAAAAGGAGCTTGAGCAAGAAAGAAGAGAAAAGGAATTCCTGCTCCGGGCGCGCTGAAACCGGCTTCCCGCGTGGGAGGCCAAGGACGTAAAAACAAAAAGGATGTTAACAATGGAATTGAATATAATACGCGAGCAGGTCGACAGGCTTGGCCGCCCGGGCCTGCCGATGCTCAGGCGGGAAATCGCGCGGCACGAGCGCAGGGAAGCCTATGTAAAGCTGGCGCTGGGCGCGCTGGCGGGCCTCCTGGCAGTCACGGGCGCAATTATAATCGTCACAAACCTGTGGGTGACCTTATTGCAGGTGGACGGCTCGAGCATGAACCCGCTGCTGCGAATGGACGAGGTCATCCTAGCGGTGAACACGGACAACCCGGCGAAGAACGACGTCATCGCGTTCTACCACAACAACAAGCTGCATATCAAGCGCGTGATCGCCGCGGCGGGCGAGCTGGTGAATATTGATGACAACGGCATGGTGACGGTCAATGGCCGGCCGCTGGCCGAGCCCTATGTGGCGCAGCCCAGCCGGGGCAGCTGCGATATCCCCTTCCCCTACCAGGTGCCCGACGGGACGGTGTTCGTCCTGGGCGACAACCGGCCCTCGTCCCTGGACAGCCGCGACAGCCGCTTCGGCCCGGTGCCGAAGGAGCAGATCGTCGGCAGGGTTGTTTTCAGGCTATGGCCCCTGCGGGGAGGGAGCAAGCTATGACAACAGATCATTTAACAGATTCATTGGAGGATGGTGCCGCGTATGAACACAGAGTCTAACGCAACCTTGGGGAAAATCCTTGCGGGGAAAAAGCGCATGAGGATAGCACTGGCTGTCCTGGCGCCGCTTTGCGTTGTCGTTGTGACGCTGGCGGTTGTGCTGTCGCTGCGGGGCGCGCTGGCGGCCACCGTTACAGGTACGCCCAGCACGGTAAACAGCCATGTGGAGAATTTCACGTTTAACCCCAGCGCCACACATACATATCAAAGCGATGTCAACCTTGCGGCATTGGCTAATGGTCCTTATTCTCATTTTCCCGGATTTACATTGCAATCCTCCGGGTCCTCCCCCACCAATCACGTTTTTACGTGCGGCGACCCTGAAGTGCCTCAGCCGAGCGAAAAGCCCAGCGGTACCACCTTGACATACGGGTTTGGAGGAACCTACACGCAAGCAAAGAACCGGAAAGATTTCCCCTCGGCGCTGGCTTATTCTCTTATGCTCCCGAATTACGGAGCGAAGCTCACCCTTAGCGAATTCAACGAATTAATGGGTCTTACGGGCACGAACGCTGTAACCGCAGACCAACGGACGATTCTAATGCACGCCGCCGCTATGTTCTATGAATTCAAGGATAGATATCCCAACCCGCCAAGCGGAACAAGCTGGAGCACAACTAACGATACTTTATGGCCCAAAAAGCTGCCTTTAATCCCCGGAAGCGCAACGCTTTATGATATAGGTTTTGCAGACATGTTTTACGGCTGGTCATGGGCTGTTGGCATGGAGGACGACCACACCACTTTTCTCAACTGGTTTTATACGATTCTGGCAAGGATAGAAGCGTTGATGACGGCTTACAACAGCACAGCTTCGGGGCAGAGTACCTCAAGCCTTTGGATGAGCTATGACGATGCGACAAAACGCCTGACCTTTGGGTATACAGGCTACCAGCCGCCAACCAGCTCATCCTATCCCACGCTGTCATGGACCATCACGGGCGGCGGCACTGTCACGGTTCAGAAAAACGGAGCGGGTGCTTCAATCACAAGCGGCTCCGCCGTTGATATAACCGCCTATTACACAGTAAACTATACCGGCAGCGGCAGTGTCGCGTTCACCCTGGCGGACGACAGAAACTTTTTGCAGGGCGGCAGCATAGAAGGATATTTGCTGCAAACGACTACTTTGCTCAATATCAACACCTACCCTGACCCCGTAATGCGCGCAAAGATGTTGGCCTTTTTTTCACCCCTTACTTCCATTCCTTATCAGCGCATGCTGATCGGCCATTCAAAGTGGGTCAAGCTCAGGTGCGGGCTGACTGTGACGGGTACGACGCCTGAACCCGCCACCGCCGCCATCCAGGTGAACAAGACGGTCAACAAGAACGGCTCGCCCACGGACCCGGCTTTTACGTTCAACATCGTGCGGGTCACGGATGAAACGGGCAGCACGGCAGTTACCGGTACGGGGGCCTACAGCTCGTCCCAGAA